>NZ_JBYLHY010000007.1:0-351294 GCF_057749925.1 Paenibacillus sp. sgz302191
GACTTGCATGTATTAGGCACGCCGCCAGCGTTCGTCCTGAGCCAGGATCAAACTCTCCAAAAAGGTGTTACCTTTATTGAAAGCTGAATAGCTCAATTTCAAAGCTGACGAGATTTTGCAATCTCTTTGTTTTGGTTGATTGCTCAACCTTGCTTCTTCACTCGTTGTTCAGTTTTCAAAGAACAATTTCTTTCGTTCATTTCGTCGCCCGTTTTCAGCGGCGACTTTTATAATATATCACATTCGCCCAATTCAATGCAAGCTTTTTTTTCAAATCTTTTTCTTGCTTGTCTTGCATCAAACTTTTTGAAAGCGTACCGTCTTTAGGCGGCGAAATCTAATTTATCACAGATGATTATTTAATGTCAAGAAAGAAAAAAAGAATCGGCGCGGCAGCCGATTCCTGCGGATTTTGAATTATTTTAAACGGCCGAATACTTCAGCTCTAATTCCGTAATGTCTTCATCGATAGGGACGGCCACTTCTTTAATCAGTCCCTTTTTCACCAATTTATTAAGAAGAAGCGGCAGCTCTCCCCTGACCTCCAACAGTAAAGGATGAAGCTGCAGTTCCTTGGCGCTCACAGGCTGCCCGCTTTCGGACAATATATAGATGAGGCTTTTGCAGCAGCGCTCCATTTTGGACATCACGGAAAATTCGCAGGCCAGCAAAACTAGTTGAACTCTCTGTTTCAAAGTTTCTTTGCTCATCGTTAATTCTTCGTACAGCTTGTAAACCCCCGGATTGATCGAGCGGATTTGTCGCCAAACCGTAATTTCGGGATGGTAGCCGTCTTCGATAATGACGATGCGCGCCCAATGATGAAGAGCTTCAAGTATATTGTTATAGGCATCCAGCAGATGCTCGTCAAGAATATATTCTTTGCTTTGCAAATATTTTCGCAAAAACAAGGAGAATTCGATTAACAATTTGTGTTCGCGCAAATCAACAGGAAATTCAAGCATTCTATGGCGAAGGCCTTCCAAATAAGTATTTTGATCCAGAAGTATCTCCCCTTTTAACAGCCAATGAATGATGCTGCGATTTTCCCCGACACGAATCCAATGCTCCAGCGAAGCCGGATCAACCCATCTTTCTTGTATACGAAGATCGTCTCTTATATAATTAATCATATGGTTGTTAAGACTCTGATCGTTTGTAACTATGAGAAGCAGTTGATCGAACCCGTCCGTCAGCGCGGGAAGCTGCTTGGGGTTATTCACCGTCATGACGCTGATAATTCTGCGGTCATTGCGGAACTTAAGCAAAAGCTGCTCTTTATCGATTCCCATGGGTATCAGAAGCTCCTGTCTGGATTGGATTACTCTCTTATTTCGACATCAATGGCGGAGTTTCCTGCTGAATTTTGTGACAAATCATACAGTAACGATTGCGAAAGCGACGGCGGAGAGGAAGGAATCAGGTGCGTTTTAAATCAAGTAAAGTGAATGAGTTTCGGCTTTGGGGACTGGGCATGACGATGGGCGGCATGCTGCTCATGATTGTCGGATTGGCGGGGATCGTTTTCGATTGGGGACAAGCTGGCCGCATCATGGCTGTGATCTTTATGATTATCGGCATGATCAGCATGATGGTCAGCATGGGCATTTATTTTTGGGCGGGAATGCTCTCTACTTCGGCGACCGTCATCGACTGTCCTGAATGCGGGCGAAGAACGAAAATGCTCGGAAAAACGGACCGCTGCATGTTCTGCAAAACGATTTTGACGGTGGACCCGCAGTACCAACCCAAAGAGCAGGCTGAAGATCAATTGATCACAATGCCGATGCTGGAGCATAACCGGGATCACGAGCAAAAGCCTCATTAAGCGAAGCGGCACACAACAAAAAACATGGCGGGCGAAAGCCCGTTTTTTTCTTTTGCACACAAAAAAAGACCCGCACAGCGCTCACGGGTCCGGCTTTTGCTGTATCTATGATTTATCCGAGAAAATAATCCCGCACTTCCTGCCAGTTGTTGACGCGAGGATAGCGGGTTTCGTTAACGTTATGAGGAGCCGTATAAAGTATTCCTTGTCCCTTGAAACGCTCGAAATTGTGCGGGTGGTCATCGATCAAGAAATCGGCGTGAACGATGCTTTTGTCGCCGCAAAACACGAAATTCATGTCCGGCAAAAAAGAAAAGTGTTCTTTCAGCCATTCGAATTTGGCCATAAAAGAAGCCGGGTGTTCCATGGCCGCCGTAGCGATAAAAATGTCGTACCGTTCGCTCAGCTCAAGTATGACTTCCTGACTTCGTTCCATCACTTCCAGATCGCGAAAAAACGTGACATCGTCAAAATAACCGCTGATCTCCTGTTCCAGGTGCGGACGGAGATGGCGCAATTTTTTGCCGTGCAAATCCGCCAGTGTAATTTCGTCGTTGTAATCGCGGTTAAACGATGCCAGATGCTTGGCAACAGTATCGGCCATAACCTCGTCCATATCGATGGCTATTCTTTTTCTCATCGATCCTATCCTCCCTATTTGCCCATTTCGTCTTGAATCGTCTTCCACAAATCCGCTTTTTCGAAGCCGCGGCGCCATGAGGCCATTCCAGCCAGATCGTATTTTTTGACGAGCGCGATTCTCGCTTTGACCGAAGTTTCGTCTTCAAGCCAGATCCGCATCAGCTTGTCTCCTTCTTTATACTCCACGTAGTTTTGCCCCGCTTCGGGCAGGAAGACCGGCGTCAGCTTCTTGTCTTTGATAATGGCTTGGGCTTGATCCATCGACAGCGTCTTCGACTTCGCTTCGGTTTTGCCTTTTTTGACTTCTTCCGTCCACAGGCGCGTGTAGAAAGGAACGCCAAGAACGAGCTTGGATGCCGGCACTTTCTCTTCGTTCAATAATTGAACAAGCGATTTTTCCGCCCATGGCAGGGAGGAGACGGAGCCGGATTTGGGACTTGTCGCCCAATATTCATCATAAGCCATCAGCATCATGTAATCCACTGTCTCCGCAAGCGCCGGCCTATCATAAAATAAGGACCACATTTCGTTCGTCGATTTCGGCGTAACGTCAATCGATACGACGAGGCCCTGCTCATGCATGAGCGGCGTCATTTCCCGCACGAATTGAACCAGGTTCGCTTTATCTTTTACGCGCACGTTTTCAAAGTCGATATTAAAACCTTGCAATTTGTACGTTTGAGCAAAACCGAGAAGCTGCTTGATGATTTTCATGCGCAAATCGTACGTCCCAAGCGCTTGGGAAGTCCTGTCGGGCTCGAAGCCGTTGCTGAAAAGCGCCCATACCTGATAACCGCGGTCCTGGGCCCATTTGACATAGGCGGCATCAGCGGAGTTGCTCACCCGCCCCTGATTGTCGGCTAAAGAAAACCAGGTCGGACTGATGACGTTAAGTCCGGGCATCTCGGGAATTTTGGCCGTGTCGGGATTTTTGGAAGTGACGTGTTCCCAGGTCATATTCAGCTTGCCGCCGAGCGGCTTGGCCGGCACAAAGGCCGCAGCGCCCTCGCCGACGGGAATCGTTTCCTCACGGTCAAGCGCGATTTCGCTTTTGCGGACGAAGCCGATGGGACCGCTCTGCTGCTGAATTTTATACCAATCGTTGTCTTCGCCCAAAATCATAACCTGCTCGTCAAAAGCGACGGTCGACAGGATCGACGCCTTCACGGTCGAGCCCGCGCGGAGCTGCGCTCCTTTCGCATCGGTCAGTTTGCCCCACTGCAAACGATCCCCCTTCTTCAGCAGGATGACGGCGCCGGTCTGTTCCGACTCCCTGAGCTCGATAGGGTACAGCTCGCGCAGCGGTTCAATAGGCACATAGACGGTTTTATCTTTCTTTTCGACGGGGAAAGCGAGCGTGTACGGTTTTTCATTCATAAACGCCGAGAGCTGGCTCGTTTTGAAACGAAGCACTTTGTCCGCCGTCGTAATGATCACGGAATCGCTCTGCTCCTCGTACACGATCGACGGATCAATCCACTGCTGGATAAGCGCCAGCGGCAGCTTGAGCGTTTCCTTTTGGCCGATTGCGCTTGTCGGGAAAAATTGGTCTTGATAAAAAACCGGCTTGGCCAGTTCGTGATAATCGGTCTCCGCATGTTCGTTATTAGGGGCGTACTCTTTCCAGAGCCAAAATCCCGCACCTGAACCGAGCATCAAAAAAAGAATGAGGACTAAAAAAAACAAGCGTCTGGGCGACTTTCTGCGGCGAATGTGCGGCTCGGTTGGCAGTGGTTGCAAGTTGTCACGTCCTTTTAAAATTTGCAAAAGAAAAACGCGTTCTCCGCTTCTTATCGCAAGAAGGTTCAAACACGTTCATTATACAACAAAAACCGGAGCGAGCAGGAATTTTGCGCAAAGTTGTTAATGCTTGGTAACGCCGACGCAATCCGGACAAACCCCATATACCTCCAACCGGTGACCGCGCACTTGAAATCCTGTCTGGGCGGCTGCGGTCGTTTCAACGTCGTGAAGCGACGGGTATTCGAAATCGGTGATTTTGCCGCACACCTCGCAAAGCGCATGGTAATGATCTGTCATATCGGCGTCAAACCGACTGGAACTGTCCCCGTAAGTCAGCTCGCGGACGAGTCCCGCCTCAATAAAGACCTTCAGATTATTATAAACCGTAGCAACGCTCATATTAGGAAATTTGGATTCGAGTGCTTTATAAATGTCATCTGCAGTCGGATGAGTCATGGAATCCAGCAAAAAAGAAAGAATGGCGTGCCGCTGAGGGGTCATTCGAACACCGGTTGTTTTCAATTTGGCCAGAGCATGTTCCAATTGTACTGCCATGATACTCACCACCTGATGTGTAGTCATTTATGCTTCACACTTTATTGTACGTGTGTAAATGGACTTTTGTCAATGATGGCAGCGGATTCATGGTTATTCTCAGCAAACAATTACCTGCTTTTGCGGGATTCCAGCAAGAACATGCCCAGTCCGGCCACGATCAGAACGATTGAACCGAGATAAGAACCGAGGAGATCGAAAATTTGTTCGAACCACGGCGGTTTCGTGCTGATCAGGAAAAACAAGACGCCGGCCACGATGAGCAGCACCCCGAGGTTGCTGCCGCGCATCAGCTTTTGCAAGGGGTCCTGCGGCATATCCGCGAATTCTCCCAGTTCCATGCGCCGGTTGACGTTGTCCGTAGATTGCAAAGCGTCAAACAAACTGTAAAAATAAATGACCGGCAAAATCAAGGCGAACAATGTCATCATCGGAACGCTTCCATGCCCATGGGCAATCGAAACCATAATGACAATGTCCAGGATGATGAGCGCCATGATAAACAATCCGCGCTGCATCAAACCGAGATACAGTTGTCCTGTTCCCGGAATGGCGAACGACAGAACCCCGGCAACCCATTTGCGCTTTTTGGGCGATTGATAATAAGGGGGCGTGTAGGGCATGTTCGGAAAAGCGGACGATTCATGCGCGGCAAAAGGCTCTCTCAGCAGTTCCTCATGCCCCGGAAACTCCGGTATGCGATGATTGTTGTTGGGTATATTCACTTCAAATTCCTCCAATCTGCGCTTAAGGATCAGGATTGCAGCAAATGGGAAAGCTGCGCAATGTAAGCGGAAATCATGTTGATTCCCGTATCGATGTTCAAAACTTTGTCGATGAGACCGGAGTGGATAAACAGAACCGTGGCGGCGATAGCAATGAGACCGTTGACAGCCTGGCTTCTCCAATGCTGCTTGCCGGCGTCTGCCTGCCGCGAAGATCGTTCCGGAAGCGTAATAGCCCGCATCACCCGATCCGTAAAATCCGGAGACGTTTCCTCCAGCGGCATCTCGATTAAAAACTTATTCAGATACGGCTCGGACTTGGCCTCTTCCATCGGTTTCCGTCTCATCCGCATTCACCTCCAACCATTTTTCCTTGAGCATGGCCTTTCCCCGGTACAGCCTTGTTTCAATTGTTTTCACAGGCAAGCCTGTAGCCTCGGACATTTCCTGATAGGACAACTGCTTGTAGTGATACAGATACATGATCAGCCTGTATTTATCAGGCAGCTCGGACAACAGCTTCTGCATGCGCTGCTGCTCGTCTTTCATGAGCGCGGCTTCCTCAGGCTGTTCCCTGGCATCCCCTAGCCAGCCCTTCATTTTATCCAGAAGCGCTTCATACGGCCTTCTCTTCTGCGACCGCCTGTAATCCGTGACGAGATTGACCGTCATCCGGTACAGCCATGTCGTAAATTTGGCGTCGCCGCGAAAATAGGAAAGGGAACGGTACAGCTTGACGAACACTTCCTGGGTCAAGTCTTCGGCAGTTTCCCGATGCTCTACCATTCGGTAGACGAGCGAATAAATGTAGTTCTTATGCCGCTCCACCACAATGCGGTAAGCTTCGGAATGACCTTGACGGATCCGGTCGATAAGCTGTTCATCCGTCAAATTGTCCATGCCCGACCTCTCCCTTCCTGTTCGTACTTTATGCTTAGACGCTCGCCCCCTGAAGAACCCTTCAATTAAACTTTACTTTTTTCAACGTTCACTTCTTCAACGCCCGAAAGATTGTTAATCTGCTCCAAAATCGAGACGATCACGGCAGGCTTCGGCACCGTCACGTAAAAGGTGATCCGAACCATTTTTCTCTCCCCATCGTGCTTATAATCCTCCATACCGACTTTGCGGATGTCCACCTTCAACTCGCCGAGCAGGGTTGTAACGATGCCGAGAATTCCCGGTTGGTCGACGGCAACGATGTTGATAATGCGCAGCTTTTTGCCGCTGAAATACCGCAGTTCCAATTTATTAAGGATCCACAAGCTGACCAAAACCATAAGGCAGGCGAGGACGGCCGGATAATAAAAGCCCGCGCCTACGGCAAGCCCGATTCCCGCCACCACCCAAAGCGAAGCGGCCGTCGTCAAGCCCGTGATGGATCTGCCATTGAACATAATCGTGCCCGCGCCCAAAAAGCCGATGCCGCTGATGACTTGCGCCGCCAGACGGGAAGGATCGATCCGAACGTTCACTTCGTTCACGAAGGCACTGAAGCCGTACATCGATAACAGCATCACCAGAGCCGAACCTACGCACACCAAAATATGAGTCCGCAGCCCCGCGGCATGACTGCTGACTTCCCGTTCAAAGCCGATCAGCCCTCCTAAAAGGAGAGCCAAAAACAGCCGGATCGTAACATGCAGCTGATCGATAACCCAAGGATTCATGTTGAAATCGCTCCCTTTACGCAGTGATAACATATTGTATCGCGCTCCGCTTCGATAAGAACCTGCTTTTGATGAAAAAATCAACTCGAAGCAGGGCGTTCGAATGTCGTTAGCGCAATACCGGGGCCGACCGTAAGCGTTCTCCTTGGGGAAAAGCCGAAGCTTTCGTACAGCCGCACCGCCGGATAATTCGCCGACCCGGTCGAGACGACAAACCGGGAAGCCCCGTCCCGCTCCTGATCGGCGAGCACGAACCGCAGCAGGCTCGCGGCGATCCCCCGGCGAAAATAGTCCGGATGCACCATCATCCGGCAAATCGTCACGACCGTTCCCTCGCAGCTGTACGAGATTGCGCCAGCCAGCCTGCTTGCTCCGGCCTCTTCCGTATAATAGCCGAGGAAAGTTTCCTCCGCCGCCCGGATCGAAGCTATGCCGTCCTTGAGCGGAGGAATGTCCTCGAAGCCGATTAATTGCGCTTCCACGCGATAGGAAGCCGTTTGCAGCGACAACAGCTGCAAAATCTCCTCGTTCGTGTCCAAAGGAAGCTGCTTGATGGTCATAGTGCCGCCACCCTCCCCGATTGAAAAAAAGTGGTGCCCATATTGCGGGATCACCACTTTCTGTTTTTATTATTTGCCGTTCAGGCACTCGACGATTAATTTGTTGACGAGCCCCGGGTTGGCTTTGCCCTTCGTTTCTTTCATCACTTGTCCGACCAGGAAGCCTACAGCCTTCTCTTTGCCGGCCTTGAAATCGGCGACAGACTGCGGATTGTTGTTCACGACCTGCTCGACAACCGCCTTGATCGCGCCTTCGTCGCTAATTTGCACGAGCCCTTGCTCCTCAACGATCTTCTGCGGATCTTTACCGGTTTCGATCAGCTCCTTGAACACGGTTTTGGCGATTTTGCTGGAGATCGTGCCTTTTTCGATCAGGCCGATCATCTCGCCCAGTCCTTTGCCGGTAATTTTCACATCACCCAGTTCAAGGTTGCCCGCATTCAAATATCCGAGCAGATCGCCCATGATCCAGTTCGAGACAGCTTTGGCGTCCTTGGTGTACTGCAGGCTCTCTTCAAAGAAGTCGGCCAGCTTCATCGAGGCGGTGATGACTTCGGCGTCGTAGCCCGGAAGCCCGTGCTCGCTCGCATACCGCGCCTTGCGCGCGTCCGGCAGCTCCGGAATCGAAGCTTTGACAGCGGCCTTCCACGCATCGTCGATGTACAGGCTGACCAGATCCGGGTCCGGGAAGTAGCGGTAGTCGTGCGCCTCCTCTTTGCCGCGCATCGTCAAGGTTTTGCCCTGCGCGTCGTCCCAGCGGCGCGTTTCCTGTACGACTTCGCCGCCGCTGCGGAGAATGTCCGCCTGGCGGTATTCTTCGTACTCGAGGCCTCTCTGCACGCCGCGGAACGAGTTCATGTTCTTCAATTCGGCTCTCGTGCCGAATTTCTCCTGCCCGAACGGACGCAAGCTGATGTTGGCGTCGCAGCGCAGCGAGCCTTCCTCCATCTTGACGTCGGACACGTCGCAGTACAGCATGATCGCTTTCAGCTTCTCCAGGTAAGCGCGCGCTTCTTCCGGCGAGCGCAGGTCCGGCTCGGAGACGATCTCGATCAGCGGAGTGCCGACGCGGTTGAAGTCGACGAGCGAGGCGTAGCCGCCGTCCACGTGCGTCAGCTTGCCGGCGTCTTCTTCCAGATGGACGCGGGTGATGCCGATCCGTTTGGCGACGCCGTCCACTTCGATATCAATCCAGCCGTGCTCGCCGATAGGCTGATCGTACTGGGAGATTTGGTAAGCTTTGGGCGAATCCGGGTAAAAGTAATTTTTACGGTCGAACTTGCTGTTCGTCGCAATCGTACAGTTCAGCGCCATCGCCGCTTTCATCGCGTACTCCACCGCCTGGCGGTTCAACACAGGCAGCACGCCTGGATGACCCAAACAGACGGGACACGTATTCGTGTTCGGAGGCGCACCGAATGAAGTCGCGCAGCTGCAAAATATTTTGGATGCGGTGTGAAGCTCCACATGGACTTCCAGACCGATCACGGTTTCAAATTGGGTATCCGTCGTTGCCGTCAAAATGAATATGCCTCCTTTGGACTTGATTAGCCGCCATTATAGCTGCGGACGCTGTTTGTGGTGGTCGGTGTTCTGCTCGTAGGCATGAGCCGTGCGCAGTACCGTCGACTCGTCAAGCGCTTTGCCGATAATCTGCAGCCCGACCGGAAGCCCGTTCACGAAGCCGCAGGGCACGCTGATTGCCGGAACGCCCGCGAGGTTGACCGGAATCGTCAAAATATCGTTCAGGTACATCGTCAGCGGATCTTCCACCTGATCGCCGATTTTGAATGCCGGCGTCGGAGCCGTCGGGCCGACGATGACGTCGTATTTTTCAAACACCCGATCGAAGTCCTGCTTGATCAGGGTGCGCACTTTTTGCGCTTTCAGGTAGTAAGCGTCGTAGTAGCCGGAGCTCAGCGCGTAGGTGCCCAGCATGATGCGGCGCTTGACTTCGGGGCCGAAGCCTTCGCTGCGGGACATGTGGTACACGTCGAGCAGGCTCTGCGCGTTGTCGGAACGGACGCCGTAGCGAACGCCGTCAAAGCGGGCCAGGTTCGAGGAGGCCTCGGACGAAGCGAGCAGATAGTAAGTGGCGACGGCATGTTCGGAATGCGGCATGTCGACCTCTTCCCAGACGGCGCCGAGGCTTTCCAGCACTTTCAGCGCTTCGAGCACTTTTTCCTTCACGGCAGGGTCGATGCCTTTGCCCATATATTCTTTCGGCACGCCGATGCGCAAGCCTTTGATATCGCCTGTCAAGGCGCTCACGTAGTCGGGAATGTCCGTTTTCGCGGAAGTGGAATCCTTCGGATCGTGCCCGGCAATAGCTTGCAGCAAGTAGGCGGAATCTTCCACGTTCTTGGTCAGCGGTCCGATCTGGTCGAGCGAGGACGCGAATGCGACCAGCCCGTAACGGGACACGAGGCCGTATGTAGGCTTCAACCCGACGATGCCGCAGTAGGCGGCCGGCTGGCGGATCGATCCGCCGGTGTCCGAACCGAGCGCAAAATATACTTCGCCGGCGGCAACAGCAGCGGCCGAGCCTCCGCTGGAGCCGCCCGGAACGTGCGCGGTGTTCCACGGGTTGTAGGTCGGATGAAACGCGGAGTTCTCGTTGGAGCCGCCCATCGCGAATTCATCCATGTTCAGCTTGCCTATGGTGACGGTCTGCGCCTCTTTCAGCTTGCGTACAACCGTTGCGTCGTAAATCGGGTTGTAGTTGGATAAAAATTTGCTGGCGCAGGTCGTCTTGAGACCTTCCGTCACGATATTATCCTTGAGGCCGATCGGCAGCCCGAATAAAATCCCTCTTGCGCCGCCGCCAGCGAGCTGCTCGTCCAATTGCTCTGCAGCCGCCCGGGCGTTCTCTTCATCCAGCGTCAGGAACGCCTGGATTTTCGCATCCGCTTCCCGGATTCTCTTATACGATTGATCCACAAGATCGGATACTTTCAGTTCCTTGCCGTGCAGCTTATTGTGGATTTGTTGTAAGGTAAGATCAAACAAAGACAACGACAGGCACTCCCTTCCTTAATATACGTTTTCCTACTCCAATACGGCCGGAACTTTGAACTGGCCGTCTTCTTCGTCCGGCGCGTTCAACAGCACCTTCTCGATCGGCAGCGAAGGCTGCGTCACATCCTCGCGCATCACGTTAACAAGCGGCATCGCATGGCTCGTCGGAGCCACATCGTCCGTATTCAGCTCATTCAGCTGCTCGGCATATTTCAAAATCGCATTCAGCTGCCCTGTGAACTGTTCCATCTCATTGTCCGTGAGATCCAGTCTGGCCAGCTTGGCAACGTGCTCGACATCTGATTTTGTAATGCTCACAATAGTCCACCCCTTTACCTTTGTTGCATATAGTCATTCTTTTCATTATAGCCCAACCATCCCCCAAAAGTGAAGCGAGCCTTTGGTCCGTCTTTGCGCCGTCTTTGTGCGGCCTTTGCGCCGGGGCGCAGCAAAAGCCGCAAGCCGTACCGGCGGACGCTTGGCGCAGTCTGCCGATACGAATTTGCGGCTTGCTTCTTAAAGGTTACTGGATAAAGCCCGAATCCATCGCCTTCGCTTTTTCATTCAACACATAATATTTCAGCTTGGCGGCAGCCAGCGCAGTTTCGTTCTGGTGAACCTTAAGCATGAATTTATCGAGATCATGCCTGGAAATGACACCCGCCGCGTAGCGGAAGCGAACCTTTTGCAAATCCGCCTGAATGTCGCTCAAATTGCGCTGCTCCGTCAGGCAAGCCTGGTAAGCGTTGCGGGCGTCGTTATAGGTCGCTTCGATTTTTTTGGTCAGCTCAAGCTTCGTTTGCGCGTTCTTTTGACCGGCGATGCCCTCATTCGCCATCAGGTATTGGCCGCCGTACGTGTTTTGCGTAACCGTATTGCCAGTTTCCCACACCGCTTCATCGATATTGTTTCCGGCCATTTTCATCTGGTAGGAGCCTTTCAGCAATGTCAGCGTGTCCGTCTCGACGACCGGCTGCGGGGTGATCGGCGCGATATCCTGAATAACCTGATCGGGGTTATAGGCGATGCCGATATCCGTGCACAGCTGAACGAGAGCAAGTCGGTAATTGTTCGTCAGCAGAACGATGTCGTCCTTCTGTTTGGCGAGCGCCTTTTGCGCCGTCTGGACGTCGTCGGCCGAGGCCAGCCCCTGCTGCCGGAACATGACCGCTTTCTGCACGTCCTTCTCGATCACGGCCTGGTACTCGCGCATCAGCTCAAGCTGCTTCTTCTGGCCGAGCAATTGCGCGTACTGCGCGATCATTTGCAGCCGGATGCCGGCCTCGGCCTCATCGCTTTGCAGCAGCGAATTGCGCTGGTCGGTGCCGAGCTGATGGGCGGCCGAACGCATCTGCGCCCGCTGCGAGCTGATGATCGTGTTCATCCCGCCGGCAAGCGCCCCCATGCCCTGAAGCATTTGGTTCATGGCCGAATTTTGCACGATCGTCCACTGCAGATCGACCGGGTCTTTAATCGCCGGCATGCCCGGCGTGTTCGCGATCTCCGCCGCTGTGGCGGGCAGGTGCCCGGGCGTGAACGACGGGCCGGCCATCTGGTCCATCTGGGCCTCCAAATCCCCCTTCTTGGTGCCCTGAGCCGAATATTTCAGCGCCAGCAGAGTCAGATTATGCGAGTCTTTCAGCGCTTTGTCCAACACATAATTCAAATCCAACGAAGCTGCGGTGTCCAGCGTTTCCGGGTACACATATACGTTCTGCACAGGGTCCTCGACCGTCGTCGTGACCGTCGTATCCGCGTAAGCGGCCGGCTGCAGTCCCGCAGCAAGGAGAAGTGCCGAAGATAGCACGATGATCGTTTTTTTCATGATGTTCGCATCCTTTCGAAAAGGTTTCAGGCTGTCAGATTCGATCCTTGCGGCAGCGCAGGCTTGCCGCCCGCTGCGGCTTGCGCCGTCTTTTTGCCGGAAAATACGACAAACCGCGTCAGCAGCATCGCGATGAAATAAGTGAGCGTTCCGGTCAGCACCAGGGCGACGCAGTCCCGCCAAATGGCGGCGAAATCGTTCCCTTTGACGAAAATGTTTCTGACGCCGTCCAAAAAGTAAGTGAGCGGCAGCATATGCCCGACGATCTGAAGCGCCCTCGGCATCGCTTCGAACGGCCAGGTGAAGCCGGAAAGCATGAATGACGGCACCGCGATCAGCATCGCCGTCTGGGTGGAGCCGAGCTGATTGCCCGAAAACAGGCTGATCAGATAACCGATGCCGCTAACGGCGAAAGTAAAGCTGAGTATGATGGCAAGCCCGGCCGGCAGGCTGCCGAACAGCGGGGCTTCGAACACGTACAGCGCGACGACGAAAGCAACGGCGGTATTAAACAGGTTGATGAGAAAATACGGCGCCGTCTTGGCGTAAGCGATCCGCCACGGATTAAGCTTCCACTCGGCGAACCTGTGCCAGGTTCCGCTGTCCTTATCCCTTGTGATCGTCAGAGCGATGCCAAGAAACAATACCTGCTGCAAAATCGCGCCCATCAAACCGTAAAGCATGAAGTCGCTGTAATTAAACGTCGAGTTGTACAAAATGCGGTAGCGGTACGGGATCGGCGACAGGGTGTTCAGCACCTGCTCGCTTTGCAGCCCTTGCTGGAGCTGCAGCTTTTTCGCCGAATATCCCATGCTGAACGTCGTGATCACCTCGTTCGCGCCTTTGGTCGCGGCATTCGAGATCATCATGTTGCTGCCGTCGATCAAGGTCAGCAAAGGCAGCGTCTCCCCGTGCTTCAGCTTCGCTTCGAAATTCGAAGGTATGACAAGCCCGACCTTTGCTTCGCCCGATGCCAGCGCCCGCTTCACCTCGTCCTCGGAATGATATTCCTTCGTAATCCGGAACGACTCGCTCTGCTCGAACGCCTGAATAATTTGACGGCTGAGCGGGCTTTGATCTTCGTCGATGACGACGGTTGCCATCTCCGTAACTTTGTGATGCACATAAATCGATCCGAAAAGCAGTGTGTACATAATCGGAACGATGAACAAAATGGCGAATAGACGGCGGTCTTTCACGATGTGCGTCCATTCTTCCGCAATAATTCGGCCGACCCGCAGATTCATGCGCTCATCACCCTTCCGATTTGCCGTTCCACACGAGCGTCATGCCCGTTGCGGCGCTGCCCGGCAGGCTGCTCAGCTCCACCTTGACGCCGAACGAACGGATGTCCGTTTCGCCTGCGCTCTGGGTCGCTTTTTTCACGGCAAAATCGGGTGCGGCGGCCACGGAAGTGACGGCGCCCTCGATTTTCTCGCCTGTCGCCAGCAGCGTCATGCTGATTTTGTCGCCTGCTTTTAGGCCCGCGACGGCGGTTTCCGGCATGTAGAACTTAACCCAGCGCTTCTCCGCCGCTTCCAGCGAAAACACCGGAAAGCCCGAGCCGACCAGCTCGCCGACCTGCGCGGACTGGGATAAAATGATGCCGTCGCCCGGCGCAAGCAGCTCGGTATAGCTCAAATACGTCTCGGCTTCCTGCTGCGCCGCCTTCGCCTGCTGCTCCCCGGACTGCGCGGATTTGACCGCGCCCTGAGCCTGCCGCACAGCCGCTTCGGCGGCTGTCACGTCGCCCTGCCTCACCTGCACCGTCTCGCGGTTCGCCTCGGCAAGCCCGAGCGCCGCCTTCGCCTGCTCAAGAAGCGCTTCGGCTCCCCGCACCTCTTCCTCGCGCGGGCCCTCGCTGGCCATGTTGAGCTGCTGCTCGGCCAGGTCGCGCTTCGTCTTCGCTTCCTGGTAACTCACCTTCACTTTGTCGACGTCGGCTTTGGCGACAAGGCCTTGCGCAAGCATTGCGTTCATCCGGTCCAGATTTTGCTCGGCGAGGGTGAATACCTCTTGCGCCGCCTTGTACTGAATCTCGGCCTGCTTCTTCTCTTCCGGGCGCGCGCCGTTATGCAGCGCGTCCACCTTCGCCTGCGCCGCATCGACCGCCGCCTTCGCCTGGGCGACCTGCTGCTCGGCTGTATCGGCCGTCACGGCGACGCCGGCAATGCCCTGCTGCTTCTTCGCTTCCGCCGTAGCCGCAGCCCCTTGCGCTTCGGCGATTTTACCCTGGGCCAGCGAGACGGCCGCCTTGGCCTGGTCCACCTTCGCGGCGATTTCGCCGCTTTGCAGGCTTGCCAGCACCTGGCCTTTCTTGACGGTTTCTCCTTCTTTCACGAGAACCTCCGTAATGCGTCCGCCCACTTTGAAGCTGGCGCTAATTTCATTCGCTTCTATATAAGCAGTCGGACGGGCCTGATTCGCCGGATCGGTCTGGCTGACCGCCTGCCTGGATGTCAACAGAAATACGCTTGCGCCGATGACGAGCGCCATCACCGAATAAACCATAGGTCGAATAAATCGCATAAAAAACCCCTCCGTCATAGTTGAAGTAAACAAGTGAAAGTGGTTAGGAAGCAGTCAAGCCGTTCATGATATACAGATTCAGCATTTCGGAAATTTTGTCGTCGGTGAGCGGCGGATTGTGCTTTTCCCAATCAAACACCAGCGCGACATACATTTTGAAAATGACGAATGCGGTAATTTTCGGATCGCACGGCTTCATCGTGCCGCCGGCAATCGCCCGCTCGATTTGCCGGGTCATGAAATCGATCACTTCCGTTTCGACGCTCGCCAGAGCTTGCTGCGCCACCTGATTGCCGTACTGCTGAACCTCGTGGGACAGCTGAATCAGCAGCTCGTGCTCCTTGCGAAACAGGAGGATGCCATAGATCGCGCCGTGAATCCGTTCGGAGGTCGTCTTCCCTTCTTCGAACGACTTCTCGGCGACTGCTTTCATCTCCGCTATCAACGACATGACGATTTCATGAAGCAGCACTTCTTTATTTTCAAAATACGTGTAGATGGTCGCCTTGCCCACCCCGGCAATTTTGGCGATCTGATCCATCGTCGTTCCTTTATAGCCGAACAGCGAAAAAGATTTTTTGGCCGATTCCATAATCATCAATTGTTTGGCATCCATCATTCGCACCTCAGAACTAAAATACTAAATTAGTTTTATGTTCGATTTCTAATTTACCATGCCTTTCCGATTTTATCAACAGAAAAAAACCTGACCCCTGTTCAAGCTCCAGGGGCCAGGTTTTCCGGCGTCGGTACCCGCTTAGATCCACGCTTTCAAGCTGACTTGCTTAATGAAGTCTTCCCGCGACTGCACGTCCTTGCCGCTCTCGACCTGCACGTCCGCCGCATCGCCGTTCATAATTTTGCGGAACAGCTCGGCATTCTTCGTCGCCAGGGCAAAATCGATCAGCGTCTCCTTCTCGATACGCTCCGCTTCCTGCTGCAGCAGCACCTCTTCCAGTTCGATGTCCGCAGCCGGCACATAATAATGCTTGTTCTCCTTCGGGATGCGAATCACGTAATCGAACACGTTATCCGCATTCCGGTCGTATGCAATAATATATCCGTATTGCCCGATAGGCAGGTTTTGCTCCAAACTATCGGCAATGACAATAATTTTTTCACCAAGACGAAGCATTGGAATCCCCCCAACCGCATGAAGCCGACCATGTAAATGTCGAATCTTTCAAATATATGTATCTACGAATATCGTACTAAAAAAAACAGAGAGTGTCCAATGGCATACTCCCTTTTTCATTCGCTCCCGGATGAAATTTCGTAGTCGGATGAAGTTCTTGGTATAATGGTTACCATGTATCCCCTATCATTACTCTGAAAAGGAGTCCTTGCATGAGTTCAGACAGTCCCAAAGCGCCGCGTCCTTCGTTAACGGAAGGGCCGATCGGCAAAACGCTGATTTTATTTTCACTGCCCATTTTGCTCGGAAATGTGCTGCAAACGCTGAACGGATCGATCAATTCCATCTGGATCGGCAATTTTCTCGGCGAGCAGGCACTTGCGGCAACCTCCAACGCAAACATCATTATGTTCTTTTTAATCAGCGCCATATTCGGCATCGCCATGGCCGCGGTCATTTTGATCGGGCAAAATCTGGGGGCCAAAAAGGTCGAGGAAGCGAAAAAAGTCGTCGGAACAAGCTCCGTATTTTTCTTTATTCTTTCGATTGTTGTCGCCCTGATCGGGCTTATTTTTAGCCCAGTTATTCTCGATTGGATGAACACGCCCGCGGATGTGAAGGATCTCGCCGTGCCGTATACGCGCATCATGTTCGCCGGCGTGCCGTTCATGTTCGGCTTCAACCTGATTATGGCCGTTCTGCGCGGATCGGGGAACGCCAAAACCCCTTTTTACTTCCTGCTGTTATCCGCATTCCTCGACGTCCTGCTGAACCCGCTGCTGATAAAAGGGATCGGACCTTTTCCGGAGCTCGGCATATCCGGATCGGCGGTCGCCACCTTTTTCGCGCAGCTGCTGAGCTTCGTCCTGCTTCTGCTTTATTTGTACCGGACGAAATATTTTTTGCGCATTACGAGGAACGACACGCACATGCTGAGAATGGACTGGACGATCATCCGGGTGCTCATTCAAAAGGGGCTGCCGATGGGCTTGAATATGGTCGTCGTGTCGCTCAGCAACTTGATTCTGATTCATCTCGTCAACTCCTACGGATCGGAAGCGGCCGCCGCCTTCGGCGTAGCTATGCAAATATCGAGCTACGTGCAGATGCCGGCGATGGCGATCGGCGGAGCGGTTACCTCTATGGCCGCGCAGAACATCGGAGCCGGCAAGTGGGACCGCGTATCGCGGATTACCTGGATAGGCGTAGGAACCAACATCGTGCTCACGGGCGTGCTTGTCGGCCTGCTCCATCTGTTTAACCGTCAAGCGGTCGGGCTGTTCCTGCCGATGGAAGGCAAAGCGATCGAGCTCGGCGTGCACATCAATAACATTACGCTATGGTCCTTCATCATCTTCGGCATCTTCAACGTCGTAGCCGGAGTCGTCCGGTCCGCCGGGGCCGTCGTCTTCCCGCTGGTCGTCGCCTTTATCGCCTTGCTGCTGATCCGCAATCCGCTGGCCGTGTTCCTTGGGCATACGTACGGATTCGACGCCATCTGGTGGAGCTTCCCCATCGGCTTTATCGTCGCCGTCGTCCTGAATGTGCTCTACTATCGATTCGGCAAGTGGAAAAATACCAAAATGATGGGCAGCGTGAAGCCTGCATCCTGAAAAAAATAAAACGTCGAGCCGGATTTCATTTTCCGGTTTCGACGTTTTTTTTGCGGCGAATCAGCCTTTGACCGAGCCCACCAGCATGCCCTGGTTGAAATATTTTTGCAGGAACGGGTAAATAAGCAGCATCGGCAGCGCCGTCAGCACGACGCCGGCCATGCGGACGCCGGGACTGTATTCGAAACTGCCCATCGCGGCGATCGTTTCGTCGGGCTGGTTCAGCATTTGCCGCAGAAATACCTGCAAAGGCCATTTGTCCTGATCGCTCAAGTACAGCACGGCATTGAAATATGTGTTCCAATGCTCCACGGCGTAAAACAGCGTAATCGTGACGATGACCGGCATCGAGAGCGGGATCATGATGCTCCACAGCAGCCTGAACTCGTGGCACCCGTCCATTCGCGCCGATTCCTCTACCTCTGCGGGAACGCCCGTAAAAAAAGTGCGCATCACGATCAGGTTGAAAGGCGCGATCGCCACGGTCAGGAACAGCGCCCACATGGAGTTCAGCAGGTGCAAATTTTTCACCACAAGGTAGAGCGGAATCATGCCTCCGTTAAACAGCATGGAAAATACGATCATCAGGTTCATCCATTTTCGGCCTTTGAGCCACGACTTGGACAGCCCGTAAGCCATCAGCGTCGTGAATACCATATTGAGCAAAGTGCCTGCGCCCGTAATATAGAGCGAATTCAAGAACGATTTCATAAAAGCCGGGTTCATGAACAAATAGCCGTAGGAGTTGATCGTCCATTCGCCGGGGATCAGAAAGAAACCCCTGGTCTGAATTTCATGCTTGCTGGCGAAGGAAGTCAGAAACACGTACACGAGCGGGAACAAAATGCACAGCACGAATAAAACAAGCAGCCCGTAGACGATCGTATGAAACACCCAATCGCTGCCTCTGGCGTCATGACGGCGCATGCTAGTACACCCCTTCCTCACCGAATTGTTTGGCGATGCGGTTCACGATGACGACGAGCACGAAGCCGATCACCGATTTGAACAAACCGACAGCCGTCGGATAGCTGAAATCGCCCTGCAAAATACCGTTCCGGTACATATAGGTGTCGAAAATTTCCGACACTTCCATGTTCGCCGGATTTTGCATCAATAAAATGTGCTCAAAGCTTAGATCGAGCACGTAGCCGATGCGGAGAATAAACAGGACGATAATGGTCGTCCGCAGCGCAGGCAGCGAGACATGCCACATTTGCCTCCAGCGTCCGGCCCCGTCCATCACCGCCGCTTCGTACAGCGTCGGATCGACGGTCGCCAGGGCGGCAAAGAAAATGATCGCCGACCAGCCCGCTTCTTTCCACACGCTTTGCAAATTGTAGAGAAAGCGGAAATAGCCCGGATCGGTGAGCAGCTCCAGCCGGGGGTAGCCCAACTTGACCAGAAGCTGATTGATCCCGCCGTCCTGCGTAGCGAATAGCAGCACCGTAACGCTGACGACGATGACCCAGGACATGAAGTGCGGGATGTTGATGATCGTCTGCACCGCTTGGCGGAACCACGATTTGCGGACTTCATTCAGCAGCAGCGCAATGATGATCGGTGCGGGAAAAAACAAGATTAGGTTCAATCCGCTCAAATACAACGAATTGGAAAACAGCGTCCAAAAATCCGGATCGTGAAACAATTTGGCAAAATGGGCGAAGCCCACCCAATCGCTCCCGAAAAATCCGCCAAACGGATCGTATTCTTTAAAGGCGAGCAGTACGCCGAACATCGGCGCATACTTGAAAATCATAAAATATAAAAACCCCGGGATAATCATCGCATATAAAGGCAATCCCCGTTTCCAGGCGCCCGCCGATACGCTTTTCCCAAGTCCGGGCGAAGCGGCGACTGCCGTATTAGCGCTTGTCTCCACTATTTTTCCCATGCTGCTTCCTCCGTATATGGGCTGCCGTTACTTTTTATACTCCGCATTGACTTCCTCGATCATTTTGTCGCCGCCGTTTTTCTTCCAATCCGCGATAGCGTCGTCGATCGAATCTACGGAAGCTTTGCCGATAATGATCCTCGTCATCGCTTCGATCATTTTTTTGTCCAGCGTCTGCCCCGACTTGTTCATCGTCTCCGAAGAAATGCCCGCTCCCTTGTTCGGATTGCGGTATTTGGCGTTCAGCTCGAACCAGGGCTCCATCTTCTTGCGCACTTCCTCGCTATCCCACAGGCGGACCGAAATATACGGATCGAAGCGGCGGATCAGCCAGAAGGAAAGCAGGTACGCTCTGTCCGTGTCGAAGGCCGGGAGCTTCTCATACTTGCCGTCGGCGGTTTTCTTGTAATGAATGCCTTCCACACCGTTTTTAATAAGCGTGAAGCCTTCGTCGGAGAGCATGTAATCGAACATCTCCAAGAGGCGTTCCTGTTTCTTTTTATCGATCTTGGCATTGATCACGATTTTGTTCAGCGGCACTGACGTCGTTGTGCCCTGCAGGCCTGTCGGGCCTTTGGACGGCGTCAGCTGCACCACTTCGGCGTCCGGGGAAATCTTTTTAATGGAAGGAACCGCCTGGCTGTAGACGGTGGTCGGCAGCACGTGCCCGATCCCCAGCTTGCCGGACTCGAACTTGAAGTCGGGATCTTTGATTTTGTTGACGGCAAAATCTTTATCGAGCACGTCCTCCTCGTACGCCTTGTGCAAATACGCCAGCAAGCCTTTCAGCTCGGCCGATTGCGTCTGCCACGGCACGAGCGCGCCGTTCGCCTCTTTCCAGCCGTTGGCGACGCCGAACGCAGCTTTCAGCTGATCCATAAACACGTCGGTCGTAAACGTTTGCATGCTGAAGGACAGTCCGACCGTATCCGCCTGGCCGTTGCCGTCCGGGTCCTGCTTGGCGAAAGCTTTGGCCACCTCGTACAATTCGTCCACGGTCGTCGGCATTTTGAGGTGCAGCTTGTCCAGCCAATCTTTGCGGATCGCCATGGAATCGCGGGTTTCGGCGACATAGTAGGGCAGCCCGTAAGCTTTGCCTTTCGGATTCTCCACTTTGATCGCTTCGTCGCTCAAATATTTTTTCAAATTCGGGTATTTGTCCAGCACCGGGGCTATATCCAGAAAAATGCCCTTATCGCGCCATTTGAGAAAATCGTCGCCGGCAATCATGAACGCATCGGGAAAATCGTTGGAAGCGGCCAGCACGCCCAGCTTTTCCTTGTAGTTGTCGGCGGGAATCCACGACATTTTCAAATCGATGTTCAGCTTCTTGCCCAGCTCGTCGAGCACCGAAAATTTCTCCGGCCAGCCTCCGCCCTCATAGCTGATCGTCATCACTTTGAGATCGAGCTTCTCTTTTTTATCCCCCGCCGGAGCCGTCGAGGCCGCCGCTGTTGACGAAGGCGCTGCGGAATTGCCTGGCGCCGTATCCGCCTGCTTTTGCGAGCAGCCCGACAACACAGCGATGGACAGCATGACGGCCGCGGAACTTTTCAACATTTTCATGGATCTACCCCCATATATAAAATTATCCTTACAGCCACAACTATAGCGAGTCACGGGGGAAATAGCCTTACGTAATCTTTCGATTTCCGAACTTATTTTACGGTTCGAAAGGCTGAATATGAAACGGAATGCGGATCGAAACGACGGTTCCCCTGCTGTGGAAGGAGGTGAGCGCGATCCCGTACCTGCTTCCGTATTTGAGCACCAGCCTGGCGTGCACATTGGACAAGCCGAGGGAATGCGGTTGAACGTACGACTCGCCCGCATGTTCCGAAATGCGCCTCAAGTGCCCTTCCAGCTCATGCAAATCCGCCTCGTCAATGCCCATCCCGTTATCGGCGATTTCCAGCACCAAATCCCGCTCCTCCATGTAAGCGCTAACGAGAATGCAGCCTGTCCCGCCCTGGGACTCGACGGCATATTTCACCGCATTTTCCACAATCGGCTGCAAGGTCAGCTTAATAATCCGCCCCTGCAAAAACTTCTCGTTCACGTAAATTTTGCTTTGAAAATGCTTCGGAAACCGGATATGGATAATTTCCAAATATTTGCGCAGAATCGACAATTCCTCTTCCAGCGTCACCTCGAGGTCGGAGAACCGGGCCGTATAGCGGTATACGTCGGACAAGTTTTGCGCCATGCGCTCGATGACCGGCACCTGCTCCAGGTAAGCGATGCTTTTGATGATGCCCAGCGAATTGTAGAGGAGATGCGGATTGATTTGATTTTGCAGCGCTTTAATGAGCGCGTCCTTTTGCTGCAGCTGCATCTGGTACTCTTTCACCTTCAAAAGCGTGTTCGTTTCCATCAGCTCGTTCAGCCTGTAAACCATGTTGTTGAAGCTGTGGAACAGCTGTTGGAACTCGTCCCGGCTTGGCGGCCCGTCGGAGCGCACGTCGAGCATACCTTTGGCCACCTGGTTCATCAGCTTTTTCAAAGTCAGGATCGGCCGGATCAAGCGGTTCGACACGATCGGAACGGCAAGCAAAATGACCAGCGTAATGATCGCCAGCACGAGAAGCACCGAGGAGCGGGCTGCGCTCAGCCCTGCCGCCATTTCTTCGAAAGGCGCCATCGAGACGGTTTCCCAGCCCGTCAAGCTCGAAGGATAATGGGCGATCAAATATTGTTTGCCTTGATACTGCCCGAGAAACATGTGCTGCCCTTCCGGCAGCGCCACCTCCTTCAAGGGAGTCCGGCTGACGGCCGCCCCGTTCCACGCATCCTCCGGGTAATAAATCACCTTTTGCCGGTCCGCCGATAAAATAAAAAACATGCCCGACTCGCCGAGCCTGGAGCTTTGAAAAGCCGCCTGCAGTTCGGCCAACGAAATGTCGATGATCAAATTGCCGATTAATGTCAAGTTGACTTTATCGTAAACGGGAAGCCGGATGGACAGCACAGGCTGGCCGTTGGCCTCGTCGTAATGCGCTGCATGCGTTTCGAACACTTGCATTTTGTCCGTAAGCGGCAGGCCGTACCAGGGCTCCAGATCGTATTGCGGCGGCTTCCCCGTCGATTGGGACATCGAGATGACCGCCTTCCGGCCGGAGACGAGAAAAATGTTGCGGATTTCGGGATAATTCAAGGCCATGTACCGCCTCAATTCATGCTCCGCATCCTGATCGTCCAGATTGGTAGCGTTTCCAGAGACGAGCCACTTTTGTACGACATCGCTGCCCGCCAGGCTTTGGACGGATTGGGCGAAGCCCCGGAAATAAAAATCCAGATGATAGTTCAGCCTGACAATGGCTTCGTACGAAATGTTCTCGAACTGCTTCTTGGCTTCTTTGCCGTAATAATAATTGGAGAAAAGAACTACCAGCAGCAGCGAAATGACGCTGATTCCGTAAAAGACTAGCACCATGACCGCGCGGATCGACAGTTTCGGCAAGAGCGCTTTCATCATTACACACCCAGTTTTTTCCGGTATTCGGCCGGGGTCATCCCTACCAGCTCTTTGAACATCCGGTTGAAGTAAGGCATCGAATTGTAGCCGACCATGCCGGCGATCTCGTATATTTTCAAATCGGCCTCCTGCAGCAGCTGCTTCGCCTTTTCCATGCGCACCTCGTTCAAATAATGGAGGCAGGTTTTGCCGGTCACTTTTTTAAACAACGTGCTGAAGTAAGAAACGCTCAAATGCGCCATATCCGCAAGCCGGGCAAGCGAAAAGTCGTCATAGTAATTGGCCTTGATATGTTCGCATACCTTCAGCACCGCCGCATTCACATTGTGGTTGGCATACTCCGTGTAGCTCAAAATCCAGGCTTCCGCAAGCTCCCGAAAGTGCTTATGTACGCCCTTCTCCTCTTTTTCCGCAAAAGGAACGGCCGGCCGGGACGGCTGGATGCCCTGCAGCAGCTCGTTCATTTTAAACGACAGCAGCGACAGCGCGTTTTTGCCGATTCCCGGCTCGCGGGCTTTTAATCTTAGCAAACTCGCCACGAGACTTTGCGTCTCCTGGAGCTGCTTCTGCTGATTGAGCCCGGGAAATTGATCGATAAAGTGCTGAATTTTGAAAATGTACTCGCGGTATTCGGCCGTCTTCTCCAGACGAAGCAAGGAGCGCTGCAGCGCATCGTGCAGCTCTTGCTTGTCCACCGGCTTGAGGAGATACTCCGAGATACCGAAGCGCATCGCCTGTTTCGCATATTGAAAATTGTCGTAGCCGCTCAAAATGACGACCATGACCGGAAGCTGCTGCGCATAAATCTGCTCGCTGAGCCAGAGCCCGTTTTTCTTCGGCATCATAATATCGGTGACCACGATCCCCGGCCAGCTTTGCTGAATGAAATTCCACGCCTCCTCGCCGTTGTCCACAGCGCCAATAACCGTAAACCGGGGATTCAACTCCTCGATCATTTCCACGACGGCATCGCGAATCCATACTTCATCTTCCGCAACCAGCACTTCGAACAACCCGATCCCTCCCTTATGTCTGTATGGTGAAGCCTGTTATTGGGGCATCTGCCAAAAAAAGCGGTCCTTGAAAAGAACGCCCGTCAAATATTGGATCGTGTGCGGGTCCAGCGTATCGTGCATCTCCTGCAAAATATGCTGCCGCCGATACATATCCGCGGACATGCGAATGCGGGCATGGTGATTGTCGGCATCAAGCAGCAGAATCCGCTCTTGTCGATCGCTATGCCACGGCAGCCACGGGGTCAGGCCGGACTGCTCTCCGTTCGGATCTCCGGTATGCAATAAATTGCCCAAATATGTCATCATGCGTTCCGACAATTCCATTCTTCCGGGCTTATTGTGCGGCGTGTAGTAAGCCCCGGGATGCATCCTGTTCAGCATGCCTTCTTCATGGCCGGTCCAAAAATCGACATCGGCTCCGTGCGAAGAGCCGAACAGTTCCGGCAGCGGCGAAGCGACGACTTCGCTGTTCGCCCCCCAGGCAAACCGAAAAACATACACCGGAGGCGGAGCCGCGGACTCGTGAAGCGCCTCGGCGACAGCGTCGGCGTTAAAGCCCGCATACAGCTTGCTGCCGAAAGTCTTAGCGAGAGTGTACAGCGCGAGCTTGTGAGGATCTTCCAGCAGCTTTCCGGTTTGGACATCGCTCATAAAATCCGGCTCAAAAAACAAAAATCCGGAAAATTCGTCCAGCGTCGAGCCGACGATCATCGGAACTCTACGGTATGATTCTTCCTTAAGCAGCTGAAATCCCGCTTCAGGGATGACATAGCCGTCCTTGAACAGATGCGGGAACCGGTTCATCCTGATTTGCCCGGGACCGACGAGCGGCAAAAACTCCTCGCCGCTCCGGCTTCTCAGATAGGCGGCGACATCCCGCGCATCGCTGCTGCGAAGCCACCGCTCGGCCTCCGCCGGCGAGTCCGCCCGCCCGTCCTGCAGAAGCAGCCGGCTCGCGACTTCGTCGGCAAACCGCTCGCCGAGCCCGGTTTCGACCAGCGTCATGCCGCCGCTCAGGCATACGGCCTTCGCGTACAGGCCCGCCGCCAGCGGAGAAATCGTGAGCGCCATAATGTTCCGCGCACCCGCCGATTGGCCGGCCACCGTCACATTGCCGGGATCGCCGCCGAATGAACGAATATGGTCCTGCACCCAGTGCAGCGCCTGAATGATGTCCAGCAGCCCGTAATTGCCGGAATCGTCGAGCGGATCGCCCGTCGCCAAAGCTTTGCTGCGAAACCAGCCCATCGCGCCCAGGCGGTAATTGATCGACACAATGATACTGTCCGTACGCCGGCACAACACATCGCCTTTGAACTCTTCGCCCGAAGCATTCATGTTCCCGCCGCCGTGAACAAATACGAGAACGGGCAAATGCACGCGGTCGTGGGCCGGTCTCCACAGATTGAGATACAAGCAGTCTTCGCTGCCGACGGCTGTCCCGTCCGGCCATTGCAGTTGAAGCGAACAGGACGCAAACCGCTTCGCCTCCCGCACGCCTTCCCAAGCGTCCGGCTGCTGCGGCGCTCGCCACCGCAGCTCGCCGACCGGCGGTTTGGCGTAAGGGATGCCCAGCCACCCCCATATCCCGCGCTCCGCGTCTTCCACACCTTCTACGATGCCGCTGCGCGTTGTTTGGCGGATGCCGTATTGAAAATTATAAGTATCCATAGACTCGCCCCCCTGTTAAAATATAGAAATGAATCCACTATAAACGGTTTTGAGCTGCACGTGGAGAATCAATCTTGCGAAAACATACTCTAATCTACTATATACACTACCATGCATTCGAAAGGGCTGTCGAAAAAAAGAGTATGCCGAACTCAATGAGCAAGATGACCAATACGCAAATGATTCTGCTGATCGGACTAATCTGCGCGGTCATGACCGGTTTCCGGTTATTGTGGATCGCCTTTCAGACAGTACCTGCGCATCCGCTTGCCGCACATGGCGTCCTGGATCTCCGGAGCATGAGCGCCGACGTCACCGCCCCCATTCCGCTGGAAGGCGAATGGGAGTTGTACCCGCAGCAATGGTTGATGCCCGGCGAGGGCGGCGGACCCGCACCGGCTGCGAATCCGACATACCTTCGCGTCCCGGGCAAATGGGACAGCGCGATCTCGTCCGGCGCCGGCGCACGCGGCTACGGAACGTACCGCCTGCTCGTCCGGACCCGCGATAACCGGGATACGCTGTACGGTATCCGGGTATTGGAAGAGGCCAGCGCCTCCGACATTTACGTGAACGGCCATTTGATCGGCGGCAACGGGCGGCCGGCCGAGTCGCAAGCACTGCACAAAGCCGGAAACGCGCCTTATTCCGTATATTTCACGGCGAACGGAAATACGATCGAGATCCTCATGCGTGTATCCAATTACGAGTTCGCGCGCGGCGGAGGCCTCGTCGGTTCGGTGAAATTCGGCACGGCCGAAGCCATTCAGCGCCAATCGCTGTTCTACATCTCCACAAACATGATAGCCGCCATCGTTATGTTTCTGTACGGATTCTGCGCCTTCATCCTGTATTTGCTCCGCAACAGAGTCAGGGTGCTGCTATATTTTTCGCTGCTTCTGTTCAGCGGGGCAGGCACGATCATGACGAACTATGAGAAGCTGCTGCTGGCCGCAGTACCCTCCCTCAGTTTCGAATGGTCCATGAAGCTCCAGTATCTTTCTTATTGCGGCACGGCGCTGTCCGTCATCCTTTTTTTGAAGCATCTATTTCCGGAGTACGGGAAAGCCGGATACATCTCCCGGTCCATTGCGGTATGCGGCGCAATCACGCTGCTCTGCTTGTTCGTTCCGGGCTCGTACGTGATCGCGGTCCGACCGCTGTTCGTATTGCTGACTGCGGCATCGGCAATCATCGTTCCCGTCTTTTATATCCGCGAAGCCTGGAAAAGAAACGAAGGCTCCTTCTATATGCTGCTCGGAGCATGCGGTACCCTTTCCCATACGATATGGAGCGTAGTGGCCAACGTGGGATTGAACGAGACCGCTTATTACCCGTTCGACTTGATTGTTTCTTTCTTCAGCCTGGCCTTATTCTGGTCCGTCAAATTTTTCCGGGCCACCGCGGACACGAAACAGCTAGCGGAAGCGCTCCAGCAAGCGGACCGCAACAAGGACGAGTTTCTCGCCGTTACTTCTCATGAACTGCGCAATCCGCTTCACGGAATGATCAATATTGCCCGGACCGTCATCGATACCGCCAAGCATTTGCTGGACGACAAGCATATCAAAGATTTGGAACAGCTCATCTCCGTCGGGCGGCGGATGTCTTTTCTGCTGAACGACCTTATGGACCTGGACCGCCTGAAAGCGAACGCCGTCCGGCTTGAAATCGCGAGCACCCACGTACAGCCGGTAGCCTCGGTCGTCCTGGACATGCTGCAATTTATGACCGAAGGCAAAATCATTCGCCTGGTAAATGAAATACCCGCCGGGTTCCCGGCCGTGAAAGCCGACGAAAACCGGCTGCAGCAAATTTTGTTCAATCTGATCCACAATGCGGTCAAATATACGCATGAAGGATCGATTTCGGTCAGCGCGGAGCTGCGGGGCGGAATGGCACATATCCATGTCCACGATACCGGGAGCGGCATGGACGAACAGATGCAGCGGAAAATTTTCCAGCCCTACGAGCGCGGCGACGCCAACTTTACGGATTCGGAAGGGGGCCTCGGTCTCGGATTAAGCATCTGTACCCGGCTAATTGAAATGCATGGCGGAACCTTGACGGTTCGCTCGCAGCCGGGTCTCGGCTCGGTTTTTACGTTCACGCTGCCGCTGGCGGAAGCTGCCGATCAACAAGCCGCCCCCGATGACAAAGAGCTGCTTGCAGCTCATTCGGGCCGGGAAACCGCAGTTGCAGCCGCAGCCGCCGTATCGGTTCCCGCCAAAGAGCCTTTCTTTTTGCCGATCGGGCACATGTTTGGAAAATCGAGGATTTTGGTCGTAGACGACGATGCGGTCAACCTGAAAATTTTGCACAACCTGCTTTCCGCCGAGTCTTACGACGTCGTCACCGCGACGAGCGGCCGCGAAGCGTTGACGCTGCTGCATGCGGGCTACTGGGATCTCGTCATATCCGACGTGACGATGCCCCGCATGTCCGGCTACGAGCTGACCCGCGCTGTTCGCGAGCGCTTCTCCATCTCGGAGCTTCCGGTTCTGCTGCTCACCGCGAGAAATCGGCCGGAGGACGTGTCGATGGGCTTTTTATCCGGGGCCAACGATTACGTTACGAAACCGCTGGATGCGTTGGAGCTTAAATTCAGGGTCAGCACCTTGACGAACCTGAACCGCTCGTTCCGCGAACGCCTCAATCTGGAAGCCGCGTGGCTGCAAGCTCAGATCAAACCGCACTTTCTCTTTAACGCTTTGAACTCGATTGCCGCGCTCAGCGAATTCGATATGGCGCGCATGCGGGACCTGCTGGAAGCTTTCACCCGGTATTTGCGCGCAAGCTTCGACTTCCACAACCAGGACCAGCTCATTCCTCTGGAGCATGAATTGGAACATGTACGTTCCTATTTGTCCATTGAAAAAGAGCGGTTCGAGGACCGGCTCGAGATCGTTTGGGAGCTGAACGGAGGGCAGCATCTGCTGGTGCCGCCGCTATCGGTTCAGCCTCTCGTAGAAAACGCCGTCCGCCACGGCATCATGGGCCACGCGAAAGGGGGAACCCTCTGGATACGGGTCATCGAGCAAGCGGACGGAACGGAAATTGCCGTATCGGACAACGGCGTTGGAATGACCGAGGAGCGACTGCAGGAGGTGCTGAACAGAACTACGGATGAACGCCAAGGGGTAGGCCTGTACAACCTGGATCGCCGCCTCAAGCAGTTGTTCGGCCAAAGCCTGAACGTCCGCAGCGAGCCGGGCCACGGCACCACTGTGACGATGTTCATCCCGGATCAGTCAGGGCGGGGGCGAGATTGACGTTTTCACATCTCAGATTCCAAAACGAGGTGTTTTAATATGAAAAGATCGATTAACAAAATGACGGAAATTTTCAGAAAAAATGCAGGATCGCCACAAAGTAAAGAGTTCACGAATAAGATAAAAAGCTTATTAGATCAATACAAGAGTCTTTTTGACGATGATTGCCCTTATGTGCTTAATGACAGATTATCCGAGAGACAAATCAAGCAGTTTGAAGCCTCGGCAAACGTTGTATTGCCTCAAGACTACAAAGATTTCTTACTAAACATCGGGGATGGTGGGAGATATGTAAGACAGTTCCCTTTGTCCTTATCGCATGCAAAAGAGTGTATGGAAACTTGTTTACGTAAGTCTGCCGGCTTTGAATACATGAGTCTGCCATTTAGTTTGGAAACCTGCAGCAAGCATTTTGATGATAACTTTAACGATGAAGATGACGATGTTACAGATGAAGAATACGAAAGGACAGTCGCAGAGGCACTGCAAGGCACAATCACTTTACATAACGACGGCTGCGGCTACTTTATAGTTCTGGTTGTATCAGGTGAATTGGCCGGAAAATTGTTTTACATAGATACATGTCACGGACAAGGTGTATATAAAGTTAGCGATTCGTTTGAAGATTATTATGTGAAATGGCTTAATCGTAAAATCACGGAGCGATCCGCTTATTTGGAACAGAACGATCGATTTGAATGCATCATTACCAAAATAAAGCTGGGCGGAAATGTTAGAGATTTAGAGGTGAAAAAGGTACAAAACGGTGTTAAGTTCCAGTTTGAGTTTTTCTGTCCAAATGATTTTGTGCGGGAAGGCGGGTATTCCGAATTAACTCAAATCAACGACAAATTAGTAGTCTCCTTATACATGGAGCATAAATCGTACAGTCCTTTGGAGCTCGTAAAGCTGGCGAATAATACGACTCTGGATTCTATTGAGCAAATAAAACTCATCGGGAATAGGTCCGAGCATGTTGTGAGCGGGCAGGTTAACAGACTTTTTAAATATGATATGGGGCAAAATGCTTTCCCCTTGTATATTGAAACGCTGAAACAGGAAGTTTTAATTCAAGGAGTTGCTGTTCCAAATCTATCGATTGGAGATACCGTACAGGTAAAAGGCAGATTATGCGGATCGGTATATAAAATTACACGGCATAAATAAAAGGACAACCCTGAAGGTTGCCCCAAAACTCATCAGCCTTTGACCGCTCCCGCGACCATGCCTTTAATAATGTATTTTTGCATGAACAGGAAAAATAGGATCGGCGGTGTCGTTGTAAATACGACTGCGGTCAAGGCGTAGTTCCATTCGCTTTTGTACTGTCCGAAAAACTTGTAGGAAGCAAGCTGCAAAGTCGCTTCTTTGCCGTTGAGCATGATGAGCGGCAGCAGGAAGTCGTTCCAGATCCACATCACATTCAAAATCGCCACCGTGCTGATGACCGGCACCATGATCGGAAACACGATCCGGTAAAAGATGCGGTACGACGAACAGCCGTCGATGGACGCGCACTCTTCGAGCTCCAGCGGTATCGATTTGACGAAACCGTGGAACATGAAAATCGCCAACGGGCAGCCCAGTCCCCAGTAGATCACATTGAGACCGTTCAGGCTGTTGATGAGATGCAGTTCTTTGGACAGCTTGGTCAGCGTAATCATGAACGATTGAAACGGCAGCATCATCGGCGCGATCGCCAGGAAGAACAGGAATGTGCTGAGCCTGCTTTTTGTGCGGGACAGCTTGTAGCCGGCCATCGAGCCGAAAATGAGAATGCCGATTACGCTTACGGCCGTTATAAACAAGGTGTTCAGGAACAGCTTCGGATAATTCATCAAATCCCACACCTGCGCATAATTGTCCAGGCTGAAATGGCGCGGGAGGCTGACCACATTCGTCACGACTTCGGTGTAATCCTTGAACGTATTGATGACGACGAGAAACAGCGGATACAGGAAAACGCAGGTGAGCAGGATGACGACGATTTCGAGCAGCAGCAAATTTCTTTTGTTGCGCCTGGTCATGCTTCCACTTCCTTGCTTTTAAAATATTTCACCTGGACGACGGTAATGAACAGGATGAGGAGGACAAAAAGCAGCGATTTGGCCGTCGCATAACCGAAACGGTTGTTGACGAACGCTTCATTATAAATGTCGAGCGTTATGCTGGTAGTCGTCCCGCCCGGCCCGCCGTAGGTGAGCGTATAAATGATATCGAACACTTTGAGCGAGTTCGCAATTGTCAGGAAGAAGGCGACGGTCAAGGAAGGCATGAGCAAAGGCAGCGTAATTTTGAAAAAACGTTCGAATCCTTCCACACCGTCGATGGCAGCCGCTTCGTTCAACTCCGATGGAATGGACTGCAGCCCCGTTATATAAATCATCATGTAAAAGCCGATGGATTGCCAGATGCTGACGAGCACAATCGAGACAAAAGCGAGATGCTGTTCGCCGAGCCAGCTCCATTGCAGCAGCTCCAGATGGGTAACCGCATAAAGAGCGTCAAAAACACGCGTAAATATGAATTTCCAAATAAATCCAATAATCACCAGACTTATGATGTTCGGCACGAAAAAGGCCGCGCGAAGCACGCCTCTAGACTTGAGCGCTTTTGTTAAAACAACGGCTAACGCAATCGCGATCACGTTGGTCAACACCACGTTCAATACGGCGTACAGCAAGGTGAACAGCAGCGCTTTCAGCGCCCCCGTATCGGTCGTAAACAGCTCGGTAAAGTTATCGAGCCCGATGAACCGGATGTTTTTGCCGACTCCATTCCATTTGGTAAGCGAATAATAGAGCGACATGAGAAACGGAGCGACGGCGGCAAGCACAATAAAGGCGAGAGCCGGTGTTACAAAAACAAAAAATTCCGTGTAATTTTTGACCGATTTCGTTAATACTTTCATCACGTTCACTCCGGTATCCGTGGTTTTTTGCCTGAATCAAGCCGGAAGAACACTTCCGGCTCGAACAGCAAACTGCTGGGAACTGATGCGTCAATCAGCGGCTTTGGCGAGTTTGGCCCAGGTTTTGTCCAGCTCATCCTTCACTTGATCGCGGGTCGAGGCGCCGCCGACGTATTTTTGCAGCAGCTCACCCGCTTTTTGCTCGAATCCGTCCGGCCAGTAGCCTTTCACCCAAGGGTATGTCACGCCGCTTTTAATAAACTCGGACGTCGCTTTCGCCAGTTGGGCATCCGGGAACGGTGCGTCCTTAATCGTAGAAATTTGCTTCGTTTCGTTCGGAATGAATTTTTTGCCGTAATCGGAGGTGGTCAGCCAGTTGAAAAATTGCAGCACTTCTTTCAGGTTTTTGGAATCTTTGTTGATGCGGTAAATAATGTTGGAATCGACCATCAGCCCGGCCTTGGACGGGTCTTCTCCGACCGGTCCGGCGAGGAAGCCGATGTCAAGATCCTTGTTGATTTTGCGGATCGATTCCTCCGCCCACGTCCCTTGATGCATCATGGCTGCCTTGCCCTGCGCGAACAGGCTGACCTGTGCGTTAAAATCCGTCTCCAGCGGCTTCGGATTGCTGTATTTTTTGGTCAGATCCAGAAGATCGAACACATTCATCGCTTCTTTAATGTCGCTCAGCTTCTTCTTGCCTGCGTTGATATCGGCAAAAGTTTGAGCGTAGTTGCCGCCCATCGAGGCCATAACCTGCGTAAACGTCTGCTCCATCACCCACCACTCTTTGTACCCGTTGGCAAAAGGCGTGATGCCTTTATCCTGCAGCTTTTTGGCCGCATCTTCCAGTTGGCTGAACGTCTTCGGCAGCTCCGTTATGCCTGCCTCGGCGAACAGCTTTTTGTTGTAAATGAACGAGTGCGCCTGCAAAATGAGCGGATACCCGATCACTTTGCCGTTCAGCGTCACGCCGGTTTTGGCCGAATCGACGATGTTTTTCATAAAATCCTCGTTCGTCAAATCGTAGGAGTAATCTTTGTACACGTTGTTGTCATTGTAAGCGCTCGACATAAAAATATCAGGAATATCGCCGGAATTAATCCGCGTCTTCAGCAGCGTCGGGTAATCGTCCTGATGAATCGTAATGTCGAGCTTCACATTGGGGAACTGCTTGTTGTACTCCTCAGCCAATTTGTGCATCGCGTCGCTCATTTCAGGCGCATACTGCAATATGCTGATCGTCACCGGCTTGGCGTCCTTTTTGGCATCGCCCGGAGTTGCCGCGGCGCTCTCTTTGGGCGCTTGACTGGAAGCGGCAGTCTCGGGCTTGGAGCCTGCGGCACAGCCGGAAAGCACAGATGCCAACATCGCTGCGGCGCCAACCATACTCACGTATCTCTTGGTCATTTGGTTCATAGCCTCCCTTTGTTTTGAAAGCGTTTATCGTATCGCTACCTTTATTAAACCGGATTTCATGTGCAGGGTCTATGCAATATCGTGGCTTGTTGCGGGTAAAAAAATGGCATTTGCCGTGGAGAACGCAGGGGCAAACAACCGCCTGGAGCGGCGCAAAAGGCGGGAACGCCCGGAGCCGGCAGGTCCGCAGGCGCCGCGGGGGCGACGGTGATGCGCGGCGGAACATCATGAGGCAGCTTGTGATAAGCCGGTTCGTAGAAAAAGCCTGCGAAAATGCAGGTTTTTTCGATGAAACTTGTTCATTTTGACGAAAAGCCTGCGATTGTGCAGGAATTTTTGATGAAAATGAATCTGGGCCCATGTGCCCGGTGAAAAGCCTGCACTTTTGCAGGAATGTTTCGCGGCCAGCGCCTCAACGAACAAAAAAACTGCACTTTTGCAGGCTTTCTCCGCCAGCAGTCAGGCAGCCGGGCGATCGGCCCACGCGTGTGAGATGCTCAACAGCCTGCGCAATGTCCTCCCAGTTGCCCCAAAAACCCAAATGTAGCCGCCCGACCGCCGTCATGCAGCGCAGCACCCCGCGCTGGGAGCTGCGCGAAGTGCAAAAAAAGCCTTGCCGCCAATTGCGCAAGGCTCCGGCGCGGAGCTATCCCGCGTTGTTTGCATCCGGGTATATCATGATTTTGATGCTCGTGTCCTTTTGGTTGATCGCAGTTTCCAGCGCCTCGCCAATCGAGCTTAGAGGGAACTTGTGTGTGATGACTTTACGGATATCCTGCTTGCCGCCGCTTAACGCCTGGATCGCCGCCGGGTACGTGTTCACGTAACGGAACAGCCCGTACACGTCCAGCTCGGAGTCGACCAGCAGCGGAATGTCTATCGGGATCGCATCGCTGACCGGCAGACCGACCAAAACGATGCGGCCTCCGCGCTTCACGGTGCGGATCGAATCCGCGACGGCCCGCGCATTGCCGGAAGTTTCGATGATGACGTCGATGCCTTTGCCGCCCGTCCATTGCTGCAATTGTTCCTGCATGCCGCCGTCCAGCGGGTTCAATACGTTCGCGGCGCCCAGATCTTTCGCCATATCCCGGCGGAAACCAACGACATCGCTGCCGTAAATTTCCGTCACACCGAACAGCTTGGCCGCTTCGATCGCAAGCAAACCGATCGGACCCAGACCGAGCACGAGAACGCGGTCCTGAGGCTGAATTTTCACCCGTCTCATGGCATGAAATCCGACGGACAGCGGCTCCAGCAAAGCGCCTTCTTCAAAAGACATCGAATCGGGCAGCTTGAACAGGAAATCGCTTCGCACGGCCACATACTCGGCCCATGCGCCGTCTACCGGAGGAGTCGCCATAAATACTACGTCAGGACACAGGTTATAGCGCCCCGCCTTGCAATATTCGCAGCGTCCGCAAGTCACTCCCGGCTCAACGGCGACGCGATCACCCACCGCCACATTCGTGACGTCGCGGCCCACCTGGACAACCTCGCCCGCCAGCTCGTGTCCGAGAATGATCGGCTTTTTCACCTCGTACCTGCCGATTTTGCCGTGCTCGTAGTAATGTACATCCGACCCGCAAACTCCGATGCAGTATACTTTGACAAGCGCCTCGTCAGCCTTCGGCTCGGGGCGGGGCACCTGCCGGATGGCGATAGAATGAGGCCGATCCATGACGGCCGCGGTCATTTGAGAAATGGTCACAATTACTCCTCCTTTGGTGGATTCAGCCATGCTTGCCCAAGAGGGCGGCTAAACATGCACATTATAAAATCATTTGGTAAACGTTGTAAAGACGCTAAACGGAAATACTTGGCGGTGGCCCAGTGGCCCCCCGGCGGTGCCTCCCCTCCTCCATCCGCGTATGGCGAGCCGCAGATGCCTGCCGTGCAGCGCTACGATGCGCGCCGGGAGAGGCGCACATCTAGCCACCGGCAGTGCCTCCCCTCCTCCGCTCGCGCAAGGGCCCGCTCCTGCCTTATGAACGTTCAGGCTGCATGCCTTTTCTAAACTCCAGCGGCGAGACGCCGTAATGCTTTTTGAACGCTTTGCTGAAATAATTCGTATCGTGGTAGCCGATTTTGTCGCTCACGGTCTGAATTTTCAGCTCGGGGTCGCGCAGCAGCTCCTTCGCCTTTTCCATGCGGACATTCAACGTGTATTCGTAAATGCCGCAGCCGTATTTTTGCTTGAACAGACGGAGCAGATGCTCCTTGCTGATGAAATATTTTTCGGTGAAGAGAGCAATTGAAATCTCCTCAAAATAATGATGGTCGATGAACGCCTTGATCTGTTCGACGTTGACCTTGTCGGCAGGCTTGTGGCTTTGCTGGATTTGTTGAATTTGCGCGAACCACTCCGCGATAAAAGCGGTCATCGTAAGCTCGAACCTCGCGAAGTCCGTCACCTGATGGCCGAATTGCAGGTCGAAGCGTTCCATCGCCACGGGCAGCAGGGAAGCCGCCGCGCCGCTCTCCTCGGCAAGCTGCTTCAGCAAAATGCGAAATTCCGTTTCGTTTTGGCGCATCGATTCGAGGCTGAAGTAGCCCGAGCGCCGGATATCGTCGAAAAACTGCTTCAGGATGCTTTCGGCATACACCGCACTGCCGATTTCCAGGCCGTGCAGGAGCAAATCCTTCTTCGCCAAAATTGACGCCCGCGCGGCCGTCTGACCTGCATTCCCGCGTACATGCAGCGGATCGAGCATGTTCGTCTGCCCCAAAGCGGCCTTCGCCGTTTGATACGAAGCGTCCAACTGATCAAGGCGGCCGGTTCTGCAGCCTAGCGCCGTAATGCTTTCGATGCCAAAAGCTTCCCGCAGTCGCGCTGCCGCCTGCTCAGCCGCTTCCCGCGCTCCGCTCTCCGGCGCAGACTCAGGTGCGGACAGGACGATGATGAACTCCTGCTCCTCTTTGCCGCTCTTGAAGCTGAATGCTCTGCCGGAGACGGACAACAGCTCGTCCAACGCATTCGTGATCGAGTAGTTGCAAGCGTGCATATCGCCCCCGAACTTGCCTCGGCTGACCTCGGCGAGATTCAATACCGTCACGACGACGACTCGAAACGCATCGGCGGGCTTCGCTTCGATCAAGTTTTCCAACTCCTTGATCTTGTGAAATTTGCCGCTTTGGCCGATAATCGACGCAAAAATTTTCTCCTTCACAAGCGGCAGGGAAATATTGTGCAAAATCGCGCCGGAAAGCTGGCTGTCGCGCTCGTTCCGCTCGCTGTCCAGCTGCGCGACCGCCCTGGCAATCGCCTGATTCAGCTCCGCTTTTTTAATCGGCTTCAAAATATAGTCGAGCGCACCCGAAGTGATCGCGCCGCGGGCAAATTCGAAGTCGTCGTAGCCGCTGACGACAATGCATTTGGCTGAAGATGCCGTCTTCGCGAGCTGCAAAAATTCGACACCGCCAACGAGCGGCATGCGCATGTCGACGAACACGAGGTCCGGCTTGTGGGCCGCCAGCATCTCCAACCCCTCCTTGCCGTCCCGCGCTTCCAGCACGGCCGCGACCCGGTGTTCCCGCCATGCGCCCAATGCGTGAATCGCGCGTCTGGCAGGTTCTTCATCATCAATGATCAGCGCTTTATACATGTCGTCTCTCCCTCATGGCAGTCAGCCCGATTTCCACTTCCGTCCCTTGGTGCAACCGGCTGCGAATCGTCACGTACGCCTCGCTGCCAAACATCAGCTTTAGCCGGGAATACAAATTTTTCAGGCCGATTTCCTCCTGCACATCCAAATAATTGTCGTTCATCCCGGCCAACACCTCGCTCAATCGCGCTTCCGTCATACCCGGACCGTCGTCGGCGACTTGCAGAACGAGCCATTCGTCCTCCAGGCTGACCCGGATTTCCATATACATCGCATTCGACATTTGCTCCAAAGCATGCTCAATTGCGTTTTCAAGCAGTATTTGCAGCGTCATTTTGGGAATGAGGCACGATTTCGTTTCGTCGGGAATATCCAACGTTACGGTCAACCGCTCACCGAATCTCGCTTTTTGCAAAATCAAATAGTTCTCAATATGCTCCAGCTCATGCAGCAGGCTGACGGTTTCACCGCCTTTAAAACAGTAACGCAGCGAAGAAGCAAGCGCATCCACCATTTGCTGAATCGTGCCGACTTCATGGATAATCGCCTCCGTCGAGATCGCCTGCAACGAATTATACAGAAAATGCGGATTGATTTGCGCCTCAAGCGCTTTCAGACGGGCATTTTTCTCGTTCAGCTTGATTTCGTAGCGCTCGGCGATCAAATCGTTGATTTTGACAACCATCTGATTGAATTTCCGCGACAAGTGCGCGATTTCGTCCGTGCCTTTGAACTCGTAATCCAGCTCGAAATTCCCCTCGCCCAACTGCTCGATGCGGCGGGAAAAATTTTTCAGCCTTCCCGTAATCGCATTGGAGACGAACACCACGACGATAATAAAAAAGAGCACGAACCCGCTGCCAACAAGCAGATTGACGATTCTAGCGGCCGCCGCCGACTTGTTCAGCTCGGCAATGGGCGTCAGCTTAATCAGCTTCCATCCGTCCCGGGGAGACGTGTTATAAAGCGTCAGGTAAGCGGCGTGGTCGATCTTTTGTTCCGCGTAGCCGGATGCGTTATCGCCCTGCAAGCTGACTAAATCCCCCAGCACCCGCCACTGCCGGTCGGACAGCCCGCCGCCGTTCGTATAATACAGCTGATTGCCGCTGTCGAACAGCCCGACGATCTCCCCGGATTGGTCCGGCAAATCGCCGAAAATCCGGTTCAACTCGCGGAAATTCAGCGTGATCGAAATGACGGCCAGCGGGCTTTTGTCCGCGACATTGATCAAAATACGGTGAAACACGAGAAAATGCTGAGGCTGTACGTCCGCCCCCTGCGACGCAAGAGCAGGCTCCATGCTGCGGAATTTGGGGCTGCCCGCCGCCTCCTTGTACCACGGCTCATTCTCGGTCTGCCAATCGCTTTGCTGGGACAAATTGACGGTCGAGCGGGAAAGCCGGTACTGCACATGATTAATCGGCGTATAAATGCTGATTTCCTCAATATCTTCGCGGGAGTAAAACATGTTCTTCATCTGATTTTGGATATAAAATTGCGCCAAATATTCGCTCGAAATGATCGAATCCATGAACATGGCGTCTTTCCGGGGCGAAAGCGAAAACTCGTCGATGCTGCTTATATAGCTTTCCAGATTTTGGTTCACCAGCTTAATAATCTTCTGGTTGCTCGCGATAAAATTGTTTTCGTTCGTCAGCGAAGATTGCCGGTACGACAAATAGGAAAGCAAGATGACGATCAATGCTACGATCAGCGAAAAAACGACGATGAGCTTGTTGCGCAGCCGCCCGTTAATGGTGCGGGAAATCGACTCCAGCCCTAATCTCCGCATATAATTGCCTCCCGGCCCTGAAGCGATATTGTCTATTATGCTCTATAGGATAAAATATCCCCCACGCTTCTGCAACAGAGCGAGGGGGATATTTTATTACAACGTTATGCGGACTGCCGCGCCGGCCGTTTCCGCCGTGATCCGCACGCCCGATTCATGCGGCTCCTGCATCCCGCCTTCCACCTTGGCGACAGACGTTACGCCTCTGAGGACGATGCTCCAACGGCTGCCCTGCGCCGCTCCGGAAGCGGCCGCTTGAATCACATTGCCGCTGCGTGCGGCGGCAAGCTTCACTTCCGCCTTCGTCTGCGGATGATAGACGCGGGACACCGCTTCCTGGCCGTCTTCCAGCTCGAAGAGGTGATACTCCGCATGCTCCGTGTAGTCGTAGTCCGGCTTATCGTCCACCGTGCCGACGGCAAGCAGCGTGTTCGGACGGACGAAGAGCGGTATGCTCAAGTAGCCGTGCTGCTCCTTGAACCATCGGCCTCCCTCCACAATCTCCCCGGTCAAGTAATTCGTCCATGTGCCGGCTGGCAGGTAGTAGGAAGCCGTGCCCGCTTCGTCGAACACCGGAGCGACCAGCAAGGAGCCGCCGAGCATGTATTGGCGGTCCAAAACGTCGCAGGTCGGATCGTCCGCGAACTCCAGCACCATCGCGCGCATAAGCGGCAGACCTTGCTGCGAAGCCTCGACCGCCGTGCCGAACAAATAAGGCATCAGGCTGCACTTCAACTTCGTGAAGAAGCGCAGCACATCGACGGCTTCTTCGTCGTAGAGCCACGGCACGCGGTACGAGCGGCTGCCGTGCAGGCGGCTGTGGCTGGAGAGCAGGCCGAATGCGGCCCAGCGTTTGTACAGATCCGCGCTGGACGTGCTCTCGAAGCCGCCGATATCGTGGCTCCAGAAGCCGAAGCCGGATAAGCCGAGCGACAGTCCGCCCCGCAGGCTCTCAGCCATCGATTCGTACGTCGCCGTGCAGTCGCCGCCCCAATGAACCGGGAACTGCTGGCCGCCGGCCGTCGCGGAACGCGCGAACAAAGCCGCCTCGCCTTTGCCGAGCTTTTCTTCCAGCACTTCGAACACAACCTTATTGTACAACTGCGTGTAGTAATTGTGCATCTTGACCGGATCGGAGCCGTCATGGTAGACGACATCTGTCGGAATCCGCTCGCCGAAATCCGTCTTGAACGAATCGACGCCCATTTCGACTAGCTTTCTCAGCTTGCTTGCATACCACTCGCAGGCCGCCGGATTCGTAAAGTCGACGATGCCCATGCCCGGCTGCCACATATCCCACTGCCAGACGTCGCCGTTCGGCCGCTTCAGCAGGTAACCGCCCTGCATGCCTTCTTCGAACAGCGGGGACCGCTGGGCGATATAAGGGTTGATCCAGACGCAAATTTTCAGCCCTTTATTTTTGAGGCGCTGCAGCATCTGCTCCGGCTCCGGGAAAATCCGTTTGTCCCACTCGAAGTCGCACCAATGGAACTCCCGCATCCAGAAGCAGTCAAAATGGAAAACGTGAAGCGGCAAATTCCGCTCGGCCATCCCGTCGATAAAACCTGTCACCGTAGATTCGTCGTAGTTGGTCGTGAACGAAGTCGTCAACCAGAGGCCAAATGTCCATGCTGGAGGCAGCGCCGGCTTGCCGGTCAGCGTCGTATAATTGCCGAGCACTTCTTTCAAATCGGCGCCGCCGATGAGGAAATACTCCAGGTATTCGCCTTCTACGCTGAACTGCACTTTGGACACTTTTTCCGAAGCCACTTCGAAGGACACATTTTCCGGATGGTTGACAAAAACTCCGTAGCCTTTGTTCGTGATATAAAAAGGAATGTTTTTATACGATTGCTCGGAATTCGTGCCCCCGTCCCGGTTCCAGATGTCGACGCTTTGGCCGTTTTTCACAAACGAAGTGAACCGCTCGCCCAACCCGTAAACGCTTTCTCCGACGCCGAGATCGAGCTGGTCTCTGACGAAAGCCCCTTCATTTTCGGAGATGACATAACCCATATTCTTAAAACCGCTGGAAGTTAGTTTGCGACCCTTGTAATCGAATTTCAAATTCCACGGCGTATCCCGGCGAATGCTGGCGCGCAAGCTTCCGCTCGTAATGCTGGCCTCTTGCACATCCTCCCGAACCTCAACTGCCGCCTGGTCATCCGAGTGAATTTGGAAAAACGGCCCGACCTGGCGCTTGCCTTTATGATGAAAAATTTGCACGCGAATCACGTCTTCTAGCGGCGAAGACAGCTTCACCTCGATCAAAGGCGTATCCAGCTCGCCGGAGCGGTTAACGATCGGTTTGGGCGGGCCGAACAGCGTAAGCGAACGATCGGTTGCATATACGTCATGAACTTCAACCGGACTAATAATCTGATACCCTTTGCGGGTCATCCACTGGCCGTCACTAAACTTCAAAGAAGTCATCTCCTCGTCAATTATGTTTATAAAAATATTGATCCAAATGGGGTACCTTAAGTAAAATAGTAATAGCTTCCCTATATATTTGTCTTGCAGAATGCTGATATCGGCATATAACAATTTTGATAATCGAGGAGCCTCCGCCTATGAACTTAGAAGCGCTGAGAGAAGGCCGGATTCACGGCGATCTGATGTTTCCGCTGAGCGTGTACCAGGTGGAAAAAATAAACGAAACGTTCTTCAATTACCACTGGCACCGGGAAATCGAACTGATTTACATGACGGAGGGCAGCGCCCTGTTCCATATCGGAGCTTCCGCCGTGGAACTGCAGCAGGGCGAAGCTCTGCTCATTCCGAGCGGCCAGCTGCATGCGAGCTACCCGCTGGATGAACGGCCCGCCTATTTTCACGCCGTCGTCTTTGATCCGCAGCTTCTCGGCAGCGGCGTCTATGACGCCATTCAGAGCAAATACATCGAGCCCTGGTTGGAGCGCAGGCTTGTTCTGCCGGACATTTTCCGTCCGTCCAGCCCTTGGGAGCAGCGCGTGCTGCTCTTCCTGACCGACATCATCGAACAGTACAAGGCAAGGCCGAGGGGATTCGAGCTGAAAATAAAAGCGGATCTGCTGGCGTTCTTCGCAGAACTCCTGCCGCACGGCGAGCGGTCTTCCGACCTGCCCCGCAGCTCCTCGGATTCCGACAAAATCGAGCGGATCAAACCCGTCCTGCAATACATGCACGACCACTGCCGGGAGCGTATTCTCATTCAGGACCTCGCTTCCCTGATTCCGATGAGCGAAGGGCACTTTTGCCGCTTTTTCAAATCGATCGTGAAAAAGACGCCTGTCGAATATTTAAATTTCCTCAGGGTGGAGAAAGCGATGAAATGCCTGGAAAACCCGCATCTCAAAATTATCGACGTCGCCAGCGAGGCCGGCTTTGAAAGTCCGAGTTATTTTATTAAAACGTTCAAAGCGCTCAAAAGCATGACACCGACGGAATACCGGAGAGCATTCACAAGCAAAGGAGCGGAAACGTCATGAATGGCGCATCCCCTTACGGCGTCTACGGCTACCGGTTCTCCGATCCGCTTGAGGGCGCTCTGCACCAGCTCTATGCCGTGGGCTGCCAGTATGTCTCCGCAGAGCAGTCCTACGAATGGGACGGCATGGAGCGGATCGACGGCCCGCTTTTTCTGTTTCAATATACCGTGTCCGGCTGCGGCTGCCTGGATATGGACGGCCGCAGCTTCGACGTCGGGCCCGGACACGCGCTGATGGTGGAAATTCCAAGCAAGCACAAATACTATCTCCCTGAGCATAGCTCGCATTGGGAATTTTATTTTGTGCAAATCCGCCCGTTTCATTTGGAAAAGCACTGGTCCGATTTCGTCCAAAGCCACGGCTTCGTGCCGCAGATCCCGCCCGAAAGCCCCGTTATCCGCACGCTGCGGGATATCTACCACACAGCCAGGAAAGACCGGATCGCCGACGCTTTTCAGGCATCATCCCTGGTGTATCAATTTATGATGGAGCTGTCCAGACATAACCGCGCCGCCAAAAAAGAAAAGTCGGCCTGGCCGGACGGCATCCGGCTGGCGGTAGAAGCGATCGAAACCCGTTACGCCTCGCTGCAAAGCCTGGAGGAAATCGCGCATGTCGCCGGCTTGTCGAAGTATCATTTTACGCGTTCGTTCCATGCTTTGACCGGTTACACGCCGATTGCCTATTTGACGAAAATCCGCATGCAAAAAGCCGTAGAACTTCTGCACAGTACTACGCACAGCGTGGAGCAGATTGCGCAAATGATCGGCTACGCAAGCGGCAGCTATATGATCAAAGTGTTTCGGGAATGGGTCGGCTCCTCGCCGGGCGAGTTCCGCACGAGGTCCGAATTCGCCGCCGTCAGACGCCTGCAGTTCGACTGAACAGGCAAAGCGCGGCAGGTGTGTCCGGCATGCAGACCGGGGAGCCGTTGGAGCGCCGTCGGGGAACGGTTGGGGCAGCCCCGGGGTGCCGTGGGGGCAGCGTCAGGGGAGCTGTTGGAGCAACGCCGAGAGCTGTTAGGGCAACGTCGGGAAACCGTTAGGGCAGCGCCGAGACAGCAATATTTTACAATCGGCAGCAAAACATTATTGTAGATGAATGCGCCGGGTTCTTTTATCATACGAGAGAACACGCTTATTTTGCGAAGCTCGCTTATTTCGCCTATCTCTCGCCAATGAAAGGAACTGATCCTATGCAGCATCACCGGACCGCACAGACACCGCCAATGGGCTGGAACAGCTGGGACTGCTACGGCGCCAGCGTCACCGAGGAAGAAGTGCTCGGCAATGCCCGCTATATGGCCGAACATTTAAAACAGTATGGATGGGAATATGTTGTCGTCGACATCCAATGGTACGAACCGGGAGCCAATTCTTCCCGTTACCGGAACTTCGCACCGCTCGAAATGGACGCGTACTCGCGGCTCATTCCGGCGGTCAACCGGTTTCCGTCCGCCCGGGACGGACAAGGCTTCAAGCCGCTGGGCGAGCAAATCCACGCGCTCGGCCTAAAATTCGGCATTCACATCATGCGCGGCATTCCGCGCCAGGCCGTCCATGCCGATACCCCGATCCTGGGCACGGACCGGACCGCGCGCGAAATCGCGCATCCGAATTCCATCTGTCCGTGGAACACGGACATGTATGGGGTGGATGCCTCCAAGGAAGGCGCGCAAGCTTACTATGATTCCTTGTTCCAGCTGTACGCGGAGTGGGGCGTCGATTTCGTCAAGGTGGACGATATCGCCGCTTCCCGTCTGTACCACATCCACCCGGAAGAAATCACGCTGATCCGCAACGCCATCGATAAATGCGGCCGCGACATGGTGCTGAGCCTGTCGCCTGGCCCCGCTCCGCTGGAACACGCGGAGCATTTGACGGCCAACGCCAACATGTGGCGGATGACGGACGACTACTGGGACCTGTGGCCGCTGCTGTACAACATGTTCGAGCGCTGCGAAAAATGGTACCCGCATGTCGGACCCGGCCATTGGCCGGATTGCGACATGCTGCCGCTCGGCCATCTCGGCATCCGCTCCGTGGACGGGGGCGGCAGCGACCGCTTCACTCGCTTCACGCGGGATGAGCAAGTCACGATGATGACCCTGTGGTCCATCTTCCGCTCCCCGCTCATGTTCGGCGGCGAGCTGCGCGACAATGACGACTGGACGCTGTCGCTGCTGACCAACGACGAAGTGTTGACCGTTCACCGCGACAGCTTCGGCGGCAAGCCGCTCTACCGAGACGGCGACCGCATCGCCTGGACCGCGCAAGACCGGCAGGGCGGCGTCTACGTCGCGCTGTTCAACGCAGGCGACGAGCCTGCGGACGTGCAGGTGACGCCGGAGCAGCTCGGGCTGTCCGGCCCGGTCCAGGCGCGCGACCTGTGGAAGCGCGAGGATCTCGGCAGCTTCGGCGGCGCCATCGCCCGGACTGTGCCGCCGCACGGCGCAGTGCTGCTGAAGCTGGCCTGACGCCGTCAGCCTGCAGGCAGCAGCGCGCGGACGCGCGAACAGAGTGTCGAGAAAATCTCGGCACTCTGTTTTTTTGCCCCGAAGCGCAGCCGCAGGCGAAGCGAAAGACGGTGCAGCCGTTCGCAAAGCGGCTCGACCACTCGTCAGCCCGCAAGCCTGCAAAAGTCACAACGTTGAAAAAGTCTCCACACGCTGTTAGGACCGTTTCATAGACGCCCCGTACCTGGCGCCCGACAAAACCTGCGAAAGTGCAGGCTTTTTCCGCGAAAGTGACTCGTTTTGGCGAAAAGCCTGCGATTGTGCAGGAATTTCCAGTCATTGTGGCACCAAGCGTGAGTTTTGGCGAAAAAACCTGCAGTTTTGCAGGAATATTTCGAAGCAAGCGTGTCTGCGGGCAAAAAACTGTACTTTTGCAGGTTTTTCCCCCTTGCCATGCAGAAGTGCTATCTCCTGGCGGACAAGTTTCTTGAGAAGCTGAAAAATGCAGGCTTTCCGCTGGAAACGGCCCATTTGGCGAAAAATGCCTGCAAGTGCTGCAGGAATTCCCCTTCACGAGGGGGCCTGAGCCCTAAGTGCTAGCAGTTTGCAGGTTTTCCTTGCGTGGCCAAAGATTTGCCGCGCGGAAGGCTTTCCTCGCATCGTCAGGGAGGGGGGACGCCGACGGGCGTAGGCTTTCTCAGCACCGCCAAGGCCTAGCCGACGGGCGTAATGCTTTCTCAGCACCGCCAAGGCCTAGCCGACGGGCGTAATGCTTTCTTAGCACCGCCAAGCTAAGCCGGCGGGGCGCGGTTTCTCCAGCCCCGCCAGAGATACACTGGCGGGGCGTGCCCCACACTACTCGTTCCAGAGCTTCACTCTGTCTTTGACAAGCTGTGTCCATTGCTCGTTCATTTTTTTCACGCCGGCTTTGTCGAGGTCAGCCATGAACGCATCCCACACTTTATCGAAATTTTCCGGTTTGGCGAGAACCGCTTCCGGAATGCGCTTTTTCATAATGTCCTGGCATTTTTGGTACGTGACCTGCACGTCCGAGCCTGTTTCCATTTGAATGCCCCATGCCGCGCCGTATTTGCGCACCGGGAATTCTTCCGGCTTCGGCCACAGGTCCAAATAAGTGATCGCATTGTACGCCTTAAGCGTGTCATGGTCCGATTGTGAATAGTTTTTCAGGTACTGTTCCGTGAAGTTCTTCGTATAGTAGTTGCCCGTCGGATCCTTCACGCCGTCGCCATAGCGGGCGGAGATCCAATAGTTGCCGATGCCGATGTCCTTTTTGTAGCCGCTCGGATCGTTGGTCTGTCTGTTTTGCGTTTCCACAGTGGCGATGCGTTTGCCGTTATCCATTTTGTAGTCGATGCCTTCGACTCCCCAGTTGACCAGCACCTGGCCTTCGTCGGAAGCGAGCCAATCCAGAAATTGAATCGCCCGAACCGGGTCCTTGCATTTGGTCGTAATCCCTGTCCCCCATCCGGCCATATAACCGGTGTCCTGGAAGGCGTGATCCTTTATATTTTCGTTCATCGTTACCGGAAAATGCGCGTAAGTTTGATCGAACTTGCCGTCCTTTTTCAGCACGTTCTCCCCTTCAACGTAATCCCATTTCTGATCGATCAGACCGAGCACGCGGCCGGAGGCGATTTTGGCTTTGTATTGGTCGTATTTTTGCACGAAGCTTTCGGGATCGATGAGTCCGATGCTGTTCATGTGGTTCAGCCACCTGAAATATTCTTTTTCCTCCGGGCGCTGGTAATGGAATTTGGCTTCGTACGTGCTCTGATCGATATAAAACTCCCCGTCGTCAGGCGCCCCCGTAGCGTAAAATGCAGGGTTTGTCACCGAGATGAGCATGTGCCAATCGTCCGCATTCAGGGACAAGCCGATCGTCGGCTGGCCGTCCGTCATCGGGTGCTTATCCTTGTAAGCTTTGATGGCGTTTTCATAATCCTGAACCGTTCTGATTTTCGGGTATCCAAGTTCTTTGAGCAGGCGATGCTGCAGCTCGAAGCCGCCTTCCGAGTCAAAATATTTCTGATTCACCCCGACGAACGGCAGTACGTAAATCGCATGGTCGTTTTGGCTGTAGCGCAGACGTTTCATGTAATCGCCGTACACCTTTTTCAAATTCGGGCCGTATTTGTCGATCAGCGGCGCGAGGTCGATCATGGCTCCGGCATCGATCAGCTTTTGCGTGTCGCCTTTGCCCATAATGAGATCCGGGTATTCCCCGCTGGATGCCATCAGGGCAATTTTCTGATCGGCTGCTCCCACCGGAAATTCTACTTTCAGCGTGACGCCCGTTTTTTCTTTAATCACCTTGCCGACTCGGCTCTGCATATCGTCCCAATCCGGATTCTGATCCGCGGCGAACATCGTAAAAGTAATAGGAGCCGCCCCTTTCGCTCCTGCCGCCGTACTGTTCGGCGTTGAACTGCCCTCCGGCGTGCCCGATGAGGACGGCGAAGCGTCCTTGGAGCAGCCTGCTGCGAACAGCATTACTGCGGCAAGCAGTGCGGTCGTAGTTTTTAACGCTTTCTTCATGAACAAAAATCCTCCCTCTATTGTGGCTTTCTTGATTTTTCCAAGTTACGTCAGCTTTTTACGGCTCCCAACGTGACGCCTTTGACAAAATATTTTTGCAGGAACGGGTACACGATCAAAATCGGAAAAGTCACGACCATCGTTATCGCCATGCGAACCGACTCGGGCGAAACTTTGGCAATGCTTTGCGAGGCGTTCGGATTGCGGGATTCATTGCCCGTCTGCGTGCTTTGAATCACCTTCGTCAATTCATATTGCAGCGTCGTCAATTTGATGTTCGTACTGTTGTACAAAAACGTGTCAAACCACGAATTCCAATGCGCAACCGCGATAAATAAAGCAATCGTCGCCAACACGGGCTTGCACAGCGGCAAAATGATTTTCCAGAAAATCGTCCAATCGTTGGCCCCGTCGAGCTTGGCCGACTCCTGAAGCGCATAAGGCAGGCCGTCCATATAGGAGCGGATGACGAATACGTTCCAGACGCCGAGCAGCCCGGGAATGATATATACCCAGAAAGAATTGAGCAAATGAAGGTTGCGCATCAGCATGTAGACGGGAATCAGCCCGCCGGAAAAGTAAAGGGTGAGCGCAAACAGCATCGACATCGGCCTGCGCGCCTGAAAGTCCGTGCGCGACAGCACGAAAGCAACCATCGAAGCGCTTGCTACGCCCAGGATCGAGCCCAGGATCGTGCGCAGCACCGAGTTCTGAAAGCCGATTATAAGCCCCGGGAAGCGGAAAATTTGCTCATAGTTTTGCAAGGTAAACTCGCGGGGCCATATGTGGATGCCGCCTTTTACCGTATCCGAGGAGTCGTTGAGCGAGATCGCCAGCACATTGAGAAAAGGGTACAAGGTGGCGGCGGCCGCGAACAGCATGATGACGTAGAGAAGCAGATCGAAGGCCAATTCGGCTTTGCTTCTCCCTACGCGCACTGGCATGAGCGTACCTCCTAAATAATCGTTTCTTTGGTCACTTTTTTATAAATCGTGTTGGCCGTCAGCACCAAAACGATACTGACCACGGAGCTGAAAATGCCGATCGCCGTACCGTAAGAGAAGCGGCTGAGCTTGATCCCGTAATTCAGCGCGTACAATTCGAGCACTTCCGAATAGTCGGTAACGAGCGAGTTTTGCAGCTGAAACTGCTTTTCAAAGCCGATGCTGATCAGATTGCCGATCGAGAGAATGAACACCACCATGAACGTAGCGCGGATGCCCGGCAGCGTAATATGCCAAATCCGCCGGAAACGGCCGGCGCCGTCCACCGTAGCCGCTTCGTACTGTTCCTGATCGATTCCCGCCATCGCCGCAAGGAAAATGATCGAGTTCCAGCCCGTTTCCTTCCACATGTCCGAAGCGGTAACGATGCCCCAGAACCAGGTCGGCTTGGCCATAAACTGAATCGGCTGGTCGATCACATGCAGCGCCATCAACAGTTCGTTGAGCGCGCCGTTCTCGACGGCAAGCATCTTCGTGACGATGCTCGCGACGACCGCCCACGATACGAAGTGCGGCAAATACGAAATCGTCTGCATCGAACGCTTGAACAACTGGCTGCGAAGCTCGTTCAAAATGACCGCAAATACGATCGGAACCGTAAAGCTCACGATCAGCCCCATGACGCTCATGCCCAGCGTGTTGCGCAGCACAAGATAAAAGCGCTCGTCGGCAAACAGCTCCTTGAAGTTGTCGAGCCCCACCCACTGCTGGTTGAGAATCGGCTTGCCTGGTTTAAATTTTTGAAAAGCCATCAGCCAGCCCCACAAAGGGACGTAGCTGAATATGACGATCCATATGACGAAAGGCACGGACATCATGTACAAATACCGCTGCTGAACCATTTTCCGAAAAAACCGCGAAGACGGCTTTCGCCCCGCAAGAAGCAGTTCCCGATCGGCAGGCAGCGTTTTCATAAACTTCCCTCCCCCTGGTTGTGCGGCCCGCTTTTCTCAAGCCTCCGCTATGTATGTATTCATCATACTGGAAGACGGACATGTAAAAAACCGTATAAATTCGTCATCAAATCATGTCAAAACAGCGCTTGCAAAAAGACAAAAAACCCCGGAGCCTCATTTGCTCCCCGGGGTCCTTTTTATGCAGTTGTCAGTCTCAAAGCAACGCTCATGCATGTATGCTGTTGTCCGCCGGAAACACAAGCCCTATTTGCCTCCTGGCCTCGTCCATAATTTCCAAAGTGATTAAAGAATTCGCATGGGAATTCGTAGCGGATTCCAGCCTGCCGCTTCGGATCAGGCCGATAAATTCCGCAGCTTCGTACATCATCGCTTTGCCGGTTTGCGCCTGTGTCAACTCCTCCACGCTTCCGTTCCGATAGCGGATTTCCACCTTGCCGGGGGTGTTGATCTGATCGATGATCATCGTCCCGTCCTCCCCTTGAATTTCTACAGGGGCATACGAACTGCTAATTTTCGAATGCATGAGCACCGCGTCCATATCCTTATAGCTCAGGAGGAGGCTTCCCTCTCCGTCGACACCGGATTCCAGCAGCAGTCCGTTCGCCTGAACGCGCTCAGGCTTGCCGAACAGAACAGCCAACGGATAAATGCAGTAAACGCCAAGGTCCATCAAAGAGCCGTTGGAAAAAGCGGGATTAAAAGCGTTCAGCACTTTACCTTGCTTATAGGCATCATAACGGGAGGAATACTGGCAGTAGCTTGCAAAAAAGCGGCGGATTGGCCCCAGCTTGTGCAGGTTGTCCCGAATAGCCCGGAAATTCGGCAGCAGCGTCGATTTGAGAGCTTCCATGAATACGACGTTGTTCTTGCGCGCAGCCTCAATCATTAAGGCCAGCTCGGCGGCATTGGAAGCAGCCGGCTTCTCGACCAGCACATGCTTGCCATGATTCATGAGCAAAACGGCCTGCTCCGCATGAAACGAATTCGGGCTGGCAATATAAACCGCGTCGAACTCACCGCTCCCCGCGAACGCCGCCAGATCCGTGAACACGTGCGGAACCTCGTACTTTTCGGCAAACTCCCGCCCCTTCTCCTCCGTACGTGAATATAAAGCAGCCAGCACAAACTCCCCCGTCTGCCTGGCCGATTGAATGAACTCCTCCGTAATCCAGTTGGTGCCGATAATAGCAAATCGTATCATATCTTGGACTTCTCCTTCGCGCATTTGATTAGCTTGCCTTCTAATTAACTATATCATTTTTTGCGGAAGAAGATGAGATTGCAGGCCCCCGGTATCCATGATATGGTAAAATAGTTTGAAACGACTCGTTAAAGGGTGGTGCAACAACCAATGTTGAAAAAAAACGTTATTATGTTCATATCGGGAATTATCCTTAATTTGGCGATATGCTCCGCTGCCGTTACGGCTTCGGAGTATGCGGACACTCCGTCGGAGCCGGCGGACGGCTTGCGCGTCCCTAAGACGTTGACTTTGCTGGAAGAAACGCCGTACTACAAAATTCCCAACGTGTCTCTTAACCAACCGGAAGGGACTTTTGCCCCCCAGGAAGTCGAAGTCATAGAGGCAGAGCCCTATTGGGCGCAATCAGGAAATTGGTGGAAAATCCGCACCTCCTTCGGCGACAGGTGGGTCAAGACCTTTCCGAGCAGCATTGACGTACCACCTCCCGCCGCAGTAACGCTGCTTGAAAACACGCCCCTATACGCCAAGCCGGACAGCTCCGGGCAGCCGACAGCAGCGCTTTCTCCTCAGGATGTCAACGTTGTCGGCGCGGAAAAACAGTGGTTCTACAGCTCAACCTATATCGGCAGCGAAATGAAATGGCTGAAAATCAGCACGACATGGCTCGGTGACCAATGGATTCAATTACCTCGCCAAAAGATAGGCCTCATTCGACCCGTAGACCGGAAATCGTTTTATTTATATGCGGAAGTATTCGAAACGCCGATAACCGACTACACGAATTATGTCCCTTTGAACACTGCCCAATTCCTGCGTCAAACCGCCGAGTTTATTTCTCCCGAAGGTACGACCTACCGGGTAGAGACCGGGAGCGGACCGAAATGGACGAGGGAAACCGGCATGGTTATTGCGAAAACGAACGAAACGATCACGCGCCGCGTCCGAACGCCGCTTTATCCATACCCGTGGCCTTACGGGCAGGAAGACCCTGTCATGATCGAACCGCAAACCGTAACCGCGCTGGAAAAAGCGGAACCCGAACCTTACATGAGGGAAAACGTTTGGTATCATGTCGTCACGAATAAAGGCGAAGGTTGGATCAACGGGCATTATGCCGATCCCGAAGATGCCAAGACCGAGACAGCCGAGCTCCGGCTGAACGCGGATGTTACGGAATTATACCGCTACCCCGGGACCGGGATTTTGCTGCATTACGGCCAAATAGGGCCGCAAACGGTCCGCCCCACGGCCACCTGGACCGATCCGAACGACACTCGCTGGTACCGGATCGAGACCTTTCTCGGCCAGGCCTGGATCGCGATTCGTCCGGATAAAGACCGGATTGTGCTCCCCGACCGCGGGCAGAATATGCAGCTTATCGTCCAGAGTAGCTACAAAGGAGCTATTTATAACCAGGACGGCATCTATACATTTGGAAACGAGAAAGCCGGATTTATGAAGGACAATCAAATATATTTCGATTCCGGCTTTTTAGCGAAAATGTACCAATTCACGGTGACAGGCCCCGATGCGAAGGGCTGGTGGACCTTTGACAGCGGCGCGGGATATTCGTTCAGGCTAAAAGCCGGCGACAACCAGGTCACGACCTCATGGAACGGCGGCAGCAGCCGCACCGTGCTTCTGCATGCCGCGCCGGCCTCCGCCTCCGCCGATGCAGGCGCAGGGCATCCCCCTGCCCTGCGCATCGACGATTTGCGGACCCTTTTCGGCGCTTTCACCGAAGTGTCCGCAGGCGGCAGCGAAGTCCTCCTCGGCGCTAACGGCTACACACCCGAATCGCTCCAATTTCCGAGCGCCGTGGACGGAAACCGCCTGCATCTGTCCGCCCTGCTTTACGATGAGGACCGACCGGATCAAAACATGCACCGGCTGAAACCCGTGCTGTATGTATACGACCGTGACTCCGGCAATCCCGACGATCCGCAAGCTGCGGCATCAGAGGCGTATCTGTATTCGCTGGATTTCAACCGGGGATTATATGAAATATCCCTGAATAAGGAGCTGAAATCAGGAGTCAACCGTTTAAGCGCAGTATTAAAAGTCGGCGAACGAATACTATTCCGGCGAGACTTCGACGTAACGGCAAGGGATGCGAAGCTGCAGCCATAAGCCGCTCTCTGGCCTCGCCCTCCGGAACCGATATCACCCTGCAGGTGGCAAGTACCAAAGCAAAAAAGCCTGTTCACTTCAGCTCTTTTCGCTGTTTTGAACAGGCTTCTTTTTTAATCGGACAGGACTATAAGATTTTGCTGAGAAATGCCTGGGTACGTTCATGCTCGGGCGAGCAGAAATTTTCGGAAGCGACGATCATCGTGATGCCTTCATAAGTGTGGAAATTAACTGCCAATATTCATCATGGCCAAAAGGTCAAAAAACAAATGCACGATAATGACAGGGACGATCCTCCGGCTTTTGACAAAATAAATGGAGAAAATAAAGAAACTTAGCCCGACATATAAAGCCGGTATTAATCCTTGATATAGATGATATGAGATCTGAATCAGCGTGCTTGCAACGACCGCTACTTCTTCTTTTTTGGCCAAATACTTCAACTCGGTTATTGTGTAGGCCCTGATAATCAATTCTTCAAAAAAAGGATTGATCAATATGAATGTGAAGTAAAATATGGATATGTTTGATTTTAGAAAATCAATGTTTTGAGGCCCTTGAGAAAAGCCCGGAGAGATAACGAGCGCAATTATGTAAACAATATAGATGCCGAAATACAGCGCTAACCCGTGTAAAACATCCGTTTTGCGAAATTCAAAACCAATATCTTTAAAAGTTCTGCCTTGCTTGTTTAAGACAACATAAAGCAATCCAAGCGAAAGCACTTCCCATATGATGCTGAACATAAATTGAAAATCCGGGTTATAATTTGAGGTATTGCCTGTTTGAAAAAGATAGATTGAGTTTATAACAAGTGGAGATATCGAAATCAATAAAACTATGACTAATGAAAGTATGCGAATTCGGGCTTCAGTTCTCACTTGCTAACTCCTTTATGCCATTTCACTCCGTTTCAATACTGAAAATAACGAAATAATTCAAGTTTTTTGCATCCCGTTCCTCTTTATCTATAATTCTGAACTCATTCGATGCGGGATCCTGGATGACAAAGTACGACTGGCTATTCTCTCTGAAAAGCTTCTTCGCAATATCGATGGCATACTGCTTGGTCATATAAATATTCCCCCTTAATGAAATTATCGGTCTTGGACGTTTCTGAAATAAGTTGAATTGCAGGCAAACCCTCCTTATTGTTAACATTTTAAATAGTAAGATTATACCATATTTTTTGAGGGAGCGGCAGATGGCAGCATCTCTTCGAGATGTTATTTCGAAAGTAATAATTCAATTTTGGAAATGACCTCGGCTAAGGTCTTCTCCGCTACTTTACAGATGAATGCGGCTTGATAGTATTGCCAGTCAAGACTTTTCACTTGGTCGGATAGAATGGCCCCCTCGATCGGCAAGTCCTGCGGAATGATTACCTCAAAGGGATAGCCCTTGATCTTTGAAGTTACCGGACAAAATAAAGATAAACCGACCTTCCCATTGTACGATGCCGGTGATATAGCTAAGGCAGGCCGCTTGCCAGCTTGCTCAAACCCCGATTGCGGATTGAACTGCAGCCATACCAAATCGCCGCGATCTGGAATGTACCGTTCTACCATGACTCTCGACCTTCCGGATTACCTGTAGAGATTTCATGATGAATATTGTCCGGGGTCACCTGTGATAATAATTCGTCTAACATTTTTGACTTGGGCTTAATTACAAGATAACCATTTTCTATATCGAGATCAACTTCAGAACCTTCCTCAAGACCCACTTTGACTGCCAGCGCTTTGGGAATACGAATGCCCAAGCTATTGCCCCATTTTTGAACCTGCAGCATAAATATCACCTCCAATAATGTTTATACAAAGTTTAAACAAAATACAAGGAAATGTCAAATCGAAGTTGGCTAGAGGGCAATAATGCTCAGTTCAGTTGCGGATTTCTAGAGTTACTCAAAATACGAATAAAGATTCAAACTAAGCGGATTATCAATCTGTCCTTCATACGTATCTTGGTCAATAAACCGCTCTTTTCAAAACAAAAACGATGCAACCAGAAGATTGCACCGCTGCTCTATCCAATATTATACAGCTTCTTCTTTTCTAGGAACAATCAAAACATATTCCGTCTTGTTCTTCATCATCTTATACACAATATTGACCAACTTTCGCATGATACAAACGATGGCCTGTCCTTTCGTCTTTCCTTCCGCCTGCTTCTTGTTATAATACTCCAGAAAGATCGGATTCCGCGGCTCTTGATGTCTTCTGGACAACGCTAATTGGCGGCAAGCCAGTTGAAAGAACAACTCATGCAAAGCGCGATTGCCCTGTCTCGTCTTCGCATGCTTAACTTTGCCCCCAGAACCAATATCAACAGGGGCTATTCCTACGAATACCACAAGGCTAATTGATTGGCCAACAGTGCTAAGACATATTTTTTGAAAATCTCGGCTCATACATCCTAAGCACTTTTTGCTGTGTTTAGTGATGCCGCGGCAGAAAAAAGAAAACCTTGCGAGGGTTAGTCGCAAGGCCGATGTGATTAAAAGTTAACTTTCTTCGTTATCAATTTCGAACTTTCTTCTTTTAAAAATCTCTAATGCCGCTTTCTCCCTTTCAATCAAATCTTTGTGATGTTGAAAATCACCAGCAATTTCCTTGTAACCCCATATTGCAGAAAGATCATCACCATTCTGGTCTCCGATAAAATTAAAGTACCACGAAGTTGATATCTTATGATTCAAAATTGCAAACCATTCGGAAGGATACCATATCGGATCATTGTCTTCGCATTTTAATAAGTAGTATAGGTAATTGTCCCAAACCCCTATTGCATAAACAATATATACATCGTTTACTTTTAAAGTCTCTGATATGTAATCGCTAGGATAACCAGCTTTTAGAGACAATATATTCCCCGAGTTACCTTGACATTGTACCTTCATACTTTTCTCCCTCACCTATCCTTAAACTTAAAATCATCGTATTCACCAGTAAGAAAATTATAAACCCAATGAATTTCAACCCCATCATTGGTTTGACTCATTTTTACCCATCCGTCCTTATGTGACCATCTGGAGTCTTGCATTAATGAAGGCATTTTTAGGATTTCACCTTTAGTCGGATTTTTCATGGCTTTATCCATAGCTGCTCTTTCTATATCATTATTTGGAACTGTCCGTCCTGTAGAACCTCTTCCTAGGGGACCACTACAGCTTGTATTATGCACCCATACACCAAGATTACTAACAAAGTACGTATGGTACTCATTAACCGTCATGTTGTAGACAGTAGCTTGCCTGTGTTCCATCTCAATGCTATCTATCTTAAGTTTATTTCCATCACTTTGAAGAAGGAAATCATTAATCTTGAGATCTTTGACGAAGGTCCAACCCTTTCCGTCCACCCAGAAGGGATGATTAAAGGTCGATTCAATCGTTTGATCGCCCACACGGATGTTATATATTTCATCCGTCTCATGACTAAACGTCGCCGTTACATCTTTGTAAGCCTCCTCTCCAGTCTCTTCGTTCTTCGAGAGAACTTTATCTCCGACTTGAATGTCTTCGATATTCTTTTCCCCTTTATCTGTTAGCACTTTTGTGCCTGCTGTAAAGCAATTACATTCAGCAGATACTAAACTCGAAGCCCTCGTTCTAGCCGCTGCTGCACCTTTCTTTACACCTACTGCTCCCATATCTACATAAGATTCTAAAATAGATGCCAAGTCTGATGCACTAGCTATATTAGCTTTATTAACGTCTACAAGCATTTTTATAGCCCAATTAGATTTGTCTAGTGTATTCTCCTCATCCTGATTAGTCATAGTGGCTATACTATACAAATAGTTATAATAATTGTTATTCTCATCTTGGAACTGCCTTTGATAATAAGAACTCCATTGATCATGTACTTCTTGTATACCTAATTCCCCATCTCTTGCCATCTCAAATGACAATTGGAGTTCTCTTGGATCATGCCCAGTAGGATCAACATGGGTCAACGGGTTATTATGCACATAGGTGTACAAGTTGAGAGTTAACGGATTATCCAATTGCCCCTCATAGCTATCTTGGTCAATAAACCGCTCTTTTCAAAACAAAAACGATGCAACCAGAAGATTGCACCGCTGATCTATCCATTATTATACAGCTTCTTCTTTTCTAGGAACAATCAAAACATATTCCGTCTTGTTCTTCATCATCTTATACACGATATTGACCAACTTTCGCATGATACAAACGATGGCCTGCCCTTTCGTCTTGCCTTCCGCCTGCTTCTTGTTATAATACTCCAAAAAGATCGGATTCCGCGGCTCTTGATGTCTTCTGGACAATGCCAATTGGCGGCAAGCCAGTTGAAAGAACAACTCATGCAAGGTGCGATTGCCCTGTCTCGTCTTCGCATGCTTGACTTTGCCCCCAGAGCCGATATCGACAGGGGCTATTCCTGCGAACCGTGCAAGCTGATTGGCGGAAGCAAAGCGGTGAATATCGCCTATTTCAGCCACTAGATTTGCTGCACTGACTAAATCAATCCCCGTCATGCTTTCCAACTTGAAACCTAATTCCTTCATCAATGGCTTGATTTCGCTCTCTACCTGCGCGATTTCCTTCTTGTGGAATCGAATTTCCTTCACTAAACTCTTCACAATAAAATCACGCTTGTCCTGAAAATCATTCTCCTGCTGCCCATCGCTTTGAATCAGGGACATAATTTGTTCTGCTTTCTTCGTAGAACACGCGTAATTGCTCAATTTCCGCAAGAAATGGGTTAGCTCATCCAATTCAATGCTCTGCAAGTGCCTTGGCGAAGGGAAACGGTGAAAGAAGCCCAATGCCGTCTTGCCATCCAATTCAGAGAAAAATTTGCGGTATGTAGGGTAATGGTGCTGTAGCTGAGAATGAAGCTTTTTGATGGAAAATGCCTGTCCCTTCATACTCGCATTCCGCCTAGATACCAATTGCTTGATCGCCCAGTAATGGTCAATTGGATTCGCAACAGGTAAACGATCCAAGTCCTCCATCAACACGGTAGCGATGCATTGTGCATCCCATGAATCTGACTTCTTAACCGTGTTATGACTCTTACGCTTGGCACTCGATAGCTTGCCGCTGACTTCTTTGACTATGTATTGCTTTTTCTTAAGGAACACGGTCAACGTTCTTCCGTAGTTCGTCGTGTCCTCCAGACCAAATATGATCTTGGTAAACTCCGTTTTAGTTCGCTGTTTTTCAATGACCTTGAGCAATTTCGGAAAATCCGATGGCTTGTTTGCAAACGTAACCTCAAACAGCTTCTCACGGTAAAAGTTCATACCTACAGCGGTATGCTGATGCTTGTGCGGGTCTATCCCCACATATAAATACTCTATTCGTTCTTTCATCCTATCCATCCTTTATATGTGAAATAATTGCATTTGAGTGATTGATAAAGGGCAGTTCGCAACTTCCGATTTCGAGCGTTAACCGTAGCGATTCGCAAAGATACAAAAGCAATACCACCCTTTAGCAATCACTCAACAAGGATTCTATTGTCAAAGAACAGGGTAGAAGGTTGGATTCGCAACTTGGAAACAAGCGTTCACCATGTTCCTTACATGATGCGCAATGATACTACAGCAATATGCCAACCCTCACATGATTCTTTCAGCTACCTACTGGCTTTCATGTCACAAGCCAAAAAGGCTTTTTCCATTCGCAAATGAAGCAGTTCCAAACGCACATTGGCTTCAATCTGATGAATAGCAAGCAATACTTCTTCCATCAACAGTTTTTCAACATATTCTCCGTACTGAAAAATGTGGTCATACATCGCCAACGTACACATTTCAGCGGTTCTCAGTTGCTTGGAATAGGTGTCTTCTTGCTGCACTAATTGACGATACTTTTCAACCAAAGTCTCCATCCTATGACCACCTTTCATATAATGGCTTGATGCTTGCCAACCGCTTGAACATTGGCATAACGGTACATGCCGCTATAGAAATCTTTGCGGTCAAGAATACGTTTGACTTGGACTTTGGTAAAGGAATTTCCTTGCCGGGTGGTTAAGTTTTCAAGATTCAATTGACTTGCAATTTCAGACAAACTCCAAGTCGGGTTTAGCTCTTTTAATTCAAATACACGTTGCACAACAGCGGCTTGTCTCTCGTCAATCTCAATGACTTTAGAGCCTTTCTTTGCCGTATAGCCAAATGTTGCTCGTCCTCCTGCATAACCACCTTCTTTGGCTTTCTTGTTGCGTCCTTTGCCCAGTTTCATTGCAATTTCTAAGCGTTGGTAGGCGTCTAACAATTCCATCAAGCCGTTAATCAGGAAGTCGGAAGGGTCTTTCTTATAAATACTGTAGGTTGGCTGCTCAATGGATTTTACATCGACGTTATGTTTCTTAAACTCCCGATGAACCAAAACTTTAACAATATCGCTGCGCCATAGACGGTTCGTGTTCAAAACGACTACAGCATGAACGGATTGAGTAGCGATAAGGGAAAGCATGTCCTGGAAACCCTGACGATCCACCTCCAAAGTATCCTCATCTACTTTTGCACCGCTGATACCTTCATCGCTGAATACATGTAGCAGGTTCCAGCCTTGCTGCTGGCAATAGGATTCAATTTCTTCTTGCTGATAAGACAGGCTATAACCATCTCTGGCTTGTCCTGCTGTCGACACTCGAATATAGCCGATGACATTCATTGAAATTGCCCTCCGTTACAGAGATTTTGATTATTGTAACGCAATACCGATATATTTATATTATATAACGCAATACCGTTGTATTCAAGTTTATTTTTCTTATGTTAAAATAAATCTCATAACGGTACTAAGTTATACGATTGGTTAATACTCTACTAGCATTGTAACGGAGGAGATAGAAATGCCCGTTCGGTTACGTTTAAAAGAAATTCTCGAAGAAAGGGGAATTTCTCAAAGACAATTGGCTATTATGATGAATATTCGTCCAAATACTATCAGTCACTTGTGTTCAGATAAATTAAATGCAGTTTACTTTGATACATTAGAGCAAATATGTAAGACATTAAATGTTGATCTACAAGAATTGATTATAATGGAAGATGACAAAACCTCCCCTTTAAAATAACCTGAATCGTCCAATTCCTAACAACGATGAATGGCAGTATCAGCTATGCAATATATGGCTAAACTCAAGGCTTTTTACGATGTAAATTACCCCCGACTATCCAAAGAAAATGAAATCGTTATTTTAAAGTCATTCAATCGGGGAAATCATCTGTTCACTCTTGTTAACTGATGTTTTTAATCGTTTACTTATGTTTACTCACATTTCATATGTAATTCAAGCTAAGTCGAAAAAAACCTTATAAACATTGGCTTTATACTCATTTCAAACGAAATTGAAATCGCAATCGTATCGCTAACAAATCGGTATGTATGGATGACATTTAACTCAATTTTGAATAATCTATGTACAATGGTTTCAACTGAGTCTGGCTTGGGAACTGCAATTTCCCTGCCTGACTTTTTTTGCTTGCATATGTAGAAGCCCGATAAATTTGTTTTAATTCGGTTTCACTGAACTGAGCATGAAGAACTTTGAACCCAAGTATACGTTCAATTTGATTAATTTGATGCAAGTGGGATTGCAGCCAGCTAATCGTAAGACCTTCTAAAGTTTCAGGCAATTTAATATGTTTCAAAATCCGCTTCGTCGCATGTTCGAAAAATTCTTTGGTTAATAAATCAACTGCAAGTCGCTTTAATGAATATTGCTTCATATCTTTATAGCTCGGACTGATTTCTATTCGGAGCAATCCATATGCTTGTTCGATGATTTCTTTTGACTCTTTACGATCCATACATTCCTTCTGCTTATTATAGAAAGTGACGCGGCTGCTTTTGTTTCTATGTGTTACAGTTTCCATGTAACCATCCGTATGCGGCTTCATATAGGGCATTTGGATCATGCTAATTTGCTTGATATATTCAGATACTTGCTCATGGACTTGAAAATTCCAGCATACGTCAATTCGTGTTAAATACCAGTCCTCCGTTCTAACGTGAATGTCAAACAATTCGTGTAACCTTTGATGCAACCTTTGGAAGAAAAGGGGAATATCGCTTTCTTTCAGGAGGCGTACATTGTTACCGTAGAGAAACTTGGGGATGGAAATTTGAATTTTGAGCAGTTGAATATTTTCTTTGTACTCGATGTATGGCAGATGTTCGTCATGAATGATGTATGTGGATTTATGTAGACCTGTATCATGATCATAGTAAGTTATCGGTTTATTTTCGTATGTAACGAGTAATTGACGGTCAATAGGGATATTCGTTTTTAAAGTTATTGTATCGAACAAAGACATTCTCCTAGAGTATGATAGATTCTAAAAAATGAGAGAAGATTCGGCATGTTATAAGAACAATCAAGAGCATCATTCCTTTCAATGATCCTTATTTATTTGAGCAAATCATGCTTAACAGCAAAATCAAAAACATCATCGTCTATAGCGTTTTGACCGCGCATAAACTGACCAAATCCTAATTGTGGCACAGTCATATAGTAAACCAATAAACGTAACGCTGACATTCGTTTATCTTGTCGTTGCGACCAATTCTCTTGTTCGGATTCATTAGTATTTTCTGGTGCCATTTCATCAAATAACTCGCTTAACCGTTCCAATGTCTCCAATATGCGTCTGCCTCTGTAGAAATCTTGCTCATAAAGCTCCGTGTACAGTGTCGAACGTAAATTCAGAATAAGCGTTTCGATTTGTAATTCCTGATCAAGCATTCTTCGCTCATCCTCGTAGGGATCGACCCAACGCAAATACTCTTGCCTAACGCCATCATCATCTGTAAAGGAATCTGGCATTTCAAAAGAATCCCGCTTCGATAGTCGTCTAAGATACTCTAATTGAATTTGAATTTTTTCGACTTCGTTCAGTTCCTTTGTAAAATATTTTTCTTCAATGTTAAACAATTTAGATAATGCCTCAAGTTTGGCTTTGGGGATAGGTCTTTTTTTACTTAACCACGCCATAATAGTTGGTGGAGCAATGTCCAATTTTTCAGCCAATTTCTTGTAAGTGCCATTATACACTTTTACAATATATTGAAGTCCTATCATTTAATTCACCCTCATTCTCGACTAATCGATTAGCCTTTCAGTGATATAAAGATATCATAAGGCTAATTGATTAGTCAATAGTGCTAAGATATATTTTTGAAAATCTTGCCACTCATACATCCTAAGCACTTTTTTGCTGTGTTAGCGATGTCGCGGCAGATAAAAATGAAAACCTTGCGAGGATTAGTCGCAAGGCGGCAAAATATTATGCTACATATTCTATTTTTTCTATAAACTCTTCAAATGTATCTGCTAGAGGAAATGTCGCGTAATCAATACTTTCAAATGCTCGCTCATAGCACCATAGTATAACTTTCGGAGGTGCTTTTCGATCAACAAAGTATAGACAAATGTAATCGTCATATCCAGCGTTTACAATAGGGATACAACCCTCCTTCATCAAGTTTCTAAACTCAGTATACACTTGAAAAATGCTCTCCTCTTTTTCAGAGTCAAATTCTAATACCTTTACTATTGAAATAGAACCGATTGCATTGTTTAGTACAGGCTTACGACCACTACAAACTTCTTTGGCGATATAATTCATTTTTTCACTAAAAAAGTTTGGAAGTTTTACATTTAAAGATTTTTCAAGCTCTTCAATGTTTGTCATATTATTTGCCTCCATAAAAAGGAAACTGCGAATCTCTGTTTGTCTTCGGTGGCGTTTTTTCAAGATTTATAAAGACTCTATGAGATCCAGTGGGGGTATCTGGTGTACTTATATTAAATGGATACTCCTTCTTATAGATCATCATACTATGGTCTTCATTATAGGTTATTGCGTCTGGGTGTAATAAAGTATCTTCTCTAAGTTTAGTAACGTCTATATCTTTTCCAAATTGTGTAGCCTTAGCGGTTGATTGAACATTGGGATCATACATGTGTTTTTCAGAATGAGTAGTAAAGAAATCTGAGGCATTCATACCCCCATCTTCTTTATAAAATTGCTTTGGAATGGAATTGGCAAGTTCAGACGCACTCTTATTAACGATTGAGGCCTCTTTACTAAAGAACTTTCCTTCTGTGCTCATCGCAAGGTAAACAGCCCCTTCACCGAGAGCTTGCCAATCCTTAGAATTAAGTTCATCATCGGTTAATGCATCATAGTTTTCTGGCCCTACAACGCCTTCTCTAACAAACATTTTCATACCAATGACAAAATATTGCCAATTGGTGAGGTTTGCACTTCCACCTTCACCAGCTGATCCCTCATTCATATGTCCAGTAGGATCAACATGGGTCAACGGATTATTATGCACATACGTATACAAATTCAAACTCAGAGGATTATTAATCTGCCCCTCATACGTATCTTGGAATATAAAGCTTGAATGTCCAATAGTTAAGGCGGGATTGCTCCCGCCCATAAATTCAGTCTGTATGCTGGTGTTGGTGTCTTAATGCTTCAATATAACAAATACATTTGTCTTCCGAAAACGAATAATACACTTTGTATTTATCGACCAAAATCCTGTACGTTCCTAGCCAAGATGGCTCATTTGCTGGAATAGCCTCCAATAACACAGCTATCTTTTGCTCAATCTTACGAACCAATTCAACTTGATAACGCTTCGTTTCTTCTTGGGTAAAATGGATGCTTTGGATTTGCTTTAAACTCTTCCTTGCCGAAAGTGTCCATTTTATGTTCATTATAACTGCCCTTTTTCAATTGCCTCTATAATGTCCTCAGTAGAATATACCTCACCGTTAGCGATATCCTGTTTCGCTTGCATAATGAGAGCTTTCAGTTCCTCATCGCTCTCAATGTCCTCTTGGACAATATTTTTCAACGGTTTAACCAAATAATGTTTGCCTTCAATATCTACAATCGTATTCTCATTATCGTCAATCCACGCCTTAAATAATTCTGCATGATTACCTTCAAGCTTTTTCAGCATTGTGGGAGTTCCCCCCTTGGAATGGTTCTTATTTCAATATTATATCACCCTGTATACAGTTTCGATACAGGCACGATATATTCCGTCTTATTCTTCATCATCTTATACACGATATTGACCAACTTTCGCATGATACAAACAATGGCCTGCCCTTTCGTCTTGCCTTCCGCCTGCTTCTTGTTATAGTACTCCAGAAAGATCGGATTTCGTGGCTCTTGATGTCTTCTGGACAACGCCAATTGACGGCACGCCAGTTGAAAGAATAACTCATGCAAGGTGCGATTGCCCTGTCTCGTCTTCGCATGCTTGACTTTGCCCCCAGAACCGATATCGACAGGGGCTATTCCTGCGAACCGTGCAAGCTGATTGGCGGAGGCAAAGCGGTGAATATCGCCTATTTCAGCCACTAGATTTGCTGCGCTAACTAAATCAATCCCTGTCATGCTCTCCAGCTTAAAACCTAATTCCTTCATCAATGGCTTGATTTGGCTCTCTACCTGCGCGATTTCCTTCTTGTGGAATCGAATTTCCTTCACTAAACTTTTAACGATGAAATCACGCTTGTCTTGAAAATCATTATCCTGCTGTCCATCGCTTTGAATCAGGGACATTATTTGTTCTGCTTTCTTCGTAGAACACGCGTAATTGCTCAGTTTCCGCAAGAAATGGGTTAGCTCATCCAATTCAACGCCCTGCAAATGCCTAGGCGAAGGGAAACGGTGAAAGAAGCCCAATGCCGTCTTGCCATCCAATTCAGAGAAAAATTTGCGGTATGTAGGGTAATGGTGCTGTAGCTGAGAATGAAGTTTTTTGATGGAAAATGCCTGTCCCTTCATACTCGCATTCCGCCTAGACACCAATTGTTTGATCGCCCAATAATGGTCAATAGGGTTGGCAACAGGCAAGCGGTCAAATTCCTCCATGAGTACAGTTGCGATACATTGCGCATCCCATGAATCCGACTTCTTAACCGTGTTTTGACTCTTACGCTTGGCACTCGAAAGCTTGCTGCTGACTTCCTTGACTATGTATTGCTTTTTCTTGAGAAATACGGTTAGCGTTCTTCCGTAGTTCGTTGTATCCTCCAGCCCAAATATGATCTTGGTAAACTCCGTTTTAGTTCGCTGTTTTTCAATAACCTTGAGCAATTTCGGAAAATCCGATGGCTTGTTTGCAAACGTAACCTCAAACAGCTTCTCACGGTAAAAGTTCATACCTACAGCGGTATGCTGATGCTTGTGCGGGTCTATCCCCACATATAAACACTCAATTCGTTCTTTCATCCTATCCATCCTTTATATGTAAAATAATTGCATTTGAGTGATTGATAAAGGGCAGTTCGCAACTTCCGATTTCGAGCGTTAACCGTAGCGATTCGCAAAGATACAAGAGCAATACCACCCTTTAGCAATCACTCAACAAGGATTCGGTTGTCAAAGAACAGGGTGGAAGGTTGGATTCGCAACTTGGAAACAAGCGTTCACCATGTTCCTTACATGATGCGCAATGATACTACAGCAATATGCCAACCCTCACATGATTCTTTCAGCTACCTACTGGCTTTCATGTCAGAAGCCAAGAAGGCTTTTTCCATTCGCAAATGAAGCAGTTCCAAACGCACATTTGCTTCAATCTGATGGATAGCAAGCAATACTTCTTCCATCAACAGTTTTTCAACATATTCTCCGTACTGAAAAATGTGGTCATGCATCGCCAACGTACACATTTCAGCGGTTCTCAGTTGCTTGGAATAGGTGTCTTCTTGCTGCACTAATTGACGATACTTTTCAACCAAAGCCTCCATCCTATGACCGCCTTTCATATAATGGCTTGGTGCCTGCCAACCGCTTGAACATTGGCATAACGGTACATGCCGCTATAGAAATCTTTGCGGTCAAGAATACGTTTGACTTGGACTTTGGTAAAGGAGCTTCCTTGCTGGGTGGTTAAGTTTTCAAGATTCAGTTGACTTGCAATTTCAGACAAACTCCATGTCGGGTATAATTCCTTTAATTCAAATACACGTTGCACAACAGCAGCTTGTCTCTCGTCAATCTCAATGACTTTAGAGCCTTTCTTCGCCGTATAGCCAAATGTTGCCCGTCCTCCTGCATAACCGCCTTCTTTGGCTTTCTTATTGCATCCTTTGCCCAGTTTCATAGCAATTTCTAAGCGTTGGTATGCATCTAACAATTCCATCAAGCCGTTAATCAAGAAGTCCGAAGGGTCTTTCTTATAGATGCTGTATGTCGGCTGCTCAATGGAATTTACATCGACGTTATGTTTCTTAAACTCCCGATGAACCAACACTTTAACAATATCGCTCCGCCATAAGCGATTCGTGTTCAAAACGACTACAGCATGAACGGATTGAGTAGCGATAAGGGAAAGCATGTCTTGGAAACCCTGACGATCAACCTCCAAAGTATCCTCATCTACTTTTGCTCCGCTGATACCTTCATCGCTGAATACGTGCAGTAAATTCCAGCCTTGCTGCTGACAATAGGATTCAATTTCTTCTTGCTGATAAGATAAGCTGTAACCATCCTTGGCTTGTCCTGCTGTTGACACTCGAATATAGCCGATGACATTCATTGAAATTGCCCTCCGTTACAGAAATTGAGATTTATGTTACGATATAACGTTATTTAGTAATAACACAATTATAATTCCGCTATTTCGTAATGTCAACATTGCGTTATTGCACCATAAATTAATTTGCTCTATCATTAACTGTTAGAAGGAGGGCTTGGTAGATGCACCTGATTATTAAATTAAGTGACATTCTTAAGCAACGCGGTATGACACAAAAGCAACTTTCAGAGCTTACTGGAATTAGACCAGCAGCCATTAGTGAAATATGCAACAATCAGAGAACTTCAATTAATCGGGAACACCTTGAAAAAATTGCCGAATGCCTTGAGATACAAGATGCCAGTGAAATCTTCCATTTTGAAAAGTAACGCGTGCAGCATGCGAAATACTAACAATTATTTGTTAGGAACTGAATCGCTCCAATTCCAACACCGATGAATGTAAGCATCAGATACGCAATATATAGCCATTTTCAAGCCTTCAATCGGTGTAAAATACCCCCGACTATCATTAGAAAATAAAATTATTATTTTAATGGTCATACAATCGTAGAAATCGCATGTTTACTCGTGTTTACTGTTGATTCCAAACGTTTACTTATGTTTACTTGCAATTCATATGTAATTCAAGCTAAGTCGAAAAAACCTTATAAACATTGACTTTATGGTCATTTTCGATGAAATCAAAATCGCAATCGTATCGCTAACAAAACGGTGTATGTAGATGACTTCTAACTCAATTTTGAATAGTCTATGTACAGCGGCTTTAACTGAGTCTCGCTTGGGAATTGCAATTTCCTTACCTGACTCTTTTTGCTTGCGTATGTAGATTTCGCATAAATTTGCTTTAATTCTGTTTCACTAAACTGAGCGTGAAGAACCTTAAATCCAAGCATGCGTTCAATTTGATTAATTTGATGCGAGTGGGATTGCAGCCAGCTAATCGTAAGACCTTCTAAAGTTTCGGGCAATTTGATATGTTTCAAAGTCCCCTTCGTCGTATGTTCGAAAAATTCTTTGGTCAGCAGGTCTATAGCCCGTCTTTTCAATGAATATTCCTTCATCTCTTTACAGCTTGGACTGATTTCCATTCGGAGCAATCCTTGAGCTTGATCGATGATTTCCCGCGGTGTTTTACGTATGATACATTCCTTTTGTTTGTTGTAGAATGTAACGCGTCTGCTTTTGTTTTTATGTGTTACAGTTTCCATATAGCCATCCATATGCGGCTTCATGAAGCGAAGTTGAATCCCGTTTAACAGCTTCACATATTCAGATACTTGTTCATGGACTTGGAAATTCCAGCATACGTCAATTCGTGTTACATACCAGTCCTCCGTTCTAACGTGAATGTCAAACAATTCGTGTAACCTTTGATGCAACCTTTGGAAGAAAAGGGGAATATCGCTTTCTTTCAGGAGGCGTACATTGTTACCGTAAAGAAACTTGGGGATAGAAATTTGAATTTTGAGCAGTTGAATATGTTCTTTGTACTCGATGTACGGCAGATGTGCGTCATGAATAATGTATGTGGATTTATGCAGACCTGTATCATGATCATAGTAAGTTATCGGTTTATTTTCGTATGTAGAGAGTAACTGACGGTCAATAGGGATATTCGTTTTTAAAGTTATGGTATCGAACAATGGCATCCTCCTAGAGTTTGATAGATTCTAAAAAATGAGAGAAGATTCGGCATGTTATAAGAACTCTCAATACGCATCACCCCTTTCAATGTTTTTACTGTACTTGACGCGGGATACGTTATATCGCCTCAATTAAATTAACTTATTTTATTTTTAAATTTAACATATTTTACGTTTAACCATAAAAGAAACCTTCGGCAAATCACCCTAACATCTCCTTTTACTTTTCCCTTGCTGGTAAGTTTATCCTAACAAATTGTGCATGTACAAGTCAAGATATTTTTAACTTTTTTTATTTTATTGTCTTGAAGAAGAATCAAATAGAGTACATCTCCTTCATCTTCTCTTCATTCAAAAATTCATGCCGGAGTCGGAATAGAGTTTGATTTTCTCCAGCTTTTCCAGCAATGCCGAATTGTTTCAAAATACGAGGATAGGCTTTTTTCGTAATCTCGCCTTCCTGTAAATAAAACTTGTGCAGCATAGCCAGCATGCCCGAATAAGCAATGTTTCGTGGGATGAAGTCCATCTCACCAATGTCTTCCGCAAGCATGGCAATTCTCCGATGAACCGTGTGCTTATCCGCTCGATCCATATTTTTAGTTTGCGTAATCGCGGGTCTTACAACATAATCGCTTTCAGTTAATTGCGCTGTAGGAGCCTTACTATTGACGGCTTTACCGTTTTTCTTTTCATAATAAGTTTCATGGAGTGCCTTGTCACATAAGCGGATACAACTTTCTGAAACGGTCACGATTCTAGGCTCGTTTCCAGCATCGTCGACTACATGTAACTGACTATTCTCCGTATCGATATCGTCCTTGGTAAGATTTAATATTTCGCTGTATTGTTTCCCGTATACACCGTTGAAAATCAGAGAGACAATAACCGCATCCTGTGCATTAACACATCGATTCGTAATTGAAACAATTTCATCCTCAGTCCAAAGCGTTTTGTTACGTCGAAGGATAAATTGTTCTTTCCATTGTGTGGAAACTCCATCAAGTGGATTGCTTTCTTTCCAGTATCCCATGGCAATTGACCACCGTATATACAAATCAATCCACCGTACATTGTTCTTAGACGAATGCTCGGTAGTTGGCATAAGCAGAGAGAAATAATGGATAAGCTGCTTCTCATTGAACGAGTATAAGTCCTGGTTGAGTGTATATTCGATTGAAGCTGCTACCTTAAACAAACGATGTATGACTTTCTGACTACCTTCATTGTACTGGATCATGAATTTTCGTTTTATTTCTTCATTGAACATTCGATCTTCATAGATGACATTTGCCATGAACATCAACTCTTTTAACATATTTTATTTTTATAATACCATGTATCATCATTTTTGCAAAATATTCATCCGCATAGGTCAGTTCCTTAAATCCTGACGAGCAAAAACGAATCTCTGACATTGTGGAGTTAATTCGGTGGAGTTGATGAACAACGCAACGTAGGATTCAAAGAAGGAAAGTTGTGAGTTCAGTAGAAAATGCACATGTCTAGTTTTATTTTACTTTGCTGTGCCGTACTTTTCGTTGCTAGCGATGCCGCGGCAGACAAAAAGAAACCACCAAGCGGTGGTTAGTCGCAAGGCGGTTGAGATTATATTAATAAGTTGTCAGGTAATCGTCCATTTCTTTACCTTCGAGTGTACATAATTTAATGTAGTCCTTTTCTATACCAGTCAAAAATGTACTGTTCTGCTTTTTGTTGCTCGTCAGTAATACACACCAAAACTTACATACGTTAGATTAACATAAGCATTACAAATTTGAGAGGAGTAATATGGCTGCATATTGGGTATAGTTCGCTCGGTAACAAATAATCCAAATTCTTTTATATCCTCATTGTCCTGCTCGTATTTTATTACTGCCGCATCAGTGTCATCATTTCCTGCAATAAAATCGATTTGCAGCGATATTGTTTTCATAATTTCTTCATAAGCATAAATCAATTTGTCTATATCATCGTATATCTTTTCTCTCGAAAAGACCACGTCAAACAAATCAATATCTACCTCACGATATTTTCTGTCATCATAATAGTATTTATAAATTTCATATTTGTTGTTAAATTGGCTTAGAAGAATATCAGTAGCTTTAGAAATATCGCTATCTGACATTTCTTCTGTCGTCATCATGGATGTTACTAGTCTCATTTATCTAACCACTCCTGTCTCTATTAAGTATTTGAATTGCTCATCACTTAATTTAAACGCAGTATTAAATGTATTATCCGAATTGATAAAAGCCCATTGTTGAGTAGATGGATTGTAAACATGAGTACCTTGATTACCATAATAAGTGCCGCTTTTTTGAGTCCCAGTCTCAATTAAATTCTTTACATCATTTTTGAATAATTCAACACTTGCATTTTTACCATCAGGATAGTCACCAAAATCCGCTCTATGCTTTCCAAAAGCTTTATCTATTGACTTTTGATTGAAAACTACATCATCGGCATTTTGTATTATCTTATTAGCAGCATTACCCGCACCCTTGTTAACGATAGATGCCTCTTTACTAAAGAACTTCCCTTCTGTGCTCATCGAAAGGTAAACAGCCCCTTCACCGAGAGCTTGCCAATCCTTAGAATTAAGTTCATCATCGGTTAATGCATCATAGTTTTCTGGCCCTACAACGCCTTCTCTAACAAACATTTTCAGACCAATGACAAAATATTGCCAATTGGTGAGGTCTGCACTTCCACCTTCACCAGCTGATCCCTCGATCATATGTCCAGTAGGATCAACATGGGTCAACGGGTTATTATGCACATAGGTATAAAGGTTCAAACTCAGCGGGTTATTTATCTGCCCCTCGTTCGTATCTTGGTCAATAAACCGCTCTATTCAAAACAAAAACGATGCAACCAGAAGATTGCACCGCTGATCTATCCAATATTATACAGCTTCTTCTTTTCTAGGAACAATCAAAACATATTCCGTCTTGTTCTTCATCATCTTATACACAATATTGACCAGCTTTCGCATGATACAAACGATGGCCTGCCCTTTCGTCTTGCCTTCTGCCTGTTTCTTGTTATAATACTCCAGAAAGATCGGATTCCGCGGCTCTTGATGTCTTCTGGACAACGCCAATTGACGGCACGCCAGTTGAAAGAACAACTCATGCAAAGCGCGATTGCCCTGTCTCGTCTTCGCATGCTTGACTTTGCCTCCAGAACCGATATCGACAGGGGCTATTCCTGCGAACCGCGCAAGCTGATTGGCGGAAGCAAAGCGGTGAATATCGCCTATTTCAGCCACTAGATTTGCTGCACTGACTAAATCAATCCCCGTCATACTCTCCAGCTTAAAACCTAATTCCTTCATCAACGGCTTGATTTCGCTCTCTACCTGCGCGATTTCCTTCTTGTGGAATCGAATTTCCTTCACTAAACTCTTCACAATAAAATCACGCTTGTCCTGAAAATCATTCTCCTGCTGTCCATCGCTTTGAATCAGGGACATAATCTTTTCTGCTTTCTTCGTAGAACACGCGTAATTGCTCAACTTCCGCAAAAAATGGGTTAGCTCATCCAATTCAATGCCCTGCAAGTGCCTTGGCGAAGGGAAACGATGAAAGAAGCCCAATGCCGTCTTGCCATCCAATTCAGAGAAAAATTTGCGGTATGTAGGGTAATGGTGCTGTAACTGAGAATGAAGCTTTTTGATGGAAAATGCCTGTCCCTTCATACTCGCATTCCGCCTAGATACCAATTGCTTGATCGCCCAGTAATGGTCAATTGGATTCGCAACAGGTAAACGATCCAAGTCCTCCATCAGCACAGTAGCGATGCATTGTGCATCCCATGAATCTGACTTCTTAACCGTGTTATAACTCTTACGCTTGGCACTCGATAGCTTGCTGCTGACTTCTTTGACTATGTATTGCTTTTTCTTGAGGAACACGGTCAACGTTCTTCCATAGTTTGTTGTGTCCTCCAGACCAAATATGATCTTGGTAAACTCCGTTTTAGTTCGCTGTTTTTCAATGACCTTTAGCAATTTCGGAAAATCCGCTGGCTTGTTTGCAAACGTAACCTCAAACAGCTTCTCACGGTAAAAGTTCATACCTACAGCGGTATGCTGATGCTTGTGCGGGTCTATCCCCACATATAAATACTCAATTCGTTCCTTCATCCCATCCATCCTTTATATGTAAAATAATTGCATTTGAGTGATTGATAAAGGGCGGTTCGCAACTTCCGATTTCGAGCGTTAACCGTAGCGATTCGCAAAGATACAAGAGCAATACCACCCTTTAGCAATCACTCAACAAGGATTCTATTGTCAAAGAACAGGGTGGAAGGTTGGATTCGCAACTTGGAAACAAGCGTTCACCATGTTCCTTTCATGATGCGCAATGATACTACAGCAATATGCCAACCCTCACATGATTCTTTCAGCTACCTACTGGCTTTCATGTCAGAAGCCAAAAAGGCTTTTTCCATTCGCAAATGAAGCAGTTCCAAACGCACATTGGCTTCAATCTGATGAATAGCAAGCAATACTTCTTCTATCAACAGTTTTTCAACATATTCTCCATACTGAAAAATGTGGTCATACATCGCCAATGTGCACATTTCAGCGGTTCTCAGTTGCTTGGAATAGGTGTCTTCTTGCTGCACTAATTGACGATACTTTTCAACCAAAGCCTCCATCCTATGACCGCCTTTCATATAATGGCTTGATGCTTGCCAACCGCTTGAACATTGGCATAACGGTACATGCCGCTATAGAAATCTTTGCGGTCAAGAATACGTTTGACTTGGACTTTGGTAAAGGAACTTCCTTGCCGGGTGGTTAAGTTTTCAAAATTCAGTTGACTTGCAATTTCAGACAAACTCCATGTCGGGTTTAATTCCTTTAATTCAAATACACGTTGCACAACAGCGGCTTGTCTCTCGTCAATCTCAATGACTTTAGAGCCTTTCTTTGCCGTATAGCCAAATGTTGCTCGTCCTCCTGCATAACCGCCTTCCTTGGCTTTCTTGTTACGTCCTTTGCCCAGTTTCATAGCAATTTCTAAACGTTGGTAAGCATCTAACAATTCCATCAAGCCGTTAATCAGGAAGTCCGAAGGGTCTTTCTTATAAATGCTGTAGGTTGGCTGCTCAATGGATTTTACATCGACGTTATGTTTCTTAAACTCCCGATGAACCAACACTTTAACAATATCGCTGCGCCATAGACGGTTCGTGTTCAAAACGACTACAGCATGAACGGATTGAGTAGCGATAAGGGACAGCATGTCTTGGAAACCCTGACGATCAACCTCCAAAGTATCCTCATCTACTTTTGCGCCGCTAATTCCTTCATCACTGAATACGTGCAGTAAATTCCAACCTTGCTGCTGGCAATAGGATTCAATTTCTTCTTGCTGATAAGATAAACTGTAACCATCTCTGGCTTGTCCTGCTGTTGACACTCGAATATAGCCGATGACATTCATTGAAATTGCCCTCCGTTACAGAAATTTTGATTATTGTCACGCTTAAGAGGTTCATATATGTATTATATACCCTTTAAGAGTGACAATCAATGAATTTTTTCCTGCAACATGGTATAATCTCAATAAATATCTGTTCGGGAGACCGTGTATGAAAATTAAAATTCGACTAAAAGAAATACTTGCTGAACGTGGCATGTCACAAAGACAATTAGCTCGTCAAATGGGTTTACGTCCAAGCACAATTAATCACCTATGTTCTGACAACGTAGATAGAGTTTATATTCGTACACTCGAACACATTTGCGAAGCATTGAATATTAGCATTCATGAATTAATCGAAGAAGAAATCGAATCGTCCAATTCCTAACACCGATGAATGTAAGCATCAGATACACAATATACAGCCATTTTCAAGCCTTCAAGCGATGTAAATTACCCCCGACTGTCATTAGAAAATAAAATTATTATTTTAATGGTCATACAATCGTGGAAATCGTTTGTTTACTCATGTTAACTGATGTTTTCAATCGTTTACTTATGTTTACTCACATTTCATATGTAATTCAAGCTAAGTCGAAAAAACCTTATAAACATTGGCTTTATGCTCATTTCAAACGAAATTGAAATCGCAATCGTATCGCTAACAAAACGGTGTATGTAGGTGACTTCTAACTTAATTTTGAATAGTCTATGTACAATGGTTCCAACTGAGTCTGGCTTGGGAACTGCAATTTCCCTGCCTGACTTTTTTTGCTTGCATATGTAGAAGCCCGATAAATTTGTTTTAGCTCGGTTTCACTGAACTGAGCATGAAGAACTTTGAACCCAAGTATGCGCTCAATTTGATTAATTTGATGCGAGTGGGATTGCAGCCAGCTAATCGTGAGACCTTCTAAATTTTCGGGTAATTTGATATGCTTCAGAGTCTGCTTCGTCGTATGCTGGAAAAATTCTTTGGTCAGCAGGTCTATAGCCCATCTTTTCGATGAATATTCCTTCATCTCCTTATAGCTTGGACTGATTTCCATTCGGAGCAATCCATATGCTTGATCGATGATTTCCCGCGGCGTTTTACGAATGATACATTCCTTTTGTTTATTATAGAATGTAACGCGTCTGCTTTCGTTTTTATGAGTTACAGTTTCCATATAGCCATCCATATGCGGCTTCATGAAGCGAAGTTGAATCCCGTTTAACTGCTTCACATATTCAGATACTTGCTCATGGACTTGAAAATTCCAACATACGTCAATTCGTGTTAAATACCAGTCCTCCGTTCTAACGTGAATGTTAAACAATTCGTGTAACCGTTGATGCAACCTTTGGAAGAAAAGGGGAATATCGCTTTCTTTCAGGAGGCGTACATTGTTACCGTATAGAAACTTGGGGATGGAAATTTGAATTTTGAGCAGTTGAATATGTTCTTTGTATTCGATGTACGGCAGGTATGTGTCATGAATGATGTATGTAGATTTATGTAGACCTGTATCATGATCATAGTAAGTTATCGGTTTATTTTCGTATTCTTGAAGTAAATCATGGTTAATATGAATATGAGTTTTCAAAGTTATGGTATCGAACAATGGCATCCTCCTAGAGTTTGATAGATTCTAAAAAATGAGAGAAGATTCGGCATGTTATAAGAACAATCAAGAGCATCATTCCTTTCAATGTTTTTACTGTACTTGACGTGGGATACATTGTAAATTAACTTATTTTATTTTTAAATTTAACATATTTTACGTTTAATCATAAGAGTAACCTTCGAATAGTCTCCCTAACATCTTTTCTTACTCCCCCTTGCTGGTAAGTTTATCCTAACAAATTGTGCGTGTACAAGTCAAGATATTTTTTTAACTTTTTTTATTTTATTGTCTTGAAGAAGAATTAAATAGGGTACATCTCCTTCATCTTCTCTTCATTCAGAAATTCATGCCGGAGTCGGAATAGAGTTTGATTTTCTCCAGCTTTTCCAGCTATGCCGAATTGCTTCAAAATAGGAGGATAGGCTTTTTTCGTAATCGCGCCTTCCTGTAAATAAAACTTGTGCAGCATAGCCAGCATGCCCGAATAAGCAATATTTCGCGGGATGAAGTCCATCTCACCGATGTCTTCCGCAAGCATGGCAATTCTCCGATGAACCGTGTGCTTATCCGCTCGATCCATATTTTTGGTTTGCGTAATCGCGGGTCTTACAACATAATCACTTTCAGCTAATTGCGCTGTAGGAGCCTTACTATTGACGGCTTTACCGTTTTTCTTTTCGTAATAAGTTTCATGGAGTGCCTTGTCACATAAGCGAATACAACTTTCTGAAACGGTCACGATTCTTGATTCGTTTCCAGCGTCGTCTACCACATGTAACTGACTATTCTCCGTATCGATATCGTCCTTGGTAAGATTTAATATTTCACTGTATTGTTTCCCGTATACACCGTTGAAAATCAGAGAGACAATGACCGCATCCTGTGCATTGACACATCGATTCATAATTGAAACAATTTCATCCTCAGTCCAAAGCGTTTTGTTACGTCGAAGGATAAATTGTTCTTTCCATTCTGTGGAAACTCCATCAAGTGGATTGCTTTCTTGCCAGTATCCCATGGCAATTGACCACCGTATATACAAATCAATCCACCGGACGTTGTTCTTAGACGAATGCTCAGTACTTGGCATAAGCAGAGAGAAATAATGGATAAGCTGCTTCTCATTGAACGAGTATATGTCCTGATTGAGTGAATATTCGATTGAAGCTGCTACCTTAAACAAACGATGTATGACTTTCTGACTACCCTCGTTATACTGGATCATGAATTGTCGTTTTATTTCTTCATTGAACATTCGATCTTCATAGATGACATTTGCCATGAACATCAACTCTTTTAACATATTTTATTTTTATAATACCATGTATTATTATATTTGCAAAATATTCATCTGCATAGGTCTTGTTCCCTTAAATTCTGACGAGCAAAAACGAATCTCTGTCATTGCGGAGTTAATTCGGTGGAGTTGATGAACAACGCAACGTAGGATTCCAACAGAAAGGAAGTTGTGAGTTAAGTGGAAAATGCACATGTATAGTTTAATTTTGCTTTGCTGTACCGTACTTTTCGTTGTTTGATGCCGCGGTAGAAAAAGAAAACCTTGCGAGGGTTAGTCGCAAGGGCGGGGATATCAATTAGTCATTGCACAACTCTAAAATATCAACGAACACTGCATCTTTTAGTGTTAATCTCCTGTTTACAGGATCAATTTCCTCCAGCTGTCCCCATTCATAAACAGTATCATATGCATCGTATTCGAGACTTAATTTAATATATCCAAATTGTTGAAGTATCTTATTCACTTTTGCCTCAACTTCTATAAACTCAAATGTGTCAGCTGAGCCAACCAAACCTAAAAACCCTTGCAAAGAGTCATGCTTTATTCGATGATAAAGCAAATATTGATATACAGGAACAATTTTAGAAATTGTTAGTTGCATCTCTTGTGATAATATAAATCCTCCTTCCCCATGCTTTTCCTGTAATTTCATGTACACGTGAGCAGATGGATTAAATCCGTCTTGTATTTTTATTTCTGTAACTTCTTGAATATTAAATATGTCCTTAGGCAGTTCAATAGATTGTCTGCTGGTTTCAATGTACCACTGGTCGAGTTCCCTCTTAAGGTACAATTTTTCCAGAAGCTCTTTAAATTGGGGGTATTCCTGTATAAACCTTATACCGTGAGTCATATTAGCCTCCCCATTTTCTACTCTTAATAGGCTCACCCGTCTGTTCACCAGTGACTGGGTCATACTCACCTAAATGATTTTTTTGTTTCTTATCCCATTTCTCTAGGCGACCATGTTGACTATCCCATTGGTAATAATTCTTTCCATCAAACCAAGTTTTTCTACCGTTTATCGTTCCTCTAGAAGTCATACCTTGGTCTTTCATCCAATCTGTTTCCTCGGACAGTATCTTATATGTGGAATTATCACCTTGTTTTATTTTATCAAAATCTGTGTAACATTTTCCAGTATTATGAACCCAAATACCAAGGTCGCTGACGAAGTAGGTATGGAAATCGTCAACCGTCATGTTATAAACCGTGACACGCTTCTGTATCAGTTCAATGCTATCTATCTTGAGTGTATTTCCGTTACTCTGAACAAGTGTGTCACCGACTTTAAGGTCTTTTACAAACACCCATCCTTTACCTTCCACCCAGAACGGATGATTAAAGGTTGATTCAATGGTTTGATCGCCAACATGAATTTTATAAATCTCATTTGCTTCATGGTTAAACGTTGCTGTGACCTCTTTAAACGCTACCTCGCCAGTCGTTTCATCCTTAGAGAGAACCTTATCTCCGACCTCAACGTCTTCGATATTTTTCTCCCCTTCGTTTGTTTGAACCTTCGTTCCTGCCACAAAACAGTTACACCCTGAGCTAGACGTTCCTTTTGAACCTTTCCCACTAAGATTCTTTGAATTTGCTAATAATAACTCAAGATGATTAGCAAGATACTTCATAGGTATTAAGCTTGCTACAGCCTCAGTTGCATCCGTTCCATTCTTACAGTTACACATTTCATTTGTAAAACCTGTGATGTCACTTTCATACCAATCAAGATAATAATCCCACGCAACCTCATTATCACTAGTAGTTCTAAAAATACCATCTGAATCTTTATAATACAGGTTTGGTGTTGGATTTGTAGCATCACAAATTTCATCACCTGACATACAATGCCCTGATGGGTCCGTATGCGTTAATGGATTATTCTGAACATAGGTATAGAGGTTCAACGATAATGGGTTATTGACTTGCCCCTCATAGCTATCTTCACTCAGGAACCGTCCCATGTTCGGGTCGTACCAACGTGCCCTCAAATACTGTAAACCAGTCGAGCTATCCCACATTTCACCACTGTAGCGGAAAGGTTGCGGCACCGTTTCTTGCGTCGTTAGCGGATTGCCCCACATATCATACGTATATGAATTTAATGTATTTCCCGAGCTATCCGTGAGGCCTACAACATCTCCGTGGCCATTTGACAGGTAATATTGTTTATTTCCATTTGCATCTGCTCGGGCAACTAATCCATTACCTCGAATGTATCTGGCTTTTAATGCAGTATTTCCGTTATTCACCATTCCCTCGGCGATCATATTCGCGCCATCGTAATAATAACGCGTTGTCTGTCCGTTTTCTGTACGCTCGTAAAGCAACCCATCTCCATTATAGCGGTAGGATACGTTTTTACCATCGTCAGTTGCAACTTGAGTCAGGCGGTTGCGGTCATCATATGTGTAGCTCGCTCCATTTAGATTCATCGTACCGTTCATTTGAAGGGTTTGACGGTTGCCGCGGGTATCATACGTATACTGCTCGTTAAACTGGGTGGACGTAGAAATTCGGTTCAATTTATCATATGTGAACGAATTCGAAATGCCGTTGTCGGTCTTACTTGTCTGGTTAAAATTATCATCATAATCATAACTGTACGAACCCAAAATCGTACTACCCGATTTTTTTTGAGTTAAACTCATCAAATTACTGCCGTCGTAATTATACGTCCAACTGGTACCATTTCTTTGCTCCACTGTCGCGAGCAAGTCATTTTTCTTGTACGTATAGGTCGCATCCCAGTTATTTTTGACTGGCCCAACACCTTGCAGCCTGTTACGAACATCATAGCCATATGCCGTATTGTTGCCAAACGGATCGATCATTTGGGTTCGATTGCCCTGATCATCATATTGGTACGATGTTGTTTTTCCATCCGGATAGGTGAGTGTGCTCAGGCGCTTGGTTACAGGATTAAAATCATACTTTGTGATTCCTGTTCCATCTTGCATCGTCAAACGTCTGCCAGCAGCATCATAGCTGTATGAAATCGTTTCATTGCCGGAAACGCTATTTTTCAAGAAATTGCGAGTGTTGTATTCATAGGTTTGAACTTGTCCTTTACGATCTACGTACTTACTCAAGTTGCTATTTGCATCGTAGTAGTATTTTTCAATTAGTCCCGCGGGATCGGTCTTCTTAATGAGTCTGCCCATTTCGTCGTACTGTTTTTGTAGTTTGTTTCCATCTGCATATTGGACTTGAGTCAATTTATTCGCAAGGTTATACGCATAGGAAGTAGTCTGAGACAACGCATCCGTTACAGATGTTAATCTGCCTAACACATCGTATGTGTATGTCGTTGTATAGCCCTTGCCGTCCGTGCTCGTAAGCACATTGCCCACATAATCATATGTGTAATCTGCAAGCTTAGTCTCTTTTGTTTTCAACCATTCTTTCTTTGTCAGGCGATTCAATAGATCATACGTTTCCTTGGTCTGATTACCCTCCGCATCTTTAACCGTCTTGGTAAAGTTGATATCGTCGTAGGACACTGTTGCGGAAAAACCGTCAAGATAGTCCGTTTGTTTCAGTCGATCCCATGAATCATACTGGTAATTGGTAGTATGACCAAGGGCATCCTTGCTCCATGTCATCCGCCCGTAAGTATCGTAACCAAAAGTCGTAAAGCCGCTCCCGCTGATTCCTTCAGAGATTTTCCTGCCAAGCGGGTTCCATTGTGTGATAGTAGTGAGCCCTGTCTGATCTGTTGACGTAATTTTGTTATTCACATCGTCATACGCGAGTGTCACAGTGCTATTATCCAGGAATGTCGCTTTCGTCACTCGATCCAGAAGGTCATACTTATACTTCGTGACATATTGTTTGCCATCCGTATACTGAGTCAATCTACCCGTTGTCGTATCATAGATCATGCTTTGCTCAATATTTGATTTATTCCCATCTACATCTGTCACTTGTATTGATTGTTTAGTCAAGAATGCACCGTTATTCGGTGGGTTTACATCATATGATTTTGTTACAGACGTCGTGCTTTGATTGTCTGTAGCCGTCACTTTGGTTTGATTACCGAATTGATCGTAGTCATAATTGATTTTCAGGGCAAATGAACCATTCGGATCATCGTTGTCTTTGACTGTAAGCGTTGTAACGCTGCCCTTGTCGTTTCTTTGATACGTAACGTATTGAGTGAGAGTAGCACTTTGTTTTTTAATTTCTTTGCTTAAATAAGATTCTAGATTATTTGGTTTTACATACACATACGTGTTTGTTACGTTATTCGCGTCTGTTTCAGAAGTTACTTGCCCATGATTGTTATATGTTTTTGTGACCGTTATAGGCACCGAAGTTTGTCCTAAGCTAATATTCGTATACTGGCCTTTAATTTTTGACGGATATGGAAAGTTACTAGTTGCACTGGTTGCATACTCATAATCTGTACTTTTCTTCAAATTACCCGCTACTTCGGTTACATTAGTATTAAAATAATCGTTTTCATCGGAACTGGGGTAGCAAGTTGTATACATAATATCAGCGCAGCCCTCAGTCCCTTGTTTTTTTTCATAATTAATAAAATGATTCTTGTATGCATAAGTAATGATTTTGGAACCTATGGTCACGTCAGTTTTAATGATTTGATCATTATTGTTCTCACTGTTCGAGAAGCTTGCCATACTTCCCGTATACGCATAGTTGATTTGATTATAAGCTTGTCCGTCTCCGATCTGATCTTGACGAGATGCATTTCGATACTCTTGGGTGTACGCATATGTTCCACCATATCTGGAAACTGGGGCGCTTTCGTATGAAAAAATAGATTTTGCTCCTGTTGGATACTGAACGGAACTTAACAAAACATGTCCAACAGATTCTGCGTCACCTGATCTTGTACTTGTAAAGTTAAAGGATGTTAGATTCTCCCCAGATACGTAGCCATATTGAGTTACTCCTTGAGCATTTTCAACAGACGACAGGTAATCAATTTTCGTATTAAGCCATGGTTTATCCACAAATGTAACGTCTCGTTGTACTTTATTATACACAACTTTTTTATTACCTTGTGTGAGAATGATTTGATTCGAATAATAGGCAATGTCAATGGTATTTCCAACAGCGTCCTTGATTTTACTTAACACGGTTCCATAAGTAGGGTCTACTGTGTAATGGAACTCTACACGATTACCATACTTGTCAACGATAGCTATTAAGCGTCCTTTCAAAACATCATACTTATCAAAATAATAGCTGATACCCGATGTTTTACTGACAAGCTTAAAGTAAGAGCTTATCCCATTTACGTTAATATCGTTTACGTTACATGTAAAATAATAATCATCTACAAAGTGATCTTTAAACTCAGGGCAGGAAGTATAGTAAAATAGGGCTGCTGTACTGCCATCGGGAAGATTAATGGATTTAGAATCAATATAAGGAATATCCCACTTCCACCCCCCACCAATCGGAAACAATTCGTTTTCAATCGACTTCTTATTAGCAATATTCCTAAAACTACTCCAAGGATATACAAAAAATTGATCGTAGTTTATTTGCGGATCTTCCGCTACGCCGGTAACCGTTCTAGTATAAGTGCCAGATGTACTTGTAGCAACCCAATTTGAGTACGAAATATCTTTTCCTTTATTCGCCGCTACCCATTCGCTGGACTTATTGTAATCATCTAGTGTATACTGCGTAGCACTCACAGTAGATTGGTATAGCTTGGGGGAATTACTTATGATATTGCCATTTACCATGGTTTGTGTATAGGTATACGCATTATATTTAAACCTGAAGGCACCTGGCTGCACGATTTGGATGTCCATTTTGAAAAAACCGGAATTTTGGCTATTATAAGTTCTTGATAAAGTAAAAGATAACCCGTTTCTCCCAGGCAAAGTAAGATCGTTCTCTCTTACTGTAAGGGCGCCGGATAAAGGTGAAACTTCGCCCGCAGTTTTACTGAATGGTGCTTGATCAGGTTTAAGATTGACATTATTAAACGACCCATAATCAATTGATGAAAGAAAATTAGGAGCACTTGCGATTTTCGCATTACCTTCAACGGCCATCAAACTTTGAGGATGGACTGTTTTTAATATTTCGTCTATATCACCATGAGATTGTTGCCAAAAGCCAAGTGCGGATTCAATCTCATTTATTGAGTATCCCTGCATTATTTTTTCTTGAATGACCGAATTAGAAACGTTATATTTCTTACTTAACTCAAATATTCTCTGTTCGATATAAACCGAATCATAAACAGACTGAGTGCCAGTTCCACCATACACATGATCTGTTACCGAAGATGTGCCGCTTGCAGCAGGTATGCCAAACACCCCAGCAGCGTTGACAAGTCCGCGGCCGTATTTCGTTGAATCGCCAAGAGGTTGCGCACTGTTATCCAAAGCTTGACGAATCTCTTGATTCTTGTAGTTTGCATTGCGTCCTTTCATAAGCGCCGCGACACCTGCAACTTGCGGAACCGCCATCGATGTACCGCTCATTGTGATGTAATTGCTTCCCGTTAGTGGCAAACCTTGAATATTTACTCCAGGAGCAACAAGCTCAACCTCATTACCTGTGTTGGAAAACGATGCAAGCTGATTACTGCTATCTACAGCTCCCACACCGATTACAGAATTGAATTTCGCCGGATAAGAGACTTTGGTTGCCCCGTCATTTCCAGTTGCGGCAATAAGAAGAATGCCGTTGTTATAGGCCAGTTGCATAGCTTCCTCAAGTGCGACGGAATAGTCGGTTCCAGCAAAGCTCATCGCCACGATATCCATGTGATTATCAATGGCCCATTCAATCCCTTGGATTACTTGGCTATATGTTCCGTTACCATTTGAATCTAGGACTTTCACATTATATAAGCTTACATGAGGAGCGACTCCCACAAGTCCGCGATCATCTTTTAAAGCCGCTAAGATTCCAGCTACAAAAGTACCGTGACCATTGTTATCGTTTAATGAAGCGTCATTCATAACAAAAGAAACGCCACCTGCCACATTTAGCTCAGGTGATTGTGCATTAATGCCTGTGTCAAAAACAGCCACCTTTACACCGTCACCATAGATCGCCTGATTATGGACTTCAGGAACATGGATTTGGTATATGTTTTGCGTTACTGTATCGCCTGTTTTACTAACAATGCTATCTTTTTCAATATAGGCTACATTCGGGTCCTTTTTTAACTCTGCAACTTCGCTAGTTGATAGCGTTGTAGAAATATGAGAAGGAAGATGCTTAAATCTCTTATCTTTTTTTTCAGACAGCAAGCTTCGCTTGGTTCTTTTGCCAAGAGCCTGCTTCCCTTTTTCCGCATCTTTGAACTTGATGATATAAGCTCCCTCAGGGAAACTATTGCTTGATTCTTGCGCCGCGGCATCTTGTGCCATTGCAAATGTAGGTAAGATCAGTGTCAATAATAGGGTAATACTTAGCAAAAGCGGTAGAAATCTTTTTTTCATGATGACCTCCAGATTCTATTGAATTCCAAGAAAAACACCGGTACCTCTGTTGAAATACGATTATTGCATCATTTCCAATTCTCCAATGCTTGTCCACCAGTGACCGTTATTATCGCTGATGTTTATTCTGTACTTACTAAACATTCCCGGATTTTTCACGGTAAAAGTTTTTGCTTCGCTAAGATGCCATCCGGTTATATCTGTTTCAGTTGACAACACACGCCATTCCGTTCCGTTGAATCCTTCGAAGGTCCAGGTTTTTGGAGCGGATGCCAATGTTGATTCATCATATCTTGGAGTGATTTTGTAAGATCGCACCAGTGTGGGCAGAGGGAACTGATAAGCCAACCAACCTTGAACTGTGCCGTTTGTGATCCAGCTTTGTTCAGAATTCAAGTGATCAAACGCCTTGTAAGCTGCATAACCTTCACCAAATTCGCTGTCGGCACTAGCCGTACCATTTGTACTCACATTACTGGTCATAGCAGGAATAATGTTGTACTCTCTCGTGCCGCCATCTCCCTCCATCATCTCAATCTCGCCAACGCTCGTGTACCAATGTCCATTGTTTCCGGTTATATTAATTCGGTATTCTTTATAGCTTCCGCTTGAGTTAACATTAAACATTTTAAACTCTCTGATTTTCCAATCCGTTACATTCGTTTCGCTAGACAAAATGTTCCACTTGCTTCCATCGAATCCTTCAAAGGTCCAAGATTTGGGTGAAGCGGCTATAGCGCTGATTTCATTTCGAGGAAGTATTTTATACGAAATGACATGTCTTGGAGTCGGAAATTTAAATGAAAGCCAGCCCTCAACTACACCGTTCGTGATCCATGCCTGCTCAAGGTCAAGATGATCGAATGCCTTGTAAGGAGCATAATTTGAACCGAAGCTGCTGCTTGCACTGGCAGTACCGTCAGGAGAAACATCTTGAAACATGATAGGAATAATGTTCTGGTCTCCCCACAAATTAAACACCTTGTTATTGACCCTTTTCGCCAGATTTCCGTTTTCATCATAAGAGTACGAAATCCGATATTTTTGATCGTCCTGAAAGAAGGTATACCATTGCAACTTGTTGGATATATCATACTTATACTGGGCTCTATCCAACAAATAATCAAATTCGACAGAGTTACTGGCTTTTCCGGCTTTGACTGCAATGGCTTTAATTCTTGTATCCTTGGTTATACTTATAGGAGAACCGTCGTATATTTGCCCAGAAGATAGAGCAGGCTCTCGGCCATCCAATGTGTAAATGATAGAGTCCGCTCCAACCGAGCTTAATTGTACTTGTTCATTATTTTTACGCAGACCGGGAGGTACGCTGCTTTCGATAATTACAGGTTGCCTCCAACCACGCTGTTTCACTTGCGGATAGGCCCACACATACACCTGCGCAAACCTCATATTAATACCGTCATTTATAGCTTGATCGATATTTTTCCATATGGAATCATTATTTGTAGAATCCGCTCCCGATAAATAATGAATTTGGCTGGCAGGGTAGTTCAGTTTACGTTGAGCTACTGTCAGGGCTTGTCTATGTTTCTCCATATTGTTGGCAATTAAATAATCGTAATCTTCGATCATAAAAAAGTCTAAGTTTGGCGATTTCCATTGCTCCACAGGAAAGTTGACTTTGCTCATCATACTAGGCGCCAACTCTTGGTCAACTACCGTAGGGATAAATAACAGAACCGCAAATTGGCCTGTTGGATAGACGCTTTTCAAAGTGTCACGAAGCATAAGCGAAAATTTCCCATTCTGCTCGCTTAACCAATTCAGCAATTCTTCATGACCGCTCGTTGAGTCATATGCCGATTTAAATTCATACATCGGTTTTCCAAATTTTTGCTGATATAACGCTCTTGTTGATTGATCATAAAATGTGGGGGGACTGCCCGGCAGACTATCCATATACCACCACCAAGGCTCTCCAAATTGAATAATAGGAGCCTGGTTGTTGTCCTTATGTATTTTAGCTAACCCCAATATGTATTGCTTATAATAAGACTGAACTTCCTGATTGGTGAAACTGAGAAGTTTAGGAGTCGGGGACCATAACGTCTCTGCCCCAATTCCATCCCAAGTTCTTTGCCACCAAGAGGGAGGCGCATCAACATTTTCCATTGAGATTGAAGCGATTACTTTAGTATTACGCGCCGATAATTGCTTCACATAGCTCGTGTACCAACTCTCAAATGCTTGATTGAACGGATGCTCCTTAATAATTTCCATTCCATTTTGGCCGTTGTAACGCTTATCGTAGTAGTGAGATGCGCCTACATAAAAATCGACTATATCGCCAAAGCCTAGTCTACTGTAGTCACTCACAAGTCGTTCAGGGGTTAAATTGTATGAATCATCGTACCCCTCGCTAATTCTTACTTTGCCGACAGGCGCTACTACTTTCTCATTCATCAGAAAAGTATTGCCATATACGTTCCAGTTAGAAAACTCAATCTTAAATGGTTTGGAATCTGCAAAATAATTCACATTTGTTTCATTATAGTTATATTCTTTCGGGACAAATGCCCATTCCAATCGCTTAATATCGGTAACCGGAACTTTGACCCATTCTGGATTCGGTACCCATGCACTCTCGGAACTACTTATCTCATTTTGAACGAAAGGAACCCATCCTGAATAGAGATTGTTAAAATCAATTCTAATTTTCCCGGTTGTACCATCCGCATTTCCCTTCTGTCTTCCAATTGGGAACGCATAATCTATACCTATATCCTTGCTTACAGCGGCTTCCCAGTTTTCTTGCGGGCGATCTACCACATAATTCCACAGACGAACATAATATGCTTTATCATCGGTAGTTACAATGGTCAGCGTTGGTGATGGAGTGCCGTCCATGGGAACCGCATCACCGCTGATTTTGTAGTTGTACTCAAGTACAACATTGGAAAAATCATGATTCGTCGGGTACTTTAAATCAGGGTGGCTGTGGACATCCTCTGTTTCCCAATACATGACGTCAAAATCCTTGCTTGTCCGGAAATTTCCGGTAGTCATAAAGTTATGCTCATCATTAGTTACAGTTGCCGACATCATATCGAAATTAGAGTTATTTATAAGATACTTTGGCTTAAGCTTATAAGCTTGTTCTTCCCCGGAGGCGAAAGATTGATTATTGCAAAAAATGAAAAACATTACTACAATACCAATTGCAGCAATCAACTTCACTCTCATTTTGTCCCTCCTGAGATGATTTCAGATTGTTTTTGCAGTACTTCTTTTGAATAAATTTGATAAACTCTCGCATACTCTTGTTTGGCCTCTTTAAGACCAGGATTTTCCCCGAAAAATTTGGTTGCAAGTTCAAATGCCGCCTCATATTGCTGTTTCTCTATGGCAGCATTAATTTCTTGTTTTAAGTTGTCGATATCCGACTTCTTGTCAGTACTCTTTGGATTATTTTCATAGTTCGAATCCCCGTTGTCGGATGATTTGCTCTTAGCCCAGTTGGACTTCGTTGATTTAAAGGAGTTGTTTTTGTCTTTGACACTCTCCCACTTCGACATGATTTCAGCATATGTTTTGTTGGTTTCTTGAAGGCTTGCTTCGTTTTCTTTATGTTTAGAACTGTTCATTGACTGTAAAGGCTGCATTCCTTTAGAAACTGCATGAGTAGAGTTTTCTTCTGTAATTGCATCACCTGACAAACTTTGTTGAGGTTTTAGTTCTTTGTCATTTCCTGCATAAACGATCGTGTCATAGACTAACCAAGAAAGCATCATAACTAGCATTGCTGATACAATCAATCTGATTCTTCTCTTCATTGAAATCTGCTCCATTCTTTTGAAAAATCTGCTAATTCAAAATAATAATTTACTTTATTAATAAATTCGTGAAACGTTGTGGTTCGTACACATAGTATCTCTCCCTTCGCTACTAAATAGCCTCTCAATATTCGCCACCCAACATTAGAAGCAGTTTCGCACAAATTCTAGATTACTCTATTTTCTCATATGCTACTTTAGCTAATTTTGTCGAATTATAAGAACATTTGTCGAATATTTAAAAAAAACAAAAAAGACGCCCGAAAATTGGCGCCTTTTGAGTAATTTATCCGTCACTTCCCCCCTTTCCCTTTGTATGATGACGGCGATTCGCCGACGTATTTTTTAAATTTGCTGTGGAAATAATCGGCGTTGGCGTAGCCGACGCGCAGGGCGACTTGGTGGACTTTGAGTCCTTCGCCGAGCAGTTCGATCGCTTTTTGGATGCGGACTTGATCGAGGTAGGTGTGGAAGTGGGCGCCGGTGTAGTTTTTGAAAATTTTACCGAGGTAGCCGCTGGTGTAATTAAATAGCTCGGCCAAGGTGTCGAGCTTCAAGTTTTCGTAGTAATGCCGTTCGACGAAGTCGATGATTTGCTTCAGGACGGGCTCGTTGCCCGATGAGTTGATCCGGACCGTCAATTCCAGCAGCTGCTGCTTGACCCGCTTCATCAAAGCTTCAAGATTCGGCTGCTCGTAGATGTCGGCGATCAGGGGCATGAATTCCCAGACGTTTGTGTACGTCTTGTCATGCAGTCCTGCCAGCTTGTTCAAGACGATGGAAATCAGCTGCACATAGTTGGTCTTGATGCTGTGCTCGCTGCAGTCAAATGCGGCGATTTCGGCGCCCGCCCTTTGGATCCACTGGTCCAGGCAGTCTTTTTTGCCCATGTCGATGGCGTAGTACAGCTTTTCTCCGAGCGCTTGGAGGTCGAGGCTTTCCGCAGTCCGGGCAGTCTCGCCGGCACGGCTCTGGTCGATCAGCTCATTTCCGAACAGGAAATGCTGCTTCAGCAGCTGCGCCGCCGCCTGAAAGGACGCGCGGATGTGCACGACCTGCTTAACCGGGTCTCCTATCGCCGCATAGAACGGAATTTCTTTCAAGCCGCTTCGGAGCTCTTCGTATAAGCTGAGCCTTTTTCGTTCGTCCGCAGCCGGATCAAAGAGCAGGACGCCGTGATAAGCGTTGGCATGAAAAACAAAGCCTCGCCCCTGCTCTTCAAAAAGGGCGGACAGCGCCCGTCTCACGGAAGCATGAGCGCGTGAATCCGCCCCAAGCTTCTGCGGAAGCTGCAGCAGCAGCACCTGATAAGCGCCGGTCGGCGAAGCGATGAGCCGCTCGTTCTCCGAAGGCGGGCGGCTCATCCGGGCCGCATGGCTCCCGCCGGTGCCCGGCCCCACGCCTTCGCTGGCGCTCCGGCCCTCGCCCGGCCTCGCTCCTCCGCCGGCGCCCCAGCCCTCGCCGGACCTCGCGCCCTCGCCGGCGCCCCGGCCCGCGCCCGGCCTCGCTCCTCCGCCGGCGCCCCAGCTCTCGCTCGGCCCGGCGTCATCGCCGGCGCTCTCATCGCCCAGCAGCATCGCGCGAATCCATTCCTCGCGCCGATTTCCCGGGCGGTCGGCCTGCAGGAGCTCGCTCAGCTCTCTCTGCTTGTTCAACTGCAGGCGGATTCGCACCAGCGCCGCCATAACCTCTTCTTCGTCGACCGGCTTCAGCACGTAGCCGTCGACTTGGCCGACAATCGCCCGCTTGGCGTATTCAAAATCGGCGTAGCCGCTCAAGATCAGAAAACGGCATTCGGAATCGGTTTTGCGAATTTCCTCGATCACCTGCAGCCCGTCCATGACCGGCATGCGAATGTCTATGATCATCAAATCCGGCGCCAGCTTCGCGTATTGAACCAAAGCCTCCCTGCCGTTCATCGCGTCGCCGACAACTTGAAAACCGCAGCGTTCCCAGTCGATCAGCGTTTGCAATCCCCCGCGAATGGCGGGTTCATCGTCCACAATCAATACTTTATACATGGCTTGTTCACCTCTGGACAGGTATTGAAAAAAAGATACGCGTTCCCGCACCTTCCTCCGTTTGAATGTTCAGCCCGCAGCTATCCCCATATAAGAGGACAAGCCTCTGGTGCACGTTGCGCATCCCGATCCGATGCTCCTCGCTATCCTCCATGTCGCCCAAAGAACGCTCGATCTCCAGCAGCTTGTGTCGGCTGATTCCGGCTCCGTTATCGGAGACTTCGATATGCAGGCGGTCGCCTTCCAAAGACGCGTTCACTTTGACGACGCCTTCTCTCTCGACACGCTCAAGGCCATGGATAACGGCATTTTCGACAAGGGGCTGCACGATCAGGGGCGTGATTCCGATCCCGCTCGCTGCCGGATCCACATGAATCTCATAATTCATACGATCCTCAAAACGGAACGCCTGAATGTCCAGGTAGCACCGCACCATTTCGACTTCATCCTTGAGCGGGATCGTGCTGCCCCTGATTTCGATTTTTTTGCGCATCAGCTTGCCCAGCGTTCGGACGATGCCGGATATTTCCGTTTCTCCTTTCATATGCGCCTTCATGCGGATCGATTCCAGGGCGTTGAACAAAAAGTGCGGGTTGATCTGGCTCGCCATCATTTTCAGCTTGATTTCTTTTTGCCGCAGCTCCAACTGGTTGTTGATCCGGTTCGACTCGTGGACTTCGTCCATCAGTTCCCGAATGCTCCTGACCATGTTATTGAACTGCCGGGACAGCATGCCGATTTCATCGTTCCCGTCAATTTCCGAAGACACATGCAGATGCCCAAGCGCGACTTTGTTGATCTGCTTGTTCAGCTGGAGCAATCTGGACGTCAAGATCCGGGCGGAAAAATAAATCAGCACGAAAGCGATCGCCAGGCTGACCAAAATAATCGTCAAACCCATATTGCTGATTTGATTCGCTCTGCCGACGATGCTCTTGACGGTGAACACGGAGACGATGCGTAGTCCGCTGGCGCTCAGCTGCGGGATTAAATCGCGAATGACAATTCTCGAATCCTGTCCCTGAAACAGCGTTTCATACGTGCCGGCCGGTTTGTTCAAAAAATCTTTGGCAAAATCGAGATCGCTCACGTTATGTCCGACCCATTCGGTGTTTTTGGCCGCTACAATGCTGCCTCTATCGTCAAAAATCATCGTATCGAACTGCTCCTGACTCACGATGGAATTCAGTTCGTCGGGATTGACGCTGATCACCAGCACACCGCTCGAACGATAGTTGGAAAAATAAATTCTTTTTACGAGACTTAAATACCTCTTGTTGTTCTTCGTTTCGTCCTCCACGGCATACCATCTGATTTTATCGTTTTTTTTGTACTTCGCTTCCTGATACCAGAAAGATTGGAGGATTGCTTCCGAAGGCTGGATGAAATTCCAATTGTTCAGTATGGTCGGATTGGTCGTATAAAACCGGACATTGAATATTTCCTTATAAAGCTTGATAAAATCGGTGAAATCCTGAAATTCTTTATAAGCGCTTACAACTTCATAAATCGACGTATACTCCGTATTGACGACCCGCTCCAGCCGCGGATCAATCATCAGCTTGTTGGAAATTTCGATCGGTACCCTCAGCACGTCCAGCGCATGGTTGTTAATTTTTTCCACATTATTGGAAGTTTGGCCGATAGCGTCATTGAGAACCGTCTGTCTGAATTGGCTCGTTAAGAAACCGCCTACAATGATAACCGGAATGACGACGACCCCGATAAAGGCGAGGATCAGTTTATTTTTGAGCCGAATGTTGTTGATTTTGTTGATGACGAAAAGAAGCATGGATATCACCGCCATATACTTCCATTATAGCATACAGGAATATCCAGATATTGATTCTTTTTTCATGTCAAAAATGAGATACGGCCGCCAATCGACTCCGCACACAAAGCCAAAAAGCGTCCCCCCGGCCGCCCATCAGGCAGCAGGAGAACGCTTATGGCAAGAGTGCCGCTATATTGTCTGCAACCTGCGTCATACACGCGAGGCCGGACTATCGCCATCCATCCTGCGGCAAGTCGGAACTACTCCAGCAGCTGCCGATGGATTTTGACGACGACTTTTTTGATCGGTCCGTCGACGCTTAACGAGCAGCAGGGGCGGTGAATATCGCTTGGGAAAAAGACCGCGAACATGCCCGGCTGCAGGACGATCTCCGACTCCCGCGGACTCTGCGCCTTATCGTAAAATGCGATGTCGCGTGCTTCAAACTGGTCGTCGATCGGCTTGGAGCCGGAATCTTTTCTGCTGACACCCAGTCGCTCCTCGCCGCTGACCAGCAGTTGAATGTCCGTGTAGACCGCATGAGATTCCGGCTTTTGCTCCGCGAACGGCCGCGTGACGACCTCTTGGACCAAAGCGAACATCAAATCTCCTTCAAGCTCGTATTTGCCGGGGGCCGAGTTGGCCAGTTCCTGCTTAAGAACGTAGTCGAGCCCTCTCTGTACGGCAGCCGGCAGCAAGTGCCGCTCCTGCTCCAATGAATGAATGTCGTTTACAATCATTGTTTTAATCCCCTTTGCTAAATAGCGTATTTTTGCGAATAGGCCCCGGTAATCCGGTGCATCTGCACGACCTCAAGGCGATCCGTGGCCGAGAATTGCGTATCGTCTTTCGATCTGCAGCGGTAATTGCTCAAGATTCCCTCAAGCATAAGATAGTACTTGGCATTGACCGGGTACAGCTGTTTTTCGATCCAGGAAGCCATGGTCAGGAAGCTGATCAGATCCTCGGCCTCCTCCGGACGGGAAGCGTAGCTGCGCATCAGCCATACGTACAAATCGGGATGGAAATTGCCCATGACGCCGACGTACCCTGCGATGCCCGAATTTAACGTTTCCAGCAAAGTGGCCGAGTTGGCGTTGAAAATACGGAGGGCCGATCCGGCCGTCGATTCCCGCTTCGCCCGGATCAGTTCCGCGTCGCAGCAGGTGTCTTTCAGGAAGTAAAACCGGCCTGTCCCGGCGCACCATTCAAGCAGAGCGGGAGGCAAGTTCCGCTTGTACGGTGACGGACACTCGTACAACCCGAGCTTAACCTCCCCGGGAATGTGCTCCAGCAGCCTGGTCAAATTGCTCTTCAGCACTTCGTCCGATTCATGCTGCGCGGCAAGCCGGTTCGTCACCAGCACCAGGGCGTCGATTCCCGTCTCCGCCATGGCGTTCAGCTCCGCCACCTGGTCCTCGAACGCGGCGGAGATATGACCGGAGGCGACAACCGGCACGCGCCCCGCCGCTTTTTGCTTGACAAAAGCAGCGATCTTCACTCTTTCTTCCAGGCTCAGATAAAACATTTCGCTTGACTGGCATACGGCGAACAAGCCATCTGCCTGGTTGTCCAAATACCACTCTACCAAGCGGCCCAGCGCCTTATAATCGACTTCATCCGACTCCGTGAACGGAGTCAGCATCGTAGGCCATACGCCCCCGGCAATTTGGGTATTCATCAAAAGTCCTCCCGTTATCCTTTATAGATCCTGATCTGGTGATTACCCGCTTTCGCCCGTACTGGCTGGCAACGCTGGTGCACTGTTTGACGGTGATCATCTCGTCCACCTGCTCCATAAGTATATCAATTCCCGGGATATGCTGGTATCGGTAATTAGGCATAATCCCACCGCACACCCTCTTTCAGGGAAATGACTGTTAAAAAACTCGCCCGCCAGGGGATTAGAAATGCAGGAAAGACCAATAAACTCATATCACATCACGATCGCCACTCCACAGAATGAAAAGGTCTACTAGAAAAAAACTGCAAAAGTGCAGGCTTTTCCAGTAAAAAAGGTCCATTTTGGCGAAAAGCCTGCGATTGTGCAGGAATTTTCGGAGAAAACGAACCTGAACCCCTGTTAGCGGCGAAAAGCCTGCACAATTGCAGGAATTTTCCGTAGCCGACGTATCCATCGAGCAAAAACTGCATTTTTGCAGGTTTTCTTCGTGCAACCAGGCAGATTGTGCGACCAGCTCGGGCGGAATGGATTCAGCTTGCGATTAAAGACAACGGCATTGGATCTCTGCATGGCGGTCGTATTGGGGTACGGAGCAAACAAGGGGCGAATGCCGAATTTTATTATTTTATATTGCCGGTTGTCAATGAGGATTGAACCTCTCCTTGCGCTTGGACTGAACCCCTGCCTTATCGCTGCTAGCGATGCTCTTTCAGGCTTTCCAGTCTTTACCCAAGGATTGTCGCCATATCACGCCATGTTCAGAATAGAATCTCCAACTGCTTATATTCTTTCAATGGTTTCTTATCAACTAATATCTCTTTATTATTACAATTTGAATTATATACGTTCAATATGTTTAGCTGATATATCCATTCCCCTGCATCATGGTGAACCAATCTTCCATTATAAATAATTCTCCCATATTCGTTTTTCTTAAGTTCAAAAGCCATTTCCGACAAGTAATTATATCTTGAGTCGTATCTTATCGGTTTTCCGCAATAATCGGTATATTTAAAATAAATAAGAAGACGATCTTCATTTCTTTGTATTTCAACACACCCTATCTTCCAATCACATAAGTTAGATTCAACAAATTCTACTTTATTATTTTTGATCAAAATACCTTGTTCGTTTTGAATTAAACCAATTCGATGAAATGGTATTTTTGAATCAGATTTATAATTTATCATTGATTCTGGAATAGAGAATGATTTATTATAATGATTTCTTAGAGTAGAATAAGGTGCGCCTCTAGTCTTTTTCCCCCACAATAATGTAATGCTCTGTACAATCACTCAGGTTCGCTCCTGTTTCCCAATATAAAATCCCTTCAAAAGTTGTTTCATTGATATTCGTTGAAACAATTACATTATCCTGCCGCAATCCCCCGCAATATGCAATGGATTGGCAAAAAAGCAATCCAAAAGAAACTCCGGGTCATTTTTCATGCTATAGTACAATTAAAGACGTCTATACTACTACTGCAAGGGAGAGATTGCTATGGTGAAAGAGTTTTGGTTAAATCTTCCTGTGAAGGACATCAAGAAGTCAAGAGAGTTTTTCACCAAACTTGGCTTTGCATTTCATCCGCGGCACAACAATAGCGACGAAGCCGCCGGCTTGCTCATCGGAGACAAGAATGTCATCGTGATGCTTTTTCCGGAAGCGGCTTTCAAAAACTTTACGAGAAACGAGCTTGCAGACACCAAGCAAGGTACGGAAGTGCTGCTTTCCATCGATGCCGACAGCAAAGAGGAAGTAGACGAGCTGCTGAGGAAAGCGGCCGAAGCAGGCGGCACCGTATATAGCGCGCCCCACGGCCAAGGCTGGATGTACGGCGCCGGTTTTGCCGATTTGGACGGCCATCGGTGGAATGTGTTGTATATGGATCAAAGCAAGATGCCGAAGGAATAGTAATGAACCAAGGTTTTTTAATTTCCCCGGCAATATTTTCATAATAAAGTCTTGAACCTTACGTTACGTCATGTTTTATACTGAAGTTACCGGTACAATCGAGCACAGGATGAGCTGGGAGCGCAACCTCGACAATCTCGGGGACTTCCTGGCCGATTCGGCGGATGAAACCGATTAATCGAGGAACGTTAGTATGAGCGAAAGAATGGGAGGAACCGATATGACAGACAACAAACCGACAAGAAGCCCAAGCCCGGACCCGAGCGGCGCTGGCGAAAATGAACTGGTGGCTGCGCGCATAATGGATGCGCCGCGCGAACTCGTATTTAAGGCGTGGACAAACGCCGACGATCTGGCGCAGTGGTGGGGGCCGGTCGGCTTTACGAATACGTTTCACGAATTTGATCTGAAGCCGGGGGGCAGCTGGCAGTTTACGATGCATGGCCCTAACGGGGCTAATTATCCGAACAAGATCGTCTTCGGCGAGATCACCGAACCTGAGCGAATCGTACTCCGGCATATCTCGAATCCCCAGTTCCAAGTGACGGCCACTTTTGAAGATTTGGGCGGCAAAACCCGGGTTACTTTTCGCCAGCTCTTTGAGAATGCCGCTGTATTTGAACAGGTCAAGTCGTATGCCGAACCGGGAAATGAGCAGAACTTGGACCGCCTCCAAGCGCATCTTGCCAAAATGAGCTTATAAACAGCAACCGCCTCAGACCAAATTCATGGCATGAGGCGGTTTTGCTATTTTTACACCAAATCGTTGAAAATACTGCTAAGCTGCTCGGCGATAAATGACGGCCCCTCATCCAATTCTTCGCTGCTGAACGAGAATCTGCCGACGGTTTCGTCCATATCGAGCATTTCGGCCAAAAATCCGTTGAATCCGCGGGCTTTGCGGTCCAGCTCCAAAATGATTTCAATCCCGCCTTCATTCGGATATGCCACGATTTCCAGTTCGTCTATTGTGTTTTTGTACTGGCTGCGCAGGGTCGGTTCGAATTCGAACTTTTGGATAAACGGCAGGGCGTAACTGTGCTGCGGGTAATACTCGTTTTCCGCTTTGCTCATCTGGAATCCAAGCAGTTCGAGCGCTTTGAACAAAATCGACGTGTACGGATGCGCCAATATTTCAACGTCATCCCGGTCCGTCGGATCGACCGCATTGTCGATATCAAGCCCGGTTCGAATCCAAATCGGGAACTCACCGATGGAAATAGGAGTATGATGCGGCAGTACAAGGCTGAAAGGAATTTCTTTCGTTTCGCCCGGCCGGAAAACAAGGCTTTCGCCCAAAACGAAATTCGCAATCTCGACGGTTTGCTTTTCATAATGAATTTCGGTGCGCCCGTCGCGGTTTGCGTCTCTTTCGACAGGTTTGTAATACTCAGTCATAAGCCGAAAATAGAGCTTTCTGACGGTCTGCTCCACGTTCCCTCCCGTGGCAACGACGACTCCGTCGACATACCCTCCGGGAATAAACTGCTCCGTATGAAACTGGGCGTCTATATCAATGTTGCCGATTCCGACCTTGGCCAGCATCTTTTTGAAAAATGACACGATTCGTCTCCCCCATTCTATCATTTAGGAAAAATTACCTATCTGAATCTTACATGATAGCTGCGGGTTCGACAATATGAAAAAACGATGAATCGGCAAACTTGATTCAGTACGGCTTCGTTTCCTTGTACAGCTTGACGACAATATCCTGGTTGTAGTTGCCGAAGCCGGTGCCGAACAGGGTGAGCCCGCCCGGATTTTTGGCGTCAGGCAGGACGGCGATCCGCAGCGTCCACTGCTTTTGGCGAATGTCGATATCATCAAGCGTCACGTCGGACATGCGCTGCCCGTCAAGGAAGGTACCGTCCTTGTTGATCGTGAACATTTTCAGCAAACCGAATTGGTTAAGCCCCGAACTCCACCAGTCCGGTGTGTACCTGCCCCGCTGCGAACCGCCGAAATCTCCCGGAGAAGTCCACTGCCCAAGAAAACGGCCGTTCAAAAAAAAGGTGATGTCGGAAGGCCAGTCGTTGTTGACGCTGGGCGCTTCCGAAGCCATCTCGAGCGAAATTTCCAGCTCTATCGGGTTTTCGCTGGCGAGCAGGTAATTCGGAATTTTGTATTCGACATAACCGCAGCCGATCCATAAAATTTTGGCATTCACCCGCTCCGGGGATAAAAAGCTGCGCGAATCGTCAAAGCTGCCGATCACTTTCTCCGTTGTCGCTAGACCGCAAGTAGGATTGACTTCAATATCCGTGTAGTGCCCGATCGGAATTTCAATATGAGTATGCTCGCGAATAAGCGGCTTGTCTCTTTGCGGGAGCAAAATTTCGATGCTGCTCATGTCCGGATTCATCGAACACAGCTTTTGCTGGCCGCCGCGTCCCGGAACGATCGCCGTCTTGATCAGCTTCGCTTTTTCCAGCTTTTTGACGTGCATGGTCATGATCGCGCTGCTGAGGCCCAAAGCCTCGGCGAGCTCTTTGATATTCATATCCTTTTGGGCGAGAAGATGCATAATATTAAGCCGGACGGAACTGGCCAGCGCCTCGAATAAAGGCAAGGAGCCGGGGGAAAGATCTGCTTTCATGAAAGCCTCCGAAAACGTATATTTGTTCTATCATATCGGTTTTTTCATTGTTTTCATAGTATCCGTCGGCGGACGGCGGTTCTAGGAGATGATTTTGGTGCGCCGCGCATTTTCGGCCGACCGTTTCGTAAAGCCGCTTAACGGCTTCTTGAGAGCAAGCGCCGCCAAGTAGCTGAGCGCAATAAAAACGCAGAGGCCCAGCGCGTCCTTGATAGCTGTCTCCGGCCAAATGCCCCCGACCGCTTCCCGCAGCAAACTGATCGCATAAGTGAACGGCATGAAAGGATTCAGCGCTTGAAAAAACGGCGTTGCCGTACTGATCGGGAACGTGCCCCCTGAACTGGAAAACTGGAACACCATGAAAATGATCGCAATACCTTTCCCCGTATTTCCGAAAACCGACAGCAGCGTGTAGGTAATCGTAACGAATACTTTGCTGACCAGTACGGCGAAAAGTACGAACCAGATTTTATCGGCGACATAAGTGCCAAGAATCCAAATATCCCCCAGCGTCAAAATAAGCGCCTGAAAAAAGCCCAGGGTAAGAAACGTCAGCAGCCTGCCAAAATACATCTGATACCCTTTGTATCTGCCCCCGGGGTTGTCCAGATCGACCCGCAGCAGCGAAATCAGCAGCGTAGAGCCGACCCATAGCGATAAGACCGCGTAAAAAGGCGACATGGCGGAGCCGTAGTTCGGAATGGGATATAACCGATTCTCGCTGATTTGCACCGGCTTCGCCAAAAAATCGCTCTCCTCGGCAATATCGCCGCGCAGCAGCTTCGCCAAATCCGCGAAATTGTTCTCACCCTGCACCTGCCTGATCTTATCCGCAGCCTTGTGCACGGCATCTTCCAAAGCGGGGAGATCGCTTCGGACAAAATCCGCCGCCCGATGAACCCCGTCCTCCACTTCCGGAAGCTTGTTTTGCACGAAATCCGAAAGCCGGTGCAGCTGCTCCTCCGCTGCAGGCAAATCATTGCGGACAAAATCGGCCGCTTGATGAAGCTTCTCCCCGACTTTCGGCAAATCGTTCTGCACAAAAGGAACCGCCGCATTCACAGCTTTGGTGAACTCGTCCATCTTGTCCTGCATGCTTGCCGACGCGTCCTGCACCCTGGCGCGAATTTGCGGCATATCTTTTTGCAGCGCGCTGAGCTGGGCGATGCCGAATTGGATTCCCGCCTGCGCATCGTTCAAAATTTCCTTTATATTCGGAAGCCGCGCTTTGGCCGTCTGAAGTACGTCCGCGGACGCCTTCGCCACAGCCTGCACCTGCCCGAAAGCTTGTTTCATCTTCGGGACGATCTCCGTATCGTATCGGGACAATATATCGCCCAAAATGCCGTCCGCCTCTTTGGACAACGTATTCAAGCTCTCCACCAGCTCTTTCGCCGGCTTCTCCCCGCGTTCTATAGCCGCCGTAATGGCAGTGATCGTCTGAATTTGCCGGTTCATTTTGGATTTCAGAGTGCCCAGGCGATCGATCATATCGGTCAAAACAGGACTCTGTACATACGTATTCAACCTGCTCAGCAAATCCGTAGTTCTATTCAGCACCTCGACGCCTGCCGTCAGACGGTCTTTCACAAAAGCCAGCGCATTCAGCGCTTTTTGCGGATCGATATTGGCGTCCATCAAAAGCCCTGTTACTTCAGCCGCGTTCTGCGCCGTTTGCTGCAGCAGCAGCAAATTTTGCTTCACGACAGCGGGGAGCGTCTGGAGGGCGGCATCGTTTTTCGCCAAAAAGTCCTGCAGGCTGTCCGCAAAAGCTCCGCCTTCCGTGGCGATCCGCTCAATTTGGGGCAGAGCCTCCTGCGCGGCGGCAACGATCTCTTCGGCTTTCTGCGCCTTGTCCATCGCCGTGTTCAGCGCGTTCTCCACTTGATCGAAATTTCGCGCCAGCTCGGCAATGCGGTCCGCCACCTTCTGAATTTCCGGCAGCTTCTGCTGGAGGACGACCACCTGCTGGGCCGCTTCATTGATTTGCGGCCAGCGCTCGTCGATCTTGAGGATCGCATCCCCCGCTTCGCGGATCTGCGGAATCTTTTGCTCGAGGCTGACGATTTTTTGAGCTTTGTCGTGAATGTCCGGCAGCTTTTGTTCGACCTCGAGCACCTTTTGGCCCATACTGTCGATCTCAGGCAGGCTCTGCTCGAGGGTCAGCACGCCTTGTTCCACCTTGCGGATGGTCGGAAGCTGTTCCTCCAGCTGGACGCCGGCTTCGTTCAACTTTTTGAGCGCCGTCTCGCTTACCGTTTTCACAAAATTTTCGTTGATCTGAGCCGTCACGGCGGAAACTCCCGAATTCGTAATTTTGGGTGCGACCGCATTCATTTTTTCGTTGACCGTATATTCCACTTCCGGCTTTTGCACGTTTCCTTCCGCAATGCCTGTAATTTTCCGCGAGAAATCGGCGGGGATCAGCAAGCTCGCATAGTAATCCCCCCGCTCAACGCCGCGCCGGGCCTCGTCCGCATCGACGAAAGTCCAGCCGAGCTTCGTATTGGCCTTCAGGCTTTCTATCACATCGCTGCCGATGTTGACCGTTTTGCCGTTGACGGAAGCCCCTTCATCCTTGCTTGTGACGGCAATTTTGATTCCGCCGGTATGCGCGTAAGGATCCCACACGGAAATAACGTTGACCCAATCGTAAATGGAAGGAATCAATATGAGGGCAACCATAAGAAAAATCCCTGTAGGTACTTTGAAAATATTTTTCCAGTCCGTAACATAAATGTTCCAAATACTTTTCATCTCTTACCGCCTATGTAACTTATTTGGTTTATTGTACCATGATCTCCCTCTTATGATACTACAAAAAAAGGCCCGTGGGATGCATCGATTCCCGGGCATGCCAAAGAACCTGACAGGCGCAAGCGACCCGTCAGGTTCCTTGTAAAGAATCAATATGCGGCTGTGAAACGGGCGCGGACATGCTGCGGATTCTCGGCTTCGTCCAGCAGGGCCATCGCGTAATCCTCCGCCGAAATTTTGCTGTTGCCGTTCTCATCGGTGACCAGCTGCTCGGTGCCCAGGCGGAACTTGCCTGTCCGCTCGCCCGGCTCGATCATCCCGGCCGGTGAGAACGATGTCCAATTGATATCGGACTCGCGCAAAATGCCAAGCGCGTTGCGATGCGCCAACGCGATAGGCTTCCACGCCTCCGGGAATCCGGGCGTATCGACGATCTGCACGCCTGGAGCCACCTCCAGGCTGCCTGCTCCCCCGACCGCCAGCAGCCTGTCGAGGCCGGAAATTTTCACGGCTTCGATCAACGTGCGGGTCAGATCGGCCAAAGCGCCCGGGTCTCCGGCCGGCCCGTAGGCGCTGACGAGAATGTCGTGGCCTTTTACAAGGGAAGCCAGGCTGTCCGCTTTGAAAATATCTCCCGTCACAACAGTCAGGTTCGGATGACTGACCGTGACTTTCGCGGAAGTTCTTACGATGGCCGTCACTTGATGGCCGCGGTCAAGCGCCTCTTTTAAAATCCGCTGTCCAATCGTTCCGGTCGCTCCGATCAATGCTATTTTCATGTTCGTTTCCTCCCCGTTGTTTCTATTAACAGCGCTCGCGAATCCCGGGCGCGCCTTGCGTCGCCAGAGCATGGCAGCGGTCACCCCCCGCTCGGGCGACGTCTAATCAGCAGTTGTTGTCATCGATACCGCAGGCCAAACCCGAATCCCCAGGCTGAACCTGCGCTTGTTGCAGCTCTTGCTGAATGATGCGCTCTATCGTTTCCTTGGACGCCATGCCTTGAATCACCTGGCTGCCGATCTTGATCGTCGGCACCGCCTGGATGCCCGCTTCGTGGTACGCGTGCTGCAAAGATTGCTGCTGCGCCTCCCGATATCGGCGCTCTTCAAGCGCTTGCTTGAACGCCGCCGAATCAAGGCCGATTTCTGCGGCAAGACGCGTCAATACGCCGATGTCGCCGATGTTTTGCTCTTCCTGAAAAAACGCCCGGAATACGCGGTCGTTATAGGCCGTTCCTTTGCCCTGCTCCTTGGCGAATTGGAAACCTTCGAAAGCGAGGCCCGTGTACGGATGCGGCGACAAGTTCGGCAGCCTCATCTCGAGACCCAGCTTCGCGGCAGCGGGCTTGATATAAGAATCCCATGAAGCCCGTTTCGGGGCATCGTTAATCGGATCAATCGGAGGCGCAGGCTCCGGCCTCAGCTCGAAAGGCATCCATTCCAGCTCTACATCCTTGCCTTCAACCGCTTGCTCTAAAGGAACTTTTCCCAAAAAGCAAAAAGGGCATACATAGTCAGAGTAAACTTGAATTTTTAAAGTCATACTGATCCCTCCGTTTTGTTTTGTAACTTTTTCAGTTACATGTATTGGCAAAAAAAATGAAAAACCCTTGAGTTTATCATTTTATGTTGGTCCTTGCTGTAGCACATTAGAGACGACCTGCTCCAGCGTTACGCTTGCCAGCTCGTTTTCCAGCGCTTGCTGGGCCTGATTAAAGCTGAGCTCAAGCGCACCTTGAATGTTGCGCCCGACGAGGCAATCCGGATTCGGCTGCTCGTGAATCGTAAACAAGGCGTCCTGATCTTCCGCTTGCACGGCATGATAAATGTCAAGCAGCGTGATCTCTCCGATCGGACGCATCAGCTTCGCTCCGGCGACTCCCGGAGTCGTATGCACAAGCTTCGCCTTGCTCAACATGCCGATGATGCGTCTGATGACGACAGGGTTCGTGTTCACACTGCCGGCGATATACTCCGATGTTATGCGCGCGCCTTTGTCAATCTGAAGTAGCACGAGTATGTGTACGGCCACCGCCAACTTGCTGTTAATCGCCATCACTGTTCACCCCATTCATTTCACGGCTTGCATGTAACAATTATAGTTACATAACAATTGAAAGTCAACCAACCGTATAAGCTTTTGCAAATTGGGTAAAACATATATAGTTTCCATACAGACAGGAGGGATTCCTTTGGCACACGATGAACCCGTGCAAGCAGCGGAGGTTGAAGAAGTCACTGAAGCCGTGAATGCCGCTGCCGAAGATGACGACGACGAGGAACATGTCCACATCGAGTGGACCGGCTACATTTGAAAAAGCCGGCTTGTTTCGGCTTTCTCCTCACCGAGAGGAGGAGACAGCTGCCTTGCCGATGGGGCTTGCCTGACAAGGTTCTTGCTCTTTCTGACCGCGCCGCGTGCAGAAAGACCTGCAAAAGCCCAAAAGCCAGGCTATCGAAAAACCTACTTGTCAGAGTCGATAGCCACAATCTGCGCAGCTCCCAGCGCGCGGTGTTGCGCTGCATGACGGCGGTCGGTCGACCGGCCTATTTCCACGGAAAAAACCTGCAAAAATACATGAATTTGCGCCCTTGATCCCTGTCCACGAAAAATTCCTGCAATTGTGCAGGCTTTTCATCGAATACATGGACTTAGATTCACTTTCAGCGAAAATTCCTGCACTTTTGCAGGTTTTTCGCCAAAACAAGCTAATTCCGCAGAAAAAACCTGTACTTTCGCAGGTTTTCTCCCTACTGAGCTGTCTCCTGCCCAGCTGTGCAGTTCCACGACCTACAGCCGGTAGAGGCGCGCGTCCAGAAAAGCGGCATTCCCCACAAGTTCGCCTACTTGTGCGGGACCGCCCCGCAATCGTTATTTAATCCGTCTCAACGCAGCTTCCTGATCGATGGAACGTCTTGCAAGCAAATCCAATGTAGCCTCATGTCCAGTTAAAGTTACTTCTATTCGTTGAACACTCTCGCTTGTTGCTACGACTTCTTTATTTACCTCCGATACTGCTTGCTGAATGGCAGGCAACAGCTCTACATCCTGTTTCGTTGCCATCGTTTCTTTGATCGAGGTGACGCTAGATTCAAGGTGATCGAGCCGTTGATCAACTTTGTCGAGCCGTTGGTCAACTTTATCGAGCCGTTGGTCGACTTTATCAAGCCGTTGGTCGACTTTATCAAGCCGCCGGTCGATTTGTTCGATTCGTTGATTCGTTTGGTCTAACTTATCGAGAATTTGTTGCAGCAATTGTTCACTCATGAGATCCGCTCCTTTACAATTGTATGTTCATTATCTCATCGAACGGGCATTTGAGACAAGGTCCATTTAAAGTGAGACATCTTCGACTTCAAAAATCGAATCGACGACAATCGGAAGGTTGTCTCTTAACGAATTTGCGCCCAAAACGGAACGGGCATGAGCACCCTTCTCCTGAAAAACCTCGAACAAGAGATCGGAAAATCCGTTCAGCACTTTGTGATGTTCTTCGAACTGCGGGACGGCGTTCACAAAGCCCTGCACTTTCACCGCTCTTTTTACTTTATCCAGCGTGCCAAGCCCGGCCTTCAATACAGCGAGCACCTCAAGTCCGGTCTGCCGCGCAATCTGATACCCTTCTTCCGTCGTATAATCCTGACCTAGCTTCCCTTTGGGGCTTCCGGCCGGCCCTTTTCCCGAAACAAAAAGCAGTCCGTTCACGATAACGAAATTGGCGTATTTCGCTGCAGGCGCACTCGCCTCGGGAAGCACGATTCCCAACTCTTTTAACCTGTTTTCAATCACTTCTCCCGCCGTTGACATGATGCAATCATCCTCCCTTTTTACGCCTCATATTCAAAATCGCCGTAGGTGATTTCCTTAAACTTTTCTTTCCAGGGCGATAACGCCGAAATGTTTCCGAAAATTTCGTTGGCCTTTTGTACGCAAACCGTTTGCACGACTTCCGCATACTCCTTGCACCCGGAATTGTCTATGTAGGTTAAAAGCTGCTGCTTATGCTGCAAAAGCTCGTCCATCGTCATTTTATCTTCGTAATAATGCTTCAACCCGTCAAAAGTATCGTCTTCCACGGAGAGCAAATACAGGATGGGCAGCGTGCGTTTTTTGGAAAATAGGTCATTTTTCAAATCATACCGGGTAAAATCTTTCACATCATTTTGGATTTGATGAAGAAGACCGATGCAATCCGCCAAATCGTTTAGTTGCGCGGCGGTATCCGGCGGGCAGGGTACGGAGGAGTATCCCATGCAGCAGGCAAGCCTAAAGAGAGAACCCGATTTCTCCTGCACCATCATCAGGTAGTCGTCCACGGTTCGGACGGATTGATTCAAATCTTTTTGCTGGCCGTTGATCGCTCTGAACAAAAGCTTGCTTGCCTCCGTGCAGACCCTTTCCTGCTGCTCTTTGCCGATGAGCGATCCCAGTTCCCCTATAAACCCGGCAAAAAGCGCCAAAATCGCATTTAACGTATACGCCTGCGGACATTTCATCCACGGCTTTTTATCGTTATCCTGATCCTGCAGATCATCGATAATATCCAAAGAAAGCATCATCATCTCGGTTGCCGCGGCAATCCGGTCGATATTCGGCGAATTCCCTCCCAACATAAAATGCGTAACGCGCGTAATGTCCGACCATCGGCTCTGTTCCTGCTCTTTATCCCGAATAAACGCTTTCAACAGCTCATTCAAATCTTCGGTCGTGACGTACTCATCTACAATACTTAACATATGCAGCATCACTTCGCGGTTCAACTCTTGCGCCCCCCCTTGATGACTACGTGAATTCTTTTCTCTGAACGAACTTCTCGACGGCTTCAATCTTGGACTTCGCACCCAGTTTGCCGTAAACCTTTTTCAAATAATTATCGATCGTTCTTCTGCTCATATGAATCTGCTCGGCAATTTGCTCGTGGGTCAGGCCCTTAACAAGCATATTCATCATCAAAATTTCTTCTTTCGTAAGCGGATCGCTTTCGCCGGTTCTCTCCGCGCTCAGCCTCATGTTCCGGAATAAAGAGATAGGCAGCATCGTATGGTTGTCCAAAATGCAGTTCACCATATTTTTGATCGTTCTCGCACCGGACTCCTTCGACAAAATGCCGCTCACTTTCAAACCGATGAAATTGTTCAACAAATCGCTCGTATCGATTCCGGTAAAAATAACAATATGAATGTTCGGATACAGCTTCTGAATTTGCTGGGCAACTTCTGTGCCGGTTTGATCGGGAAGCCGGTAATCGAGAAATATGAAAGTGGGTTGAAGCTCCCCAAGCAGTTCCATGCAATGCTTTGCGCTGCCCGCTATGCCAATAACTTCAATACCTTCGATTTCTTCCAGCAAATTTTTCGTAGCCTGCGCGAATAGAGGATGATCATCGACCACAAGCGCTTTTACAGTTTCGACACCCTCACTCATGCGGATAAGACCTCTTTCATTGGAATTATGATTTGTATTCTCACGCCGCTGTCTTTGGAAGAACTCATTTCCCATTGCCCGTTCAGGTAATGAACGCGCCCCTTCATTTGCTTCATCCCGATTCCGGACTCGCCGATGTTCCTCGGAACGTTGGATTCATGTTCAAAACCGACGCCGTCATCTTCGTAAATCAAATAAAAGTAGGATGGTTCCCTCATACTCATATTAAATGTGACTTGAGTGGATTGCGAGTGTTTTTTGGCGTTATTAAGAAGTTCCTGGACAATTCTGAAAATGTGTCTCTTCGTGGTCAGCTCTTTCGATTCGATTGCCTCCGCGTTTTCAGTAATAAACTCAATCTTGAAAGGGCTGTAGGAAGCTTCTTTATCCAGCCATTTTTGAACCGTTTGGATAAGTCCGAGCTCGCTGAGCATATACGGATTCAGCTCAAAACAATTTTGCCGCAAATTCGAGTTGATCAATTCGATAAAATTAATTATATCGTTCAGCTGCTCCCGATCCTCCGGATTCATCGAGTATTTGTTGAACAATGATACAAATCTCCGCTTGAGAAAAAACAAATCCTGCATCGTCGTATCGTGAAGGTCGGTAGCGATGCGGCTCCGCTCATCCTCTTGCAATTCGAACACCAGCTTGCGGAACCATTGAATATCCTGAGCATCCTGTTCGCTCGGCAGTTGTGCAGCCAAATGCTTCAAACGGCTGGTCAACTTCCGCATCAAATGAATATTTTCCAGGCTGACCGCCAGATAAGTGGTAATCATATGCAGCCATTGGAGCTCTTCCTCGCTGAGAAGCGTATTCGTCTTCTTCCGGGTCAGGATCAAATAACTCGTATATTCTTCATGGCGATTGATCTCGATAGTTTTGTACAAGGGATGGTTCGCAAGAGAGGACGAACGAATAAGCTGTTCGATCTCCGCCGGATGAATGTCTCCTTCATGTATCGTTTCGATCGTATCCTGATATTGAAAGACGATGGCCCCGCCCTTGACTTCCAGCGTTTCAACGATATCGACGAGAATCAAATCTTTCAGCTCGCGAAAGCTTGAAATCATCTCCAAGCTGCGGGACATTTTCCTCAAAGCAGTCCGCAAAATATATTTTCTGGGAAATATAAAAGACTCCAGCCTGGTCGTTAAATACTCCGCCGAATAAAGCACACTTGCAACAAGACCAACCGAAGCGAAGAAGATGAAAAGTACATGCTTCGCATCCGCCTCATGAGGAAAAACAAGGGCGAACAGTCCTGTAAAAAGACCGCAGGGAATGATAGACAAAAATATGACGAATATGATACGCCGTAGGATAAGGCTAATATCGTACAGTTGATCCGATGCAATGAGGTAAGCGAAAGAGATCGGGAAAAATAGAATGAACATACTAGTATAGCTATTTTGAGTACCTTCATATCCGATGAATATTTGCGGAACAACAGATAGACAAATAAACGGCATAAAAGAAAAAAACATGCAAATCAATACTGTTTTAATAATCGTCGATAAATATGATTTTTCTTTTCGATGCTTAAAGTAAATCCAAATTAGTATAGAAAGATTTAATAAAAAAACGATTGAAAAAAATGATAATACAAGTGGCGATCTATATAAGTAAGCCGCATAAGCCCACGAAGGGAATAAATAAGATACGTTAGAGATACTCTCTGCAACTACAATGGCATATAAATATTTCAATAGCCCTACGGGTAGGGATAGGTTCCCCTTTTCCTTAAAAAATACAAATAAGAAATGCAAGAAGATGACTTGAGAAGCCGTCATTGAATTGGTAATCAAAAACTTGCCTAACGCGTCACCTCTGATCGAAGCTCCTAAGCTCATCCATATAATTCCGTAAGATAAAAAAACGTATGAGAGCAAGCGAGCGGAACGAGAATGGCGCATTTTCATAGAAAGCAATATAAACATGAACATGCTCAAAGTTCCCCCGAAAAGCGGAGTAAAACTATAAGTCATACTGCTCTTTTTATCAACGATGATGTCGCGCTCGTAACCATTCCTAGAAATCTTGATATGCTGAGCCTGCTCAATGGTTCTCCATTTTCGAATTAAAGAAATTTCGTCAGGAGTTTGCCCATCGACCTGCAAGATTCGGTCTCCAACTTGCAAATCAAGTTGTACGCCGACTCCCTCCTTGTCAAGTTCCTTGATTACCCACTCCGTATTTTGACTCTTCTCTAAGTAAATTCCGATAAAAGGAAAACGAAATGTAATGGACAGACACCATATTAAGGAAGCAGCAAGAATAAGTAGGCCCCAACGTAACAACTTTTTTCCCATGAAAGTCTCCCTCTCGTAGTCTTTATTTGCTATAGTAAAGCTGAAGTACATTTTCGACATAAAAGGAGGTGAATCTACAAATGTCTATCATCCAGATATCTCCTGATCTACATCAGACCGTTAAAAAAATGAAAGAAAGTACAAAAGAGGGGGATAAATTAACGATCTCTCAAACATTGTCCAAAGTTGAATCGAGTGCGGCCATTAATGTGTTTCATCGTTCTGCCAACGTGAAGGGAAAAGAGCAAAAGGAACCCTATGCACAGTGGTAGCAATCGACCTTGTATTATTTTACCAAATTAAAGAAGGATTGTATATTAGTGCCTCTGCTAATGATACAATCTTTTTTAGTGCTAATCTTTACATAGAACAAAACAATAAGCCGGAATAATTACTTTTATTTTCATATTTTCTGATAATCCCGATTCGCTCCCTTCTCTAATCACTTTATATCCTGACTGTACCTAGGCAATCAAATCGCTAATATGGGGGCAAAAAAGGCTTATTCCACACTTTTGGTTCAAGTTGGAATAAGCCTTTAAAAGTTTATCAAGTTTTTGTGATTTTTTCACATTTGGTGCTGTTAGGTTTGTAAACTGCGATTAATGTAGAGAATGAGCCACAGGCTGTCCTGTCACGGATTTTATGAGCAATTCATGATCAGTGTCGCCTAACAGACCTTTAATGTCAATTTCCAACCTCCTATCTTCTCCCGTTACAATCCTCGGAAAGTAACCTTTATGCAATTCTCCGTTTCACATCTAATAATATGCGCTGACCCATAGTCCTCAAAAAGAAGTTTACCTCCACAACGTGGACATGGAAGCGATGTACTACCATATCTCACGTAATCTTCAGCGACTTTATCGATATAGTCCGCTTTCTCTTCTCTGTTATGATTAGCTGAGTTAACTTTAATATCCATATAAAATTCTCCTCATGAACTTAGCGTTATTCAAGATATAAACTTCAAGCGTTGGTGTGCGTTCATACAAAATGGAGAAATCATTATACGGGTATTACATAACTCGCATTGTGGCTTTATCGGTTGTAAAATTTAAACACTCTTCCTACTTGTTACCTTTTTTTCGCTTTGTTAAACCTAACCTATCTAATATATCACTTTTAGAAATATTTAAACGAACATGATAATCTCCGGTCGGACATACAATACTAGGATGCATACCGTTTTCTGCTCTTTGATAAATTAGAATTTGCCCACAATTAGGACAAGGAACTTTCTCTCCATTCAAAACCTTTCTATCAATATCTGCATCTTTGTTATTCATATTTTCCTCCTTAAATTCAACGATACGGTAAATTAGGATAAAGATGTTTCACTTCATTGAGGATAGCACGAATCTCACTAAACGAAAGATTTTCTTTTATATGCTTAGCTTCTCTCATAAAAGCAATAATCTCTTCACGCTGAGTATAAATAGGGTTTTTTAATGAGTTATGCGTAACTTCATGGATAATTGTTTGGGTAGTCCTAGTAACAGACTCTGTCCCTTTTACATATATTCTCACAGTGTTTGTATTAACATTTGCTAGTCCCATGATTTGATTTCCAAATTCATCCAAAGGGACTTCGCCATAATCCAAATTGATTTTTATATTATTCTGTTTTATTAAGTCTAGTGTTTCTTTTCCTACATTTGACCTATTCATTTCTCTATACAAATTCTTAGGTGCAATTCTTTGCCCATTTGGTGCAAAAGTGTCTTCCTTAAACAGATCGGTTGGTTTAGCATAACGCGTCCCCTCAGCTTGCTTCATCAACGGAAAAATTGGGCTCTCCGCCTCCACCGCAGCAGTTGCCTTGCTTGCACTCGACGTGAGGACACTCAGTTCCTCCGCTCCCTTCACACTTCGTACAACGGCTCCTAACGGTACAAAGACTTCTGCCGTTTTCTCGATGCCATAGCCCAGCATTTCCGCTTTCCGGTTCGGACTCGCTTTTTCAAATTCCTTTATCGTACTCACGACTGCTTTCGTTACTTGTCCCGGCAGTTGCTTCACGTTCGCAATCCCATTCTTGGCATCTTCTTGCAGTGTATACAGCGGTTTCTCACTGCGGATCGTCTTCAAGGCGTATTGTGTACTTCGTACTGCCGAGCTAAACGCATTGCCCTTCAGAACTAATGATACCACACCAGATAGTGTCCCTATAACTCCTTTGGCTACTCCGGTTTTAAAATGCTCTTCCAGTTGAATGCGTTGGTCTACGGCGTCCAGTACGCTTGTGATGTAGCGATTATCCATCTTGCTTCCTTCGAGCAGCTTCTGGATGATATCTCTTCCTTGTCCATTATAAGTGCTTGCATCCAGTGCCGCATAGATCCACTCTTCCCCTTGCCTGACTTTGTTGTCCAGCCACCCAATTCCTGTCTCTATCGTGCTCAGACCATTTTCGAGAAAATCGAGTAACCTCGCTCCGCTTCGTCCCGTCCACGTTGTACTCATGGTTTTTACTGCCGCTGCGTTTTTGACTTGAGGTAGGAAACTTCGCCCGGTCAGGACATCCTTTACCCATGCTTTCCAACTTCCGCTGAAAATACCCGCGCCTTTCCCGTCCGCCTCATCGAATTGGTTCGCTTTTTTCGTGGCGAAGTCCTGGATTTGCTGCAGTTCGTAGCGCAGTTCCTGCAGCATCCGGTCAATCGATTGGTAGCCGCTGTCCACATCGGACCGCTGGCGGCTGGACATTGCGAGTCCGTTCATCGCGCCGCGAAGCTGGCTTTGGATGCGCTCCAGTGTCCCGATCGTCGCATAAAGCTCGCTCGCCGTGGCTCGCAGCGTCGATGTGTCAACACGTATTTGCACCTAGGTTCCCCCTTTCGTTGTTAGTGGATCGCATGTTCTTTTAATGCGTTACCCTTGCACCAAAATCATCGTAACTGGATAAATCCCCGTGATAGAACGCCACGTCGCCGTCCATTAGCGTGAACGTGTTGCCGTACTTATCCATCGTCGTATTGCTGAATCCTTCCATCTGCCATTGGTTGTCCAGCGGGACGCTCTCCCCAGGCAGCCGCCTGCCGGTGGTGGCACCCGAAACTGAAATATGAAGCGCGGAATCCGCCATTTTGATAAATTCTGCCCGCGTTACTTGTTCGTCCGGTTTGAAGGTATGATCCTGATAGCCGTCCACGTACCCTTTTTGAACCGCACCGGCGATGGTCGCCTCCGCCCAGTGCCCTTTCGTATCGCTGAAGCTGCCCGCAGAAACCGTGCCGGCAATATTCGTTGACTTTGTTGCCGGTGCGGCGGCGGTTGTATCGGCTTTGACATCGTGAATTGAACTTCCGAGCAGCACGATAACCGCTATTGTTGTAACTAATTGAACTTTCATTTTTATGCCTCCATAGTAAAAAAGTACTTTTTCCCAAAACAAAAAAACCAACTGGTTTCGGTGACCCGGCTGCCGTTTCCTTGAGGGATGCCTTACGACATATCCCCGCAGAAGTAGGCCCGTGGCTTTGCGTCCCTGTCTTTCGAACAGGTTTGCCTTTTCAATTTCATTTGGTCATTTAGGTATTTGAAACTACAAATATAGTACATTGGATTCAATACAAGTTCCATATTAACCCATAATCTAACAGATTTCCACAAAAAACACACATCCCTCACAATATTGATTGCAAAACAACACATATATCATTAAAAAATGCAATTTAAACCCGCTTGTTTTGATCAATCTTATTTCATCCGATTTGCACAATCACGCAACATCATTTGCACAATCGCGCAAAATATTTACGATGAAAACAAGCACAATTTTTCCATATAATAGTAGAATAAAACGGAATTTCAGGGTGTGTATGGGATGGATGAAAAGCAATTTGAGCGACTGCTGATTGACACTATTAGAGCGCATTTTGAAGATGCGCCTACGCCTCCTGCTCCTGCCATTCATGCATCTTGGGAGAAGATGAAGCTAGTGCTTATGGAAGAATCCAAGCAGGTCTCGATTGATGTATCCAAACTCCCTCAGTATGGCAACTGACTTATTATAATGGGGATCGAGACCAGGAGGATGTATGCTTAACTACTACAAAGACCTATTATTGAATGTATTCCTCGTTTTCCTCCCGATAGCGTTATATGTCCATGTCTTCAAAGCCGAACGTACGCATTTGTATAACCGGGTTGCCGTTTATATTATTTTTGGCGCCGCACTGGTTGCAACAATGTTTTTTCCTGTTATGATCCAAAAATTCACCTTCGATTTCCGCGGTATTCCGCTTATCATAGGCTCTTTATATGGAGGCGCTTACGTCTCCCTGCTGCTATTTGTCACCTTGATTGTTTGCCGGTTCTTCATGGGGAGCCCTCATCAAATCGAGTACATTCTTGCACTCATCCCCGCGTTTTGCGTGATGTTATTGTATATCAAAAATTTCCAAACGTTCTCGTTGTTGAAGAAAATCATTTCCTCAGTCGTTGTCTACTTCATCATTAGAATGCTGGCTCAAACCGTTTATTTGTATTTGATACAAAATAATCAGGCGTGGGCGGATTACGTGGCTCCGGGCGGTTATAGAACCATTTTGCTGCAATGTTTCGTTGCAGGGCTTTACGTCTACATGCTGGAAATTTTCAAAAAAAATGTGCGCCAGCGCGATGAAATTACGAATAATGAGAAATTCAAAGTCGCCAGCGAAATGGCCGCTTCCGTCGCCCATGAAGTCAGGAATCCGCTTACTTCGGTCAGGGGCTTCATTCAATTGATGGGGAGCGAAAAAATCAGCAACGAAAGCAGGCAGTATTATCAAAAAATTTGTCTGGATGAGCTGGATCGGGCCCAGCAAATTATTTCAGATTATTTGACTTTTGCCAAACCGGAGTCGGACAACGTCGAACTTATCGATTTGAAAAGCGAGATCGACTACATCACGAACGTTCTTGCCTCTTTTGCCAATTTTCAAAACGTACGCATACTGACGCAATCGCCGGATGGACAGCTGCTCGTTCACGGGGATAAAACCAAACTGCGCCAAGCTTTCTTGAATATCGGAAAAAACAGCATTGAAGCGATGCCGAGCGGCGGACAATTAACGATTCATTTGCAAAAAATGAAGCGGCATGCCGTCATCTCCATTATCGACACCGGAACGGGGATGACAAAAGAGCAGGTCGACCGTCTGGGAACCCCTTATTATTCGACGAAAGAAAAAGGAACCGGGCTTGGGACCATGGTTTCTTTTAGCATTATTCGGAAAATGCAAGGTACGATAGAAGTCAAAAGCGAAAAAGGAAAAGGCACCACCTGTACGATTTCGCTGGACCTGGCTATTTGAAGGGCAGCAAAAAGACGCCTCCATCCCGTATACACGGTTGTTCGGGAGGCGTCTGTTCGTATTTTACTTTTGAACAGATAGTTGCTATGATAATTATAATTTTGTTTTGACCGGGTATCTATAACGAATGACAGGGAGCGAATTTCTATGATGGACCCGTTTCACCTAGATTTCAGTCGAATGCATCATGGCCGTTAAACTTCCGGATTCTAAGGCGGCCCGCTTTCTCTTGACCTGCCTCGTCTCCGCAGCAGGGGGATGCTTGTTCACGTTTATTCGCATGCCGATTCCGTGGCTGCTGGGGCCGATGATAGCCGTGCTGCTGGCTTCCAAATGGGCCAAGCTGCCGCTCTACTGGCCTTCTTACGTGCGCGACGCAGGGATTGTGATCGTCGGCTATTCCATCGGATTGTCGCTGACGAAAGCGGCGCTCATCGAAATCGTGCATCAACTGCCTTCCATGCTGATGATGACCGTTGCATTGATTGCGCTGTGCGCGATCATCGCCTTTTTTATATCCAAACTGTCGGGGATCGACTTCCCGACGATGATGACCGCGAGCATCCCCGGCGGGCTCACGCAGATGATTACGCTCGCAGAGGAGTTCAAGCAGATCGATTTGACCATCGTCACTTTTTTTCAAGTGACGCGGTTGATGATGATCGTTTTTTTCGTTCCGCTGCTGCTTTTCAGTCCGGTGCTGGGAGGCAACCATACAGGCGCCTCGGGCGCTGCTGCTACTTCGGAAGCTGCTTGGGCCGCACTATTCCCCAACATCTGGATATATGTGGCGGTATGCCTGATCTGCGCATGGGTAGGCAGTAAAATCAAACTGCCCACCGCGTATATGCTGGGGCCGATGGTCGGCACCGCAGTCGTTCACCTTGCGGGAGTTTACGGTCCCGAGCTGCCTTCCGCCCTGCTTAACATCTCCCAGTTTATGATCGGGAGCTATGTGGGATTGCTGCTGAAGCCGAACCAACTGGAGCGAAAAGTCCGGACGATCTCGCTGGCGATCGCCAGCGGAGCCATTCTGGTGCTCGGCTCGCTTGGCCTGAGCATGCTTCTGACCCGGCTGCACTCGGTATCCAGAGCAACCGGCTTTCTCAGCATGGCGCCCGGCGGCATGGACCAGATGGGCATCATGGCCCATGAGATCGGCGCCGAGCTGTCGGTCGTATCCGGCTATCAAACCTTCCGGATTTTGTTCATTTACTTCGTCGTTTCGTCCGTGCTTAAAGCGGCGTTCCGCTTCGCCGCCCAAAGGAAAACGAACCGCGCGGAACTGCAAAAATAACAAAACGGAGCCTGCCGCTGTGAGCGGGCTCCGTTTTTTTTCAATCCTATTTTTGAATCAGCTTAAAATCGTCATAGTGAAAACCCGGAGCGACCACGCAGGATACGAATACAGGCTCGCTGCCCAGAGGCTTTGCCGTTTGCCATACTTTGGCCGGCACGAGCGCTTGCGGCTGCTGCCCGTTCAACACGTCGGGGCCGAGAATGATTTCCTGCTGCGCTTGCGGCTGATCGGCGTCTCCGCCCAAAGAAAGCAGCAGCGGACTGCCCGAATGCCACAGCCACAGCTCATCCGACAAAACCGTATGCCATTCCGAAAACTCCTCCGGATGAAGCACAAAATAAATCGAACTCGCGGCAAAGCGCGGCCCGGAATAAGACTCGCCCAGAACAGGCTGCGGAATTTCAAAAGCAGCTTTCCAAAGCTCCTTATACCATCCTCCTTCCGGATGGGGCTTCAGGTCCAATGCCTGGACGAGCGGAGATAACTGCTTGGTAATCATATGGTTTCCCTCTCTCTCGGTAGTTCTTTTTCTCTATTTTTATCTCTATGAAACAGTAATCTAGTGATAAATATGTCGCATATTTGTCGAAAAATCAAGCTCTCTCACCCAAACGCTTCAAACGGGCATGGACAACGAATCTTCCGGCTACCGGGTCGAGTGCATAATCGCAGGTCGATAGGGTAATAATCCGGTCTCCGGGAGCAACCTCCATATCAGTTGCATAAAGCGATTTTTGTTGAATTTTTTGTAAAAATGCGGCATAATCCTCATCGTCGGAAAATTCCGTCTCGATATAGTTAAAATCCGTAGTCGTATAATACGCTGAAAAAACTTCAGCGATGTAAGGAGCGTTCAAGGTGTCCAGCCGAAATTGCCGGTGCTTGTCGTAGTACGTCTGATTCACATACTGTTTCAAGTCGCCAAACATGGTGCCGTCCTTCATCCGATGGCCGTAAATAATCGTATGCCGCTGCACCAGGCTTTTCGCATTGCGGTAATCCATAAAAATGCTGCCGGCGCGGGAATCTTCTCCTTTATAATTGCGGCTCAAATACTGCTCATTGTCGATTCCCTGCACTACGGGATAGTCGATGCGGCTGCCCTCCAGACGGATCCAACCGACTATATCCGGACCCAGCTCCAGCAAGGGGCGAAACAAATCGCGAGGCCGGCAGCCAAACATGTGTTCCCTATCGTAAGTAACAGCAGTCACTGACAGGGTTTGACCCATGTCCTTGAGCTGAGCCTCCTTGAATAGTTTGCTTGCCTCAGCCAGATCTCTGCGGTTTTCATAGTATCCCCATCCGATCGCCGCCAAACGAAATGCCGCATACAGAAACACGGCTGCCGCCAAAACGGTCCAAACCCGACGCATAAGTCCCATAGGCAACGACTTCCTTTTCAACATATCTATCACGCTTAAAATACATTGCAAAACGAGGATGCTATCCAGCATCCTCGCTTGTTCCAACTGCAAGTTTATTTAGCTTCCTCGTACAAAGCAAGAATCAAAGCGACCGCTTCCGCCCGCGTAGTGCGCTCATTTGGCGCGAACTGATTGTTATCCCGTCCGTTTATGATGCCTCGTTTGTTGGCTGCCGCCACTTCCGCCTGCGCCCACGACGGAATGCTTTCCGCGTCTTCGAAGCTTGGCTTCGCATGCGCGTCGACATCCAGCTTGAGCGCCCGCGCCACGATCACCGCCACTTCCGACCGGCTGATGTTGCGGTCGGCGCGAAACGTCCCGTCTTCATAGCCGTTCATGATACCGGCTTTGCTGACAGCTCCCAGCTGCGGCTTCGCCCAATCCGGCATATCTCCCGCATCGCTGAAGCTTAGCTCTCCTTGGCCCGCGTCCAGCTTCAGCGCCCGACTCAGCAGCGCCGCAAATTCCGCGCGCGTGATCAGGTTATCCGGGCGGAATGTCCCGTCTTCATGCCCATTCGCCAAGCCTAGTTTAGCTGCACGCTCGATCAGCGCTTTTGCCCAGTGCTTATCCATATCACTGAACCGGTTTGCGGCCGTAGTCGGCTTCTCGTCAGGCTGCTTGCTATCCGACTCCGTCTTAGGCTGCTGCTCCTTGTAAGGCTTGAAGGTCGAGTCATCGAGCACAAATTCGACGTTATATTCGCCGTTGTATTTGCCCGGCACCGCCATTACGAATTGAGCCGGCACTTTCGCCTTCGCGTCGTTGATCAAAAACTGCAGCGTTCTCTCATTGCCTTTTTCGTTCGTCGATACGATCTCCGCATCGGTTAAGTTGCCTTTGGCGTCTTCAATTTTCAGAGCCGTCACTTCTTTATTCGATACTGTTATTTGCAAGTAACTTTTGCCGTCTTTGATCACCACTTTTGCCGGGTGCAACACAAACTCGTCGGTCACCGACTTGTTCGAAGTCCCGCGAACGTTGAGCTCATAATCAATTACGTACTCGCCCGGTTCGTAGACTAGAGCGAGCGGCTTCACCGGCGCGGTAAGCCCCGCCTTCGTTCCGCTTGCTACAGATACCAGCGAGGACCTGTCAAATACCAAATGAACATCATAATTATGAACATAGCTCATTTCCGGCCAGTTGACATCGACCCACCCGTGCAGCTTCGCATCCAGGTTGTTAACCATGAATTTATAAGTCCGGGTATTGTTTGTGTCGTCAGTCTCCGATACTGAAGGAGTCGACAAACCGCTGCCGGTGTCTGCCTGGAAATCAGGAATTTGTTTGCTATGTTTCAGCGTGAATTCAAAATACATCTTGCCGCCGCTCACCGTAAGTTTGCCTGGCGTAATGACATACTCTTGCATAACGGAGGTCGTACTGGCATTATATTTCAAAAACTTATACGCGATACTGTAGGACCCGTCGGCGATGCCATGGACATTCACCGGCACCGTACCCGGCAATCCGGTTCCCGGGTCCGCTTTTACGGGCTGCAATTGCGCAAACGCGATTTCGAATGCCCGCTCCGCTTCATCGCTTCCGACCAATGTCAGCAGGTAACTGGCCGCGCGATCCAACTCGAAGCTGAACGAATTGCCGGCGCTCAGGATTGTAACCAAGTCCTCCCGCTTAGCGGCAGCCGCTACTTGCAGTTGTACGTCTTCCAGGCTGCCGTCGGCTTTTTTCTTTTGAAGCTTTTTGAGCGTGACGCCCGCATACGGTTCGAATGTCGCTATCTGCTGGCCGCCATTCACATTCAGCTTGACTTCGCTGGAAACGTAGTCGGTAATCGGCGCTCCCGTACTATCTGTAATCGTGGCCGGCAGGGTAAAGATATAGCCGGCGTCTTCCAAAATGACGGAAGCGTGAAATACGCTCAGCGCTTTTTGCAAAGCGAGGACAGCCGCATCAACGGATTGCTGGGAAGCTGCCGCACTGGCTGCCGAAACTTTGGCCGTATCGATCGCCGCCTGCAGAGCCGTTTTGGCCGCCGCAGGGTATTGTCCGGCCTCCGTTCCTTCCGCCGCCGCATCCAAATTGCTTTGAGCCGAAGCTATTAACGCATTCAAGCTCGTTTTATCCGTCGCGGTCAGCTTCAATCGGATCGCGTAGTCCATTTCATACGGCGTTCCGTTATAACTCGTCGACACATGCACTTGACCGTTCAGCAGCGTTGTCAGGTCCGCCGTCTCAAATTGTACGACCCGCGTGTTCGCTGCGGTATCCGTGCTGACAACCGTCGTTTCCTTCAGTACGCCGTTTTGCTCGACTTTAAAGCTCGGTATGGTCGTGCTGTCCTTCAGCGTAACGGTTACTTTTATTTTTCCATCCGCCACGCTGTACTTGCCCGGCTTCACGAAATATTTGTCCATCGCCGACAATTCCTCTTTGGTTGCATGAAGAACGCTGAAGTTCAGATCTTGCTTTTCCTCCGGAATGACCGGTTGGCCAAATCCCAGCTCCACTTCATACTCATGATCGTACAAATTGATCGGTGGCGGGAGCAGCCAATAAATTTTTACCCATCCGTTCAAACGGGCGTTCAGATCGCCGACCGGAAAACGGACAACGCGCGTATTGGCAGCCGTATCTTCACTAACTTTATCCGTTTCCACCAATACCCCGCCCCGCTCCGTCTTGAAGGACAAAATTTCCGCATTTTGTTTGAGGGTAAACGAAACGTATTTATGGCCGCCTTCCACAATCAGCTTGCCGCTGCTCTTATCTACGTAGTCATACATGACGGACGGGTCGGAAGTTCCTTTTTTGTAAATATTAAATGGGATAGGGTATTCTCCGTCCTTAATCTGCCCGTCTCCTGAACCCGGATTCTCAACAACGATAGCGGTTGCCTTGAATGCAGCCATCGCCTGCGCCAATACGCTGCCGGCTGCGGCAATCTGCGGCCGGGTCGCTGCCAGATTGGCTGCCGTTTCCTTGGCTGCGGCGATCTTCGCTTGCAGCGCGGTCTTGGCAGCCGCAAAAGCTTGCTCGCTGCCGGTCAGAGCCGTTGCTTGATCGTACAGCCTCTGCGCCGTTTCAACCGCCGTGTTCAGCGCATCAAGCTGATCTCCGTTGTAGCTGATGTAAACCTCTTTCGTTACACCGTTCAGCTTGTAGCGAAGATAGGAGCGGCCCTCCCATTTGGTATTGTCAACGGCGGCTCCGCGGATGAGCACCTGATACACTTTCTTTTGCGCATCGGAACTTTTGCTCAGCAGAAGCGCCTGGCTGGCTTCATTCGCATAATCCAAGCCTTCGGTCAGGAACCCGGCGCCATTGTTCTGGCTCGACTTCTGGGGAGTGGACTGCACCGCCTCGGCAGGAGCCGCCCCATTGAACGTAAGATTAGCTCTTACGTACTCGTTGTTGTTGTTCCTCGGTTCAACGAGCACAGCCGTTCCGGCAATCTCCGGAGCGTTCTGCGAAGGCGTCGTTGTCGGATTCAGCGAATCGAGGACGATGATCTTAACCGGAGCTGAGGCAACGAACTGATTGTCTGTGTATCCTTTAAGCTGATTGATCGCTTTGGTCACGTTGCTGGATGTCGCATAGACGTTCTGCAGCACGGTTTGCGCTCTGCCCAAATACAGCTGCAAGCTTTCTTTGGAGCCCTTGGTATATTCTCCGGGCGTAACGGGAGGATAATTATAACCTTCTTTACACTCCGCGTACCCAAGCTCATACATTGTTTCCTGATCTTTCATTGCCGTATCGACAAACGAACGCAGAGCGGTTTTATCGACTTGCGAAATGACCCCGTACTGATACGTGTTCAATGCGGCTGTCAGTGAATGGTAGACGGACTTAATCAACTCGGGAGCCGTACTGCCCATAGCGATAAAATTGTCCGCAAGCACAATGTTTGTATACAACGGCTGCTTGGAGCCTGCCGGATAATTTCCATAATCGGTTCCTTCATACGTACTTGCATATACGGATTTGGAAACAGTAATCAAATCTTGCAGTTGTTGTATAGTAATCGGCTGCTCGGCATTCGTGCAGTTGCTGCCGCCGTCATTGCCCGGCAATCCGCTCGTGTCGATTTCCAACTGAACGTTATACCAGTTATCGTATACAAATCCCGGAGGATATTCAGGGTCGTTTTTGATGACCACATGCATGAGCACGTCCGGTTTCTTGGCAATATCTTCGATATCGATTGTCGTAATCCAGTTGCCCGACCCGTCGTTAGAGGCGCGGACCGGATAGTTTTGATAACCGTCCAAGCCTTGAACCTGCTGAGTGCCGGAATCGATTACCGCTTTGTCGGCTCCTGCTTTGCGAAAGCCGATGTATTGAAAATAGCTGTAGTACTTTGGCGTAATTTGATGCTCGAGCTTCATTTTCCCATCTTTCACGATGAGCTTGCCGGAGCCCTGTACGGACAAATAAATATTCGCAGCGGACGAATCGGCGGTCCCGTCTTTCAAGTACCTGTAGTTCACCGCGTACTCATTATCGGGAATCGCGCCGGCGGCCTCGGCCGTACCGGTATGGATATGCAATGCGGACAAAAGCGAGGATAGAAATACGGCCAGAGAAAGCCATATGGCCATGGATTGTTTCAATCGGCTCTTCAACTTTATGTACACTCCTTCTTTTTCGATCCTGGAGCAAACGCAAACGCCAAAGCGAAAAGCGGTCGTGGGGACCGGCTTTTCACCTCGGCAGATTGACTTTTCAGCGTGTCGCAGACACGATATTATTTCCAGTGAATGGTAAGATTGTAAGTCTGCGAATGAGGTCCGGCATTCACATAAAGCTGTGTGTCAATGTCTTCCGACGGATCGGAGTTAGTGAAAGTGAACACCGAGTTGCCGCTGGCATTAATCGTTTTAGAAGCAGTGACAAACGTGCCGGAGCCATTGTCAGCTTTCAAATCCCCATAGTTGTCGCCCGACAGCGTGATGGTAACTGTCGTTCCTGTTACGTCTGCAGAACCGACGATATATCCGTCTACATGGGAATTATAAGGAGATGTGGCGCTTCCGTTGTAGTAGAATTGATACGATTTACTTGCAGCGAAAGCAGGAACTGCAAAAGCCAGCACAAGAACAAATACCAACATCATCATCGAGAAAGATTTTTTAATGGACAAATTCATTTAACAAACACTCCTTCATCATTGTTTATGTTTACTGCGGAATGACCCCGTGCAATTCTGTCGTTGCAAATCTCTTTCAAGCAATGTGGTTAACCAAGCCCCCTTCCACCGGGTACTCGTGAATGCCACGAAAACACTCGCTATTCAAAGATAATGATAATCATTATCAGTGATGTTGTAAAAAAAAGCTTCTGTGGCTGAGACGATCCGATCAGGCCAATAATCGCTGTCTCTTCACTGTCAGAGCATCGAAGATGTGTGCACCATCTGCCGACACCCCTATATTACTATATACGACCCAAAACTTGTCAACCTCTTTTTATCATTTCTTCAAAATAATCCTATGTTAAATTTTACCTTAAATACCTATAGGGATGACGTTGAACCCGGCTTCCTCATCCGCCCTGACGACAGACCTCACCCCATAGACAGACCGGATCGTTTCTGCCGTAATAATATCGCGAGGAGCGCCTTGCAAATGGACACGACCTTCCTTCATCACTACGATATCGTCGCTATACCGGATAGCCTGATTAATATCATGCAGCACCATCACGATCGTCAGTCCGTGCGACGCGTTTAATCTCCGAATAAGCTCCAACACCTCGAGCTGGTAGTAAATGTCCAGAAATGTAGTGGGTTCGTCCAGAAATAAAACGGGCGTTTGCTGGGCGAGCGCCATCGCAATCCACACCCGCTGCTTCTCGCCGCCTGACAGTTGATCCAGGGCAGCTTTCCGCTTCTCAAGCAAATTGGTGCAGCGCAGCGCCCAGTCCACGGCCTTTTCATCCTCTTCCCCATGCATCGAGAACAGCCCTTTATGCGCACTGCGGCCCAAATGAACCAGCTTCTCCACAGTCAAGTCGAGAGGCGCTTCATTTTGCTGATGGACCACCGCAAGCTTACGGGCAAGTTCACGTGGCTTATAGCCGGCAATCGCCTTGCCGTCCAAAATAACTTCTCCGCTGCACGGCTTATAGTTTTGGGACATCACGCCGAGCAGTGTCGATTTGCCGCAGCCGTTAGGTCCGATGATCGTCGTAATTTTGCCGTGCCGAAAACTGCAATTGATCTCTCGGAGTTGAAGCCGCCCAAGCTTCGGCTCATACGAGAAGCTTAGCTGCTTAATGTCCATAGACGCGGTCACTCTTCCTGAGCAAAAATATTAAAAACGGCCCTCCGATAACGGCCATAATAATCGAGGCCGGAATTTCCGCAGGGGCAAGTACGGTGCGGCCCAGCGTGTCCGCCGTCAATATCAGAAGCGCTCCCGCCAGCGCCGAGAACGGGATCAGCAGCTTATGATCCGAGCCGACGAGCAGACGGGCGATGTGAGGGACAAGCAAACCGACAAACACGATTAAACCGCCGATCGCGGTTGCAACAGCAGCGAGCAGCACAGCGACGGCTGAAATCCACAGACGGGCTTTGGACACGTTGAGTCCCGCATTTTTGGCGGATTTGTCCTGCAAAGCGAGCAAATTGCACCAAGGGCTCACGATCCACGCTAACAAGAGCCCGATTACGCCATAAAACAGCATAATCCGGACATCTCCCCAATTTTTCATCGTGAAGATGGAGGTCACCGCCTGATTAATGCTGGTAACCGCATAGCTGCCACGATAGTTGAATGACTGCCCCAACCCGCTGAAAGTAGCATTAATGGCAATGCCGACGAGGATGATGCGAATCGGGTTCAAGCCGGACTTCCACGCGAATGAATAGACGAGAAAGCAAGCCAGAGCTCCGCCCAAACAAGCGAATAAAGGCATCCAAAAAAACAGATTCGGAAAAATGGATACGATGAGAATGGAAACAAAACCCGCTCCCGAGGAAATTCCGATCACGCCGGCATCCGCCAGTGAGCTGCGCATGACCGCCTGAAGCAGTACGCCGGAGACGGCCAGCGCCGCCCCTACAAGCGATGCCACAATTATGCGAGGCAGCCGCAGATCGCGTATGACCTCCACCTGCTTGTCAGTTCCCGTCAACAATCCATGGAGCAGCCGTGACCCGCTCACCTGAATGCTGCCCGTGCAGGCGGAATAGATCAAGACCGCGAGGAGGAGCACAATGACTCCCGATATACTCCATACTTTTTTATTCATCTCAGGCTTCCTTCGTTAGTAGTTGACGCATGTTCAGAGATTCGTTCAGGGAAACAACATTTTTACCGTTGCATCAAGCGCTTCCCCTACAGCAAAATTTCCCGTAGTTTGGAACAGTTCTTCCGGCAAGTCATACACCCTGTTATTTTGCACAGCGGAAAAATGCTTCCAAATATCGTTCTTCTTAAACTCCTTATCGAACATTTTGACGACTTCCTCCGGCATACCGTGGGCGGCACGCAGGATCACATCCGGGTTCGACTTCTGCAAATATTCCGTGTTGGAAGCCAAATATTCCACCTTTTCGCCTTCCACGACATTTTTCCCGCCAGTCAGCCTTACCAGGTCACCGATATAGGAGTTTTCCGTCGCAACGAGATAACTGCCCGGCACGCCAAGCAAAATAAGCACCTTCGGCTGCGGTTTGCCTTCGATTTGCTGTTTGATCTGTTCAACCTTGGCCTTGTACCCGTCTACCAGAGCACCCGCTTGCTTTTGCCGCCCGTACCGCTCTCCCATATCGAGAATCGCTTTGTTCATTTTGTCCAGGCTGGTGAAATCCAGAAAGTTGGCTTCCAGGTTGGCATTTTTAAACACCGGAGCAAGGTCGTATTCAAGCGTTGTTACGGACAATATTTCCGTCGGATCAAGCGATTTGACGATCTCCATATTGGGGGCCATCGGGTTTCCGACCTTGGTCACTCCATCGTAACGTTTGGGCAAAACCTTCGAGCTCGCAGGAATTCCGACCAAATCCAGATCCAGCGCATCGGTGAATTGGGCTGCCGCCACAGTCGTCGATACGATCCGGTGTTTCCCGGCGTCGGCTGCGGCCGGTTCCGCAGTCTGCGCGTTTGACGCAGTCGGCACTTCTCCGCTTGGCGGCTCGCCAGCTGCCGAATTACCTGCGCAGCCCGACAAGAGTAGAGCCATCGCAAGGAATGAACCGCTCATCCATGTTTTCATATGCATGCTGACTGGACCGCTCCTTTCGATCATTTCGCGCCTTTGATCAGCGCCATGATCAGACTGACGGCCTCGGCCCTCGTCGCGCTTTCATCAGGAGCGAACAAATTGTTGTTCCTTCCGCTAATGACCCCCGCTTGATAGGCTGCTGCTACTTCCGCTTGCGCCCATTTCGGTATCAGATTCGCATCCGACAAGGGCGGAAGCGCATTGGCATCCACCTTCAGCTTCAACGCGCGAACGACGATGACCGCCAGCTCGGCCCGGCTTATTCTGCGGTCGGCACGGAACGAACCGTCATCGTATCCTCCGATAATGCCCGCTTCGACGACGGAGGCCAGATCAGGCTTAACCCATTCGGGAATGCTCGCCGCATCTGTAAAGCTGAGCGGCTGCCTCCCTGCTTCAAGCTTCAACGCCCGGCTCAGTATCGCTGTGAATTCCGCCCGGTTAATTTCGCCATCGGGGCGGAAAGTACCGTCTTCATACCCGTTTACGACATTGAGCCCTACAGCCTGCTCCACGGAAGCCCGCGCCCAATGATTGTCCAGATCCGGGATGCTCGCGACGGCCGGTTTCACTTCCTTGCTTGGCGGCTGGGCGGTGCTCCCCGGAACTGCCTTGAGCGTCGATTTATCGAAAGTCAGATCGATATCGTATTCGTGATCGTAGAGAAACTCGGAGCTGACCTGCCAATAAATTTTTACCCAGCCCTTAACCGTAGCCGTCAAGTCTTTGACCTCGAACTGCACGGTGCGCGTATTGCTCTGTTCGTCGGAAGCGACCACCTCCGGCGATGCCAAACTTCCTGCGGTTTCAAGTTTGAAACCCGTTATTTCCTTGCTTTGTTTCAGCGTAATCTGAACAAACATTTTCCCGCCCTTGACCAACAGCCGGCCGGGATTTACGACATATTGCTGCATGACCGATACTTGATCGGTATTGAACTTATGGAATTCGTAAGCCATGCTGTAGGTGCCGTCGGCAATGCCGTGCGGATTAGAAGCGACGGTAGTGGCGCTGACCGTTGAGCTTCCGACCCCGCCAGCAGGTTCCAGCGCATGGGCAAGCGGATTTTGAGCGGATGCGAGTAAAGTAAATATCACTGCCGAAGCGGATACGGTTTTTAAAAAGCGTGAGTTCAACTTGATCTCTCCTCCTTGGTTTTTTTAACTTTTAGCTGGTAGACAACAAACAAGCCCGAAACGGCTAACATGCCTGCCAAAAGCGCGATAGGGGCTTCGTCTCCGGTTTGCGGATTCGTGACTGCTGTATTTGCTTGGATGGAATTCGTTTTGTTGGAGTTCGTTTGGACGGATTCTGTTTTGACGGGGGGCGTTTTGCTACCGGATGTATCTTTATTTTTCGTTTCGCCCTGCGCAGCTCCGGACCCCTTAAGCGATTTTTGATCAAACATAAAGCGGATCGTATAATCGTGGTCATAATCGATCTCCGGCACCGTTACGTGAATTTTCGAAAGCAGCGGTTTGCCGAGGTCTTCGATCTTGAACTGAACCACACGCGTATCCTCGCCCTTATCGCTTTGGATTACCTCTGCATCAGGAAAATCGCCGCCCTTCGCCGTTTTGAATGCGGTGATCCATTTGCTGTGATTGATTTGAATTTTGCCGGTAATTTCCCCGTTGTTCACCTGCAGCACAGCCGGCTTTTCAAAATAATCATTAGCCATGGAGACGGACTCGTTCTCGGCTTTTGTAATGACATAGTCGATCTTGTATGTGCCGTCCGACAGGCCGGAAGCCGCCTGGGCAAAGGGTGCAGTCGGCATGTGCAGCATCCACAACAGCGCTATGACATACAACGGTAAAGTCAACCTCTTCTTCATCGCCTTGCTTCTACCTCCAACTCTATTATTCGAAAGATAATGATTATCATTCTCGACGGGTTGATAATATCCTACTCTTTTGGAAAATGTCAACTCCTTTTTATCATCACATCTGGGTAATCATTCCAAAAATATGTTGACAATGATATTCATTCTCATTTAAATTTAATGTTGAGAATGATTATCGATTCACTGCTTATGCCACCGGCGGCGTGGGGGCTTTTGGAGCGACTAAGCCGAGGAGGCCAGGATTGAGGGGCGGAACAAGCAGCCGTTCATGAAGCGGCCCAGCGGGGCGAAAGCCTGTAAAAGTGCAGGCTGCCCGAAAAGTCGCGACACTCAGTTAGGGCTATGGGAAGCAGCGAGGGCCCTAATTGGAGGGACAGCCGCTTTTTCTGGGCGCACACCTCCTTGTGAGGTCGCGGAACTGAACAAATGGCCAGGAGGCATCGTGCTAGGGAAAAAACCTGCGAAAGTGCAGGTTTTTCCTCCGAACTTGGCTTATTTTAGCGAAAAGCCTGCAAAAGTGCAGGAATTTTTGCTGAAAGTGAGCCTGAGCCCCTGTCCCCGCTGAAAAGCCTGCACATTTGCAGGAATTGTTCGTGGCCAGCGATCAAGGACGCAGATTCCTGTATTTTTGCAGGTTTTCTTCGAGCAGCCGGGCAGATTGTAGTTATCGCCACTGACGCGGGGTTTTTCAACAGGCTTTTACAGCGTAAGCGGCAGAGTTGATGAGAAAGCCTGCAAAAGTGCAGGAATTTTCGCCCGAGATGGATCCGAGCCCGGGTTTAGGCGGCAAAGCCTGCGCATCTGCAGGAATATTATGCTGCAAGGCAATCAGTGGGCCAAAAAGCTGCACATTTGCAGGTTTTCTGCGGAATTGCCGAGCAGAAGCGCTAACTCTAGCGGGGCGAGTCGAACGGCCGATGCTGCTGATCGGCGAACTGCCCCGAAAATAACTGGCGATGCCCCCATTTTCATCCTCATAGGTGCCGATCGGCTCCGGCGGATGGGGAGCTTTTGCAGCAATGACAGGAGGATTAGGTTCTTGAGAAATACAGCGTTTTTAAGTCCCATATTAGCGCTCTTGCTCCTCTCGGGCTGCGGGCAGCCTTCCGGAGAAGGATCCGCAGCTGCGGCATCCTCCGCCTCGCAAGCGGTGACCGTCAAGGATTTTGCCGGGAGAAGCGTTTCATTTAGCGAGGTGCCGAAAAAAGTAGCTGCGCTGAGCAACGGCGAATTGGATATTGTATACGCGCTGGGGGCCGAAGTAGTCGGCAGACCTGCCTCCACCTCGCCCGTGTGGGTAAAAGAAGCGGAAAAAGCTTTGCCGATCGGCTCCGCCCACGGTATCGATCTGGAAAAAATCGCCCTGCTCAGCCCCGATGTCGTGCTCGGCAACAATCCGATGAACAGCAAGGATATACCGTCCGTCGAGTCTCTCGGCGCCAAAGTCGTGCTCTCGTCGGCCAATTCCATTGACGATATTAAGAAGCAGATTCAGCTTATCGGGCAGCTGCTGCAAAAAGAAACCAAAGCGGCCGAACTCATCAAGGGAATGGATGAAAAGCTGCAAGCTTATGCGGCCAAGGACGGCGCTCCCAAGCCCCGGGTTCTGCTCGTCTACGGGGCTCCCGGCACGTATATGGCTGCGCTGAACAATTCGTTAAGCGGGGATATTTTGGCCAAGGCCGGCGGGGACAATATTGCGTCTGATTATCCGAAGTTGGAAAGCTACCCCCAATACGCGCAGCTCAATTCGGAAAAAATCGTAAAATCGAATCCGCAGCTCGTGCTGCTGATGAGCCATACGAACCCGGATCAGGTAAAAGAAGGCTTCATGAAGGAAATGTCGCAACATGCAGCCTGGAGCAGCCTGGATGCGGTCAAAAACAACCGGGTCGAGGTACTTCCCGCCGATCTGTTCGGAACGAACCCGGGAACGCGAGTGACAGAATCGCTTGAAATTTTGCATAAGCTGCTGCAGTCGGTGAAATAAACCTATGAATCTGGAGCAGCGTAGTTTTCGCCGAAAATGGGGGTTCGTTATCGCTCCCGTCCTCTTGCTTGCCGTTACTTTCTATGGCCTCACTTACGGCTCCGTCCCGATTTCGCTTCATGAAATTTGGGAGGTGTTTACCTCCGCCGGCGGGGCGCTTCAGCATAAAATCGTGATGAACCTCCGGCTTCCCCGCGTGCTGATCGGGCTGCTCGTCGGAGCCTGTCTTGCGGCATCGGGCGCGCTCTTGCAAGGCGTCATGAAAAACCCGCTCGCAGATCCGGGCATCATCGGAGTGTCCGCCGGCGGAGGACTGGCTGCGATCATGTCCATGATCGTATTTCCGCAGCTCAGCTTCCTGCTGCCTGCGCTTGCTTTTGCCGGAGCTTTCGCCACATCGGTGTTCATTTACTTATTGGCTTGGAGCAAAGGCTCTTCACCGCTGAAAATCGTGCTGGCCGGCGTTGCCATCAACGCGCTGCTGGGCGCCATCACCAACGGGTTCATGGTGATTTACAGCGACAGGGTGCAAGCTGTCCTCCCCTGGCTGTCCGGCGGTCTTAACGGCAAAAGCTGGCATCATTTATCGTTCATGGCCCCTTATGCGATTGCAGGCCTTGTGCTGTCCCTGTTCGCCATTAAACCGGCCAACCTGCTGCTGCTTGGAGACGATGCTTCCAAACTGCTCGGACAGAAGGTCGAATTTCAGCGGTTTTTGCTGATTCTGCTCTCCTCCCTGCTGGCAGGAGCCGCCGTCAGTGTCGCCGGCCTGGTCGGCTTCGTCGGTTTGGTGGTCCCTCACGCCGTCCGGCTTTTGGTCGGGGGCGATTACCGTTTTTTGCTCCCATTGTCCGTTGCGGGCGGGGCTGTTTTGGTCGTATTTGCCGATACGTTGGCCCGTTCGGCCTTTGACCCTATCGAGCTTCCGGTCGGTATTCTGCTGGCCGTGCTGGGTGCGCCATTCTTTTTATACTTGCTGAAGAAACGGGGAATGTCGGGATGAGCGCTGTCGAAACGAAGCAAATCGAATTAGCTCTCGGAGGTTTTGAGCTGCACGATCTGTCTGTGTCGTTCCCGGTCGGAAAAATGACGGCCATCGTCGGCCCGAACGGTTCCGGAAAATCCACACTGCTCAAAATCATCAGCCGGCTGCAGCAGCCGGACAGCGGAGATGTCGACGTATACGGCCGATCCATTAAAGCCTACAGCTCCTTGCAGTTCGCTCAAACGGTAGCCATGCTTACCCAATCCAAAGAGCAGCTGCCCGAACTAACGGTCAGGGAGCTGGTTGCATACGGACGCTCGCCCTACAAGCGGCTGTTTGACCGCATGAGCCGGGCCGATCATGAAATCGTGGACTGGGCGCTTCAAGTGACCGGCACCGCAAGAAATGAAAACCGCATGTTTCATACTTTATCGGGAGGTGAGCAGCAAAAAGTACGGATCGCCATGGCTTTGGCTCAACAAACAAATATTCTCCTGCTGGATGAACCGACGACTTATCTGGACATTGCCCATCAGTTGGATGTGATGGAGATGCTGCAGGCGGTTAACCGGGACTACAAGCTTACCATTGTAATGGTGCTCCACGATCTTCAGCAGGCGGCAGCTTACTGCCATTACATGATTGCCATGAAACGCGGCAAGGTCGTTCAAACGGGTGAACCGAAGGAAATGTTGACCAGCCGGTTTTTGCAGGAAGTCTATCACATTGATGCTAGGGTCAAGTTCGAAGACGACTACCCTGTTATTATTCCAATGAAACCCAAACCCAAGGAGGAATTATCCATGATTATCGTAACCAACACTTCGCAAATCAGGAAAGGCGAGGCTCACAAACTGATCGAGCGCTTCGACAAGGTAGGCAAGGTCGAATATATGGAAGGCTTTCTTGGCCTGGAAGTGCATTTGACGGAAAGCATGAAGGAATACGATGAAGTCAGCGTCGTGACGCGCTGGAACTCCAAGGAAGATTTTAACGCCTGGACGAAAAGCGATGCTTTCCGGGAATCCCACTCCCATCGGACCATACCTGAATACATCATTTCGAACAAAATTACATTTTATGAAGTGAAAATCGTCCGCAACCCGATCACAACAGGCGATGTTTCTTCATCCGCCAGCTAATCAACCGATCCTTTGGCCGTGCAGATCTGAACGCTGCACGGCCATTCCGCGCTTTTGTCCCGCTTCGGACCCGCCATAGAATTGACCAACCCCGTAAAAATTTGCCCCGTGGCTTTGCATCCTTCTCTTTTGAACAAGTTCGCCTTTTTCGCTTCGGTGGAACAAATTCCACCGTCTGCTCGGCGCCTATTTATCTCAATATTAAATATTTTAATTTTAAGATAATTGAGCAAAACTTGTGCCGAAGAGGTAAAATACAATCATGAACATGATTTCAATTGATCCGGCATGCCAAAGCGAAACGGGACACCTTCGCGCTGGGTGAAATATTTTCTCCGGAACGGCTACAATAATTAAGGAAGGAATTCATCAAAGGAGAGGACAAAACTATGGACGGGAAACAAGCTGCAGGCGAGAAAGCCGCGGAATACGTGCAAGACGGAATGCGGATCGGACTCGGTACAGGTTCAACCGCTTATTGGACTATTCGCCGAATCGGCGAAAGGGTGAAAGAAGGGCTGCGCATCCAGGCTGCGCCGACCTCGAAGCAAACCGAGCGGCTGGCCCGCGAATGGGGAATTCCCCTGCTGGAGCTTTCCGAAATTACCGCTCCGCTTGATATTACGATCGATGGCGCGGACGAGGTGAACCCTCGTTTCGATCTGATCAAAGGCGGCGGCGGAGCGCTGCTGCGGGAAAAAATGATCGCCTCGTACTCCGCCCGCTTCATTGTTGTCGTCGATGAGACGAAAATGGTCCAGGCTTTGGGGGCATTCCCTTTGCCGGTTGAGGTCGTTCCGTTCGGCTGGGAGCTTACCGCCAAGCGAATTGAAGGCATGGGCTGCACGCCTGTATTGCGGAAGTCGGATCAAGCTCCGTTCGTTACAGATAACGGAAACTATATTTTGGACTGCCGTTTTCGGGCGATCCATTCCCCTTCCGAATTGAACAGCCGGCTCAATATGCTCCCGGGAGTCGTTGAAAACGGTCTGTTCGTCCAAATGGCCGATCTGGTCATTGCCGGCCGCCCGGACGGCACGGCCCAGGTCAAACAAAGCGGCGGAAAGCTGTAAGCGGGAAGGCTCGGCGCCTTCATTCGCAGGAGTATGAACGGTGATTGATTATTTTCTTTGCTTTTATTGCGGCAGCATGTGATAATATACTGTTCATACTTTCGATCATGGAGGCACGGCCACAGTGGAGCGGTATCCTTTTACTTATGAGCATTCCAAGCCTTTCATTCAGCAGGTGGGCGAATGGGTTGCGGATGTGTTTTACGATATATTGCCGGAATCCGGCTTTGAGGTGCGCGACGAGCAGATTTATATGGCGTTCCAGCTGGAACGGGCGTTTGCCGAGAAGCAGACGATTTTCGCAGAAGCGGGAGTCGGGACGGGAAAAACGCTCGTATACTTGCTGTATGCGATCTGCTACGCGCGCTATATGAAAAAACCGGCGGTTATCGCCTGTGCGGACGAATCGCTGATCGAGCAGTTGGTCAAGCCGCAGGGCGATCTTGCCAAGTTGGCGCAGCATCTGAATTTGACGGTTGATGCGCGGCTGGCCAAATCCCCCGATCAGTACGTATGCCTGCAAAAGCTTGACAGCGCAAGGTTCGGGTACGAGGACGTGGAGCTGTACAAAGACCTTTACGACCGTTTGCCGGATTTCGTCCATTCTTACGAGGCTCTGCAGTCGTTCTACGCCTACGGCGACCGGAAGGACTATCCGCATATGGACGATACTGCTTGGAACCGAATCGGCTGGGATTCCTTCCAGGATTGCTTCGTCTGCGACAAACGGCACCGCTGCGGGCAAACGTTGTCGCGCGACCATTACAGGCGTGCTGCGGACTTGATCGTCTGTTCGCATGATTTTTACATGGAGCATGTGTGGACGTATGAGGGACGGCGCCGGGAAGGCCAATTGCCGCTGCTGCCGGACCACTGCGCCGTCGTTTTCGACGAAGGCCACCTGCTGGAATCCGCCGCGCAAAAAGCGCTGACGTACAAACTCAAGCATGCCGCTTTCGAAGAGCTGATCACCCGCTTGTTAAAAGGGGAGATCCGCGAGTCGTTGGCTATGCGGATCGACGAGGCGATCGAGCAAAGCGAGTCGCTGTTCGCTCTGCTGGAACGCCAGTGCAAGCCGATAGCCGGCTCGAATCTGCTGCAGATCGAGGTCAGCGATTCGCTGCTGCGCGAGATCGATTTGTTTTGCGCTTTGCTCGCGACCATCGAGGAGGAGCTTGTGTTTGAGAGTGAGCTTTTCACGCTCGACGACTATCAGCTTCGCATCGTCGAAGAGCATATGGAGATGATGCAGAAGGCGCTGCAGCTGTTCCGGCAGAAGGAAAATCCGATCTGCTGGGCGTCGAAAAGCATAACCGGCCTCACCCTCGTCATCATGCCGAGAACGGTAAAGGAAGTGCTGAAAGAACGGGTCTTCGCTTCCCGGATGCCGATCGTATTTTCTTCGGCTACGTTGTCTGTCGACGGCTCCTTTGACTTTGTCGTGAACAGCCTGGGCGTCAAGCGCTACCTGTCCTTCACCGTCGATTCGCCATACGACTACCGGCAGCGAATGAGCGTCATCGCTCCCAAATGGCCTTCGGGCGCCGGGACGTTCGCGGAAAAAATGCAAGCCGCCGCACAATTGCTGGCGCGTACGGAAGGCAGAGCTTTAATCCTGTTCCGGACACAGGAGGAATTGCAGCGTTTTAAAAAAGAAATCGCCTGCTTCCCGGAGTGTGCGGATATGCGCTTCCGGTTCGAGGGAGACGGCGAAATCAGCCATTTGATCGCGGCGTTTCAGCAAGACGAGCCCAGCATCCTGTGCGCGGTCAGCTTGTGGGAAGGGCTGGACGTGCCCGGGCCGTCGCTGTCCAATGTAATCGTGTGGTCGCTGCCTTTTCCGCCGCACGATCCGGTCTTTATGGCGAAGCGCCAGGCGGCGGCGGACCCTTTTGCAGAGGTGGATCTGCCCTATATGCTGCTGCGCCTGAAGCAGGGCATCGGCCGCCTGATCCGTACCCGCGAGGATAGCGGGATTATCGCGATACTAGGCGGGGAGCTGCACGAATCGGCAGCGCTGCGCGCTCACGTTGAAGCGCTGCTGCCGGAAGGCGTGCTTTTGCAGGAATCATTTTGAATAGAAGAGAGATGAACATTTATGCTGACCATTACCGGATATACGGTCGAATTTATTAAAGACCCATTCGGCATTTTGAACGGAAAGCGGTACGAGTTCCTGATCGATATCGAGGTTCCGGAAGACGACGAGCTGTATACGGACAAAGGCCTGTACGTGCGGGTCATTTACAGCGTGGAGGAAAGCCGGGAGGGCATCGTGAAGCACGAGATTTTTGAAAAAAGCACGGAGCAGCTGCTTGATTTCGAGCTGGAAAACGACGAGGAAGCCGTCGTAGCGGCTTTTTGCAAGGAACACTTCTCCGAAGCGGAGGAGTGAAAGCCGCGTGCGGGGCGGCGACGATGCGAAGCCGCGCGCGGGGAGCTGCGGGCGGGGCAAGGCCGGCGGCATGCAGCGCAATACCGCGCGCGGGGAGCTGCGCGGCGCGGCAAAACCGGCGCGCGGCAACTTTTACGCAGCCGCGGCTTTGTGAAGAGGCCGGCTGGGCGACACGCCCACCCGCCGGGCAGCGCCGCAACGCGCGTCGTGAGAGGCGCGCATTGGGAAAAACCTGCAATTGTGCAGGTTTTTTCTATGTAAATGGCCCATTTGGAGAAAAAGCCTGCAATTGTGCAGGAATTTCCGATCAGGAGGGCCCCAGGTTCAATTATTTGCAAAAAAAACTGCACAATTGCAGGAATATTTCGAAGCCGGCGCATCCATGAGCAAAAAGATGTATTTTTGCAGGTTTTCTGCGCTTGGCCAGTGACTTTTGCGTTCTAGCATTGACATGATGGATTCATTATGAGGGATTGCTCTGCTTACGAACAGGTGTGATTGGTTTGACGCTTACATTCTTCAATCTCAAGGACATATTTATAGTATTTGGTTTTAAAGAGGCTCCGGATCAAGCCGCGGCACTATCGTTTGCTAGATTCGCATTTCAAAGGTTACATTTTTTCTTGACAGTCTCAAATTAATGCATTGTTTAACCATTTCTCATCCATGTAGAAAAAACTCTCCATGCTCACATATCTGCGAACATGGAGAATCAAATCTAAAGAAAGAATCGCAAAATTTTTTATGATAACCCCCGTATAATAACTTCAATCAATAATTTAGGTTTATCAGCATTTAAAACCCGCATACCGTGAGTTTTGACAAATTCCTTCACAAAATCCCATTCCTCTTTTTCAAGCAACAACTCTACTTCCCTTAAAAGTCCTTTAATATGTTCTTCATCTTCAGTATTCTTATAGTTATTCACCACCTCGAGTGTTTCTTCAAAATTTACACCCGGAATTAAGTAACTTTGCCACGCTAATCCCACTTTCCTAGAATATTGGAAAAGAAGTTAAAATATAAAAACCCACATCAATATTCGGATCTCTTTTTATGTCCTTTCAACTCGTGCAAATCAAGCATTGGATTAGGTCAAAAGAAAAGGGTGTTTATTAATATCCAACACCCACGAATTACAAACTATAGACCTTCGATTTCTAAGTTACACTTTCGTTGATTGGCTTGTTCTATGGCTTTAACCATAACTTCAAACAAGTTTTTCCCTTCGCTAGTAACGAAATAATCAGATAAATTTGTGATATCAGTACTTATCTTATCGCCCCAAGGGGGCTTTTTTGATAAATCATCTATATCCCAAATTACTTTATCAGGACCGTAGTTCTTTAACAAAATTCGTATCTCATCTCATTCGTCATGGACTCTCGAAGAAGTATCATTGTAGTCTATCAGGTCCTCGTTTCTCCCATAGTTTCTCTACTTCTCCTGGTATTTGTTTTTTCAGTTCTGAGTAAAGACCCCTATAAAAATTATTAATTTCTTCTACCAGATCATCATAAAAACAGTGTATATTTTGCCAGTAAGGATTTGATTTAGCGCCGGTAACATCGGACTTCAAAATTGAACTATAAATCATATTTCCTTGACGAGTAAAATGATATACTGGACCTCCTTGTTCTGGTACTTGATAATTGAAAGAGCTGAAATTTGAAACTTGCAATTCTTTCAACAGCATTTTAAATATGTCTGTCCAATCAAAAATATCTACATCATCTGGTCCGAAATAGCCCATACTAGGCATTTTTTTTATACTTCTTATTGGATCATCAGGGAAACTTATTTAATAACTTCCCGATAATATTTTTTGTCCTATTTTTTCCATATTTCTTATATAAACCTTGAATTTCCGAATTAACCTCCCAATCATTTAGCTTCATCTCTAGCTCTGCAAGTTTTAATTCTTGAGTTATGTTTGTTTTAATACCATTTTTTTCCAATTCTTCGAAAAATTCTATTAGCTGTTCAATTGAGAATGTTCCACCGCCGTTAATTCCATCTAGATATTCTTTAAAAAAGTATATTATCGTTTGAAAATTACTCTTGTTGATATCAGTACCTCTTCATAAAAATTCAGAAAATTTAGCATGCCAGTGAGAAAAAATATTTGGTGCTTCTTTCATGATTTCTTTTAAAAAAGACTCTTTGAATTCATTAAATGCGTTTATAAAGTCTGGGTAGCTGAACTCTACATGAATCCAATTAGGGTCACCCTTACCACCGAGTATAGATTCTATAATTGAAAGATAAATATTGTCATCTTGCTTTTCAAATTTATATGCCGGTTTTCCTTGTTCTCCCCCTTCTATGATAAAAATCTTATGTCCTATATTAAATGACTTAAGCATCTTTGTAAGCATTTCAATCCAATATCCGATGCATACATCATCTGCTGAAGCTACTCCCATATGTGGGACTACTCTTCCTGATATTTTAATGCTTAATTCCCCATGAACATGGGTCATAACAGTGTCATTTAAAAATTCAATTGGTAACTCTCCTCCTTTTCCTTTTCTTTCTTTTGAGGGCATTGAAGTATCGTATGTCCAGAGATTATTAAATTCTATTCTTATCGTCATATATATTTCCCCTTAATATAGCAGGTAAAGTCATATTAGACCTTACCTGCTATATTTTATGTGTTTACAAAATACTAAAATTAGAAATTAAAAAACAGGATAACTGGTAATAATTTTAAACCCCAACTCCATTGTTGAGTCTTTTACTATAAACATTCTAGACTGTGTTAAACCGTAAGTAATATGCTGAGAACCTGCTTGCGCACCGTATCCAATTTCGTAACTATGAGAACAGTTGACTATAAGGTAGCTTTGATTTGAGGAATCATTTAAATAAGTTTCAATTTTTCCTGCATTTTTTCGAAGATTCTGTTGGACAGCCTTTATCGCAGTACTTTTATCAGTAAAAGAAGTTACATTTTCTACTTCTGTAACAGCTCTATTTATTAATTCATTATTTGTCATAGAAACATGTTTTTTTTAAGTATGTCCTCCTGCTGCTTCCATCCGATCAAGAATGTCATCAGCAACATTTCGAATCTTATATCCGAGCGTTTCCTTAAGTTTAGCTACGCTAGCTTTAACTATCCCTTGTGATCGAGCAGCCATCTTACCCGATATGAATGAAACTCCAGACATGGCTGCTGCTCTTGCTAATTCCTCTACAGCAGCTGTTCCTAAGGCAGCACCGCCAGCACCCGTTGGACTAGCCGCTAATGCCATTGCTCCCATCGTACCAGAGTTAATTAAAGCCTGAGCTGCTGCCGCGGCACTTCCCGCCGCAGCCATTGTATATGCCGCAGTAAAAACAGTATCCGTAAATGCCTTCGCTCGCATGTAATAGTAGTTATCTTCTGGCGCAGTTTTTCGTGATATCCATTGGGCTGCTCCAAAATAGACATTATCGTCTACTCCATAAGCAATACCTAGAGTAAGCATCCTTTTATCTTCGTCCGTTAATTCAGACGGATCAATTCCGACTTTATCATAAAACATAGTAATTAGTTCGTTCTTTTTGTCTTCAATGGCTTGCTGAATATCTTTGATACTGGGTAGCGCCATTGTTTCGACCGATGCTACCGATATACCTCCAGCTTGCCCAGGTGCACCAGCGTAGACGGCTCCAGTACTATACCAACTTCCACTAGTTAATAAGTATTCATTCCACTGTGTTTCACTACTGCGTTTTGCTATTGCTTTAATGGACTTCGTACTTTCTCCGGCACTTCCACCAATGTCAGAAAGATATACATCCACACTTTCTCCAAATGGATCGTTATAAGTAAATTTATACCAATCTGGTTTAGCTATATTATTAGATCCATCATAAGCAACAACACCGCCAAGTGCATTACCAATTAACTGTTTTTCTGAGGAAGTAAATGTTGAAAGAACGTCATAATTAGAGTAATACTTCAAAGTACTCATGAAAAGATTAAACTTACCGATATTTGATGCGGGAAGCTGACTAGATGGCATCTTGCTTAGGTTTCTAAAAGTGTCTTTAAATGGTTGCCACCCTATAGTTTCCTTAAGTCGTATAAAACAATAGGTAAGCGCATCGTTATGATACTTACCTACTGCAAAGGTCTTATCATAACTCCATTGCGAATCCGTTTTATAAGAATTCCGAAGGACCAGTCATCATAATAGTTCGCATCAAAAGCTGATTTTTGATCCAAGGTTGGCTCCATAAAATCGGGTTACCTGCCCAAGCCCATGCTCCACCGAGATCATTACGTGTTGATCGGATCTCTATCTTCTGACCGGTGTAAGGGGGGGTTCCCGTTAAATCTTTGTACGATAGGTATGCAGCATCCAAATGATTTAACCATCTCGTGAGATTACTTGAATTAATGACATTTAAATCATAAGATTCAAGATTTGTAAAAACATAACTACCGTCTTTTCGATATAATACTTCTGGGCCATCATAAGGTGTTTTGGGTTGCTGGTATAATTCATGCCTATTCCAAGAATTTGTGCTATCCGTGTACCATACTAACTGCACTAGGTATATCGATCCAGGATCTAAGTCTTTTACGTTATATGTACCGCTTGCTGTAGACCAAGTTCCGGAAATATCGTACCATTTTTCCCTTTTATAATCATAGTAGAATAAACCATTTCCGTATTGTCCGGATATTGGGAATGTTGCATTTACAGTCATAGATGTCGCATTCAAATTGCTGATAGTTAATGATGGTGTTGCTTGAGAACTAATAGCGCTAGTTCTCTGATAAGTTGTTTCTGTTACGCCATAAGTTGCTCCCGTAACTGAGATCGGCTGTGGGTACATGGAGTCGGGCATAGCAGGTATGGTTTTTAACTTCAAAATTCCGTTTTCTACCAATTGCTGCTCTAGCGATAAATCATCTCTATCTGCTGATTCGTCATCCCTGAACGTATAAGGCAGATTTCCTGAATTAGTTAAACTATTATTAACCTGAATCATTGTTTCGCTATTAACTTTACCAACCAACGTTGAGAGCCTTAAACCATTTGTCATAATCCTATTTTTTACAGTTTGGTAGTTTAATTCTGGCTCCTTGGAATATAGTAATGCTGCAGTCCCAGCTACAAAAGGAGCTGCCATTGATGTACCACTTAAAAAGCCGTACTTATTATTAGGTAATGTACTCATGACACTAACACCAGGAGCTGCAATATCCACTCCCGTTCCATAATTAGAAAATTGGGCCAATGAACCTTTATTGTTTATTGCTGCAACTGAGATATTGTTAGGAATATTAAAACTTGCAGGGTAAAAGGGTCTATTTGATATGTCTTGGCCATTGTTACCAGCAGCACTGACAAAAAGAATACCCGAATTCTGCATAGCATCTAACAATGCTTGGTTGTATTCGAATCCCCCCCAACTAGCGTTTATTATCTTTACACCCATTGTTTTTGCGTATTCGATTGCTTCTATTGCATCTGAAGTATAACCGGAATTGCCGTTAATAAATTTAAGAGGCATAATCTTAACGTTAGGTGCAATACCTATAATTCCTTCATTATTTGTTCCGGCTGCGATTATTCCAGCAATATGTGTGCCGTGAATATCAGATGAATCACCATCAAAAACCGTGTTGTCTTTATTTACAAAATCATAGCCATTTATATCATCAACATAACCATTACCATCATCGTCAATGCCATTCCCAGGGATTTCTTTCGAATTTATGTATATATTATCTTTTAAGTCGGTATGAGTAATATCAATACCACTATCAAGTACACCAACTACAACATTAGAATCCCCAGTGGTGATATCCCACGCACTTGTCGCTCCTAAGTCAATACCGGAATAGCCACTCTGCCCTGATATATTTTGTCCACTATTTAACAATGCCCACTGACTACTAAATAACGGATCAGACGTCGCGACGGTAGTTTGCAGTTTATAGTTCTTTTGTGCATACTCTACGTTAGGATCTTTCTTAAATTCTTCTATAACTTATTAATATCTTCTTGTTCGTCAAGTGAAAGTAACTCAGTCTTCTTATTGAATTTATTCGATTTTCCTTTCACCTTCTTTTTATCTATTGTATCCAGCGCATTTAATTGAAACTTCTTCATCACTTTTGTTTTACTGGATTCAGCTTTTGTTTCATCTTTAAACTTGACTATTAGTTCAGGAATTTTTCTTTCCAAACTGTTAATTTGTTTGGAATCCATTTTTTCAGCACTTGCTTCTTCTTTGACATTAGGTTCGGTCGGCTTTTGTTTGCGATAATTTTTAATCTCTTCACTTAGTGGAATTGGTAATGTCTTATTATTTTGCGCCGCTACAATTCCGGAATTTACAAACACGAAGATTACGATTAATGAAAGCATGAATAATTGCCTAGTTAGTCTCTTATAGGATTGCATCTTTACACTCCTTTTATTTACAATGATTTTTAAAAAATTGTACATAAATTAAAAATCTTCATTTGGCTTTTTTAATAAAAAACACCCCATTTTTATATAATTATGCAAAGAATTCAGCATTCATCATTATACCTATTTTGTATATTATTGTATTTAGCGAATTTTGTCGAAAATTACTGAATTGTTTGTACAATCTGTGAAAGATCCCCGCCCTCCCCTGCTCTCCCCCACTCTGCTTTGTCCCGCCTTGTCCTCCCACTTTCCCCAAAACTATTTCACTCGCGTCGACTCGTTTCATGACAATAAAATCTTAACATCCCGAAAACACAGGGAAAACATAGCGGCTCATAATGAAGGAGGAAGGTTTTGGTTTTAAGCGAAGGAGGACGCGTGTGTGAATAAGTCATGGTACAAACAGTTGCTGCTCTCGTACTCCCCCATTTTATTCATCGCCCTGTCCGTCATGATCCTGATCACGGTTATTTGCGTCAGCGAAGTGTTCAAGCAGGAAGCCGAGAAAGCAAGCCGGATTTCCATGCAGGTCGTGACGGATACCATACAGACGACGCTAAAAGAAATTGAATATAACGTTGCGGAAGAAGTGAACACGAACCAGCAGATTCAGCATTTTTTTGAGCGTACGCGAACGGGTAACTCCGGGTTTGTGCTCTACGATACATCAATGGAGCTTAAATCGTGGCTGCGCAAAAATTCTTTTATCGATTCGGTTTATTTGTATCGTGCGTCCGACAGACTCGTGCTGACTCCGGGCTTGACGGACAAGCTGTCCAGTTTTCCCGATCGCGCTTTTATTGAGGAAGCGGCTGCCAAGCCGTCTCTTGATGAACGTAAGTGGTCGCCTGTTCGGTTTTACAGGGAAAGTGAGCTGGACTCGGGGAAACAGGTCATTTCCCTTTACAAAAACGCCCTCCTTCCGTTCGGGAATGACGGGTTGTTCGTCGTCAATGTGCGGGCGGATTCGCTCATCGGCCTGGCCCAGCGCATGATCAATCATGACATTACGCATTTGGAAATTTGGAGCGACGGAGTGCGGATTGACGCACCGCAGCCAAACGGACTGCCGGGAGAGCAAAAGCTCAGCGGCAAAATCGTAACGAACTACCTCTCCGCTTATACCGGCTGGCGGTTCGTCAGCGGATTGAAAGCATGGCCGATGCTGGGCGGGCCTTCGTACTTATCGATCATCTGGATTGCCGCCGGGATCATTGTGTTTATCGGCAGCGGTATCCTTTTGGTCATCGCTACAAAACGAAACTACAAGCCGCTGGAGCAAATCGTAGAGCGCATGCAAACGATACATGCACCGGCTGTGGCTTCCGGCGGCAAGCAGGATGAATTCGATTTTATCGGCAAAGCGCTCGACAAGTTGATTGACCAGACCAACCTCTACGAGAAGCGCCATCTGGAAGACAGGGTCATTCGGAAAAAGCAGTTGTTCCAGGACCTGATTACGGGCGAACGGGCGATTGCCGCGCAGGAATGGCAGGAAAGCTTGACGGGGTACGGGATGAACCCGGATTTTGAGGGGTTTGCGGCCGCTATTATCGAAATCGATCACTATCCCGATGTACAAAAACAGTACAACTCCCGGGAAAGAAAGCTCGTGCGCTTCGAGCTGAGCCAAGTGCTTGGCGAGCAGGCCGAACGAAACGGATTGAACGTCTGGACCGAGTGGGTAACGGGCCGCCGTTTGGCCGTACTGCACTTGACCTCCGGGGAAGTGGGCCATTTTTCGCATCTGCTGGAAGCTTTCCGTTCCTGGGCTTCAGAGCAGCCGGGGCTGACGGTTACTATCGGGCTGGGCAGTCAGGTGAAGGATTTGCCGGACATCCGCAGCACTTGGGACGAAGCGCAATTGGCGCTGCAATATAAAATGTCGTTCGGCACGAACCGGATTATCGCCTACGATAGGCGGCTGCTTCAGCAGGATGATGAGGCGGGCTACCGCTATTACGAAATCATTCGAGAGATCGTACAGCAATTCAGGCTGACCGCGCTGGTGTGGGAACAGGAATTTGACCGTTTGTTCGACCACCTGACCCGCTATCCGTACCAGGATAATCAGATCATCGGCATCATGCGCCGCCTGACGCATATGTTCAAGCGGGAATTCGAGGATTTCTCGGGCGAGGGAAGAGAGGCTTGGTGCGAGCAATTTTACCCGCGGATGCTGACCGTCCTGGAAGAAGCGGAAACCGTCGATGAATTCCGCAGCGGCTTCCGTCTTGTTTTAACCGAATGGTACCAGGAGTACGCCTTGATTCGGGAGTCCGGCCGTTATGCCGCCATCATGCACGAGATGAAGGCTTTTATCGAAGCCCATTACGGCAATCCGGATTTGTCCCTTCATTATTTAAGCGACAAGTTCACGGTGAACAGCCGCTACTTCAGCCAGCGGTTCAAGGATGAATTCGGCGTCAAATTTGTCGATTATTTAGTCGGCCTGCGGATGGATCATGCCAAGCGGATGCTGACCGAAACCGATGATATGGTGCAAAATATTGCCCTGCAGGTGGGCTACACGCATGCCATTTCTTTCGGACGCACTTTCAAAAAAGTGGTCGGCATTACGCCCGGCGATTACCGCCGTATCATGCAAACACAGGCGCAGCCGTAAGCCGTTGCGGGGAACAGGCCGCGCAAGTGGCTCGCTCCGCGCGGCCCATACACCGCTCTGAGTGCCAGAGCGGCGGTCGGATCGTTCGAGAAAGCCTAGGCACTCGGCTGAGTGTGCCGGAAGGAGCCACCCGGGTATTGCCGGGGTCTGACCCACCGCCGGGTGAGGCGCAACGTTGGGATAGAACACTGCTTAGCGGAGTTGCATGAGGCGGGTTGGCAGGCCAGGCCGAGGGGAAAACCTGCAAAAGTGCAGGAATTTTCCACGGAAAAGGCCCATTTTAGCAAAAAGCCTGCGAAAGTGCAGGAATTTTCGACGAAAATGAGTTTTGAGCCCCTGCGTCAGTGAAAAGCCTGCACAATTGCAGGAATTTTACGCGGCCTGCGTATCTACGTGCAAAAAACTGCACTTTTGCAGGCTTTCTTCGCCCAAAGCCAGTCAGTTTGTGCTTATTGGCTCTGGCGGGTGGGGTTGCTCGACAACCTGACTTCTGCTGGCTTTCTTCGCGCAAAAACCAGTTTCAGTATTGTGCTATCGGATCTGGCGGGTGGGGAGGTTCTTGACAACCTAACCTTCGCTGGCTTTCTTCGCGTAAAAACAGTCAGCATTGGGCTACCGGATCAAGCGGGTGGGTTTTCGACAGCCCACCAAAAAAACCGCCGCTCTGTCTGCCAGAGCGGCGGTTTTCACATAATATGCAGGCTGCGGATTTCACTCAGCTGCTCCTGTATGCGCTGCGGAATTTCCGCAAGCAGCTCGGGCCACGAAACATAGTGCGCGTCCGACCATTCGCAGCGCTTAAACGTCATCGCCGGCCGGAAGGCCAGCGTCTTCAAGTAAGCTTCAACCATCCGGTTGATCCCCTCGTCAGTGTGCACAATGCCCGCTAAAAAGCCGGGTACAGTCAAGCCGTCTTTTCCGGCCTCTTCGTATGTGCATTGGTACAGCTTCGGGACGAGCTGGAACCAGTCCGCATCGGGCAGCATCGCATGCTTCCCCGGCTGGCTGAACAGCCGGACATGCGTACCGTCCTCAACATTGCTGCGGTCTGCCAGCAATCCCCGCAGAAATTTGCCGTGAAAGCTGGCTTCGCAGTCAAGCACCTCTCCGTCCTGGCCCACGAAAACCCACACATGCTCCAGCTCATACAGATGCTGAATGTCATAGTCCCAATAAATCGCATATTCAATAATAGTCTCGACGCGCCGGTCGTACGTATCTACCATCCGGTTAAAGGAAGGGGAACGCTCACCCGGCTTCAACAAAGTAACGCCGACGCGTACCGGCAAGAACGGCTCGTTCCGGTCGAAATAAATAGCCGGCTCGTACTTGCGGATCCATGACAAATTGTTCATGCCTGCTCCTCCTCGTTCATCTATGGATGTTTGTATGATCGTCCTACAGCTCCGCGCAATGTCTTTCGCAGCAGGTTCGGTAGTCTGGGTCTTGATGCCGTACCGCCTTTTGCAGTGGGGAGGCAGCAGTCCGGGTTTTGATCCGGTTTTGTTGTCGTGCCAATCGGTGACAGGACGGGCCGAACCGCCCCGGCACCGCTCCAGCGCCCGCCGCCTCGCCTCGGACCCGCTCCGACGCCCCGCGCTCGCGCAGCCCGCCAGCCGGCCCGGCTGCCGGCCTCCACTACTCCTTCACGGCGCCGAGCATCGTGCCGGAAATAAAATATCGCTGCAGCCACGGGTACACGATCAGGATCGGAACTGTGGCGAATATGACGCTGGCGCCTTTCAGGCTGTCCGGCAAAACTTGCACGAAGTTCAGCCCCTCCATCTGCAGCTGATCGTTTATCATGCTGTTCTTGATCATTTGGTACAGTTTGAGCTGCAGCGGGTACAGCTTGGGGTTCGTAATATAAAACAGCGAATCCGTGAATCCGTTCCAACGGCCGACCGCATAAAACAGGCCGAGCGTAGCCAGCACCGGACCGGACAGCGGAAGCACGATTCGGACCAGCATGACGATGGGGCTGGCCCCGTCTATTTGTGCGGATTCCTCCAGGCCTTTGGGGATCGACTGGAAGAACGAAATCATAATAATTAAGTAAAACGGGCTGACGAGCAGCGGCAAAATAAGCGACCACATCGAATCGAGCAAATGCAGCTCTTTCACCAGCAAATACTCCGGTATAAGCCCGCCGCTGAAAAACATCGTGAACACGATAAACAGCATCAGCGGACGCCGTCCCCACAGCCCGGTGCGGGTCAGCGGATAGGCTGCGCAAATGGTCATCAGCATGCTGATGCACGTATACAGCACCGTCAGCGCCGCCGTAAACGCAAGCGATCGCAGCATGAGCGAATCGGTTACTACCCGGCGATACGCTTCCAGGTTCCATTCAACCGGGAACAGCGTCACCTGGCCGGACAAAATCGGGGCGTTGGAGCTTAATGAAATCGCTGCGATATGCAAAAACGGGGCCATGCTGAACAGCAGCAGCAGCGCAATCACCGCCGTATTTACGAGATCAAAGACGCGGTTCGCCGTTTTGGGGCTCATGCACATTCCTTCCCTCCGATTGTTCTCACTAAATAATACTTTGGTGCGTCAGTTTCTTCGCCGCGTAATTGGCCGACAAAATAAATACAAGCCCGACAACCGACTGGAACAGCCCGACCGCCGTCGCAATGGTGTAGCGTCCCGTCTCCAGACCGACTCTATAAACAAACGTGCTCAGCACGTCGGAAAATTCCTTTACCGTAACGTTCCCGATCACATAGGGGCGTTCGAATCCGATGGAAACCATGTCCCCCAGCTTCAATATGAGCAGCACTACAATCGTCGACCGAATCCCCGGCAGGGTTACATGCCAAATCCGGGCTAACCGCCCCGCCCCGTCCGCTTCGGCGGCTTCGTACAAATCCTTGTTGATCCCGGCGATAGCCGCAAGAAAAATAATGGTCCCCCAGCCTGCGCTATGCCAGACGCCGGTGCCCAAATAGGTGAGCAGCCAATAATATTTGTCCGATAAGAACGGATACGGGCCAAGCCCGAACCAGCTTAACGCTTCGTTCACCAACCCGGATTGGGTGGAAAATAATTGGTAAACCATGCCGCCGATGATGACCCAGGAAATAAAATGCGGCAAATACAATATGGATTGCGAGCTTTTTTTGAACCAGCCCGTACGCAGCTCGTTGAGCATCAGAGCCAGCAGTATCGGGGCCGGGAAAGAAACGAGCAAATCAAGCCCGTTCAGCAAAAAGGTGTTGCGCAGCGCGACATAAAAATCATGCATGCGAAATATTTCCCGGAACGCCTTGAGCCCAATCCACGGGCTGTCGAACACGCCTCTGAAAAGGTTGTAATCCTTAAAGGCGATGATGACGCCATACATGGGCCCGTATTTAAACACGGTAAAATAAAGAATTGGCGGCAGCAGCAGCAAATACCACTGCCAATTGCGGCGAGCATACGCGATGGCTTTCATAAAAGTCCTCCCAGATGATGAACTTCACGGCAAAAAGAAAGCATGCGGGAAGCTGCAGTCCATGCATTCGCATCCTCCCTGCATGCGCAAATCAGGACGCGGGCAGCGCGCTCGGCAGCACATTGCCGCTTGTCCGCGCCGCCTGTTGTCCGTTCATTTACTTTCCTTTCTTCTCCGCCGCATAAGCCGCTTTGCGCTCGTCGACGATTTCCTGGCCGCCGCTGCTCATGTAATCTTTCAGCATCGCGTCATACGTTTTGTCAAACTCATCCGGTTTGACGAGCATACATTTTACGAGCAGCGTCTCATACTTCTCCTGAAGCGTCTTGCCGTATTTCGCTTCCGAATCGATCGGAGTATGGAAGCGGATTTCATTAAAGCCGTCGGTCATGGAAATTTTGAGCGATTGCGTATAATCGCTGCGGTACTCCTTGGGAGTGGCAATCGCCATGGCTTCCATATTTTTGTCCGCATTCTGGAAGTCTCTGCCGTTGGAGATAATCGCCATGTCCGACGAGTTATACATCAAATTTTTCGTTTCCTCGGAATCGACTCCGACAGGCAGCCCGTTTTCCAGCGTGTAATTCTTGCCTTCGAACCCGTTCATTAGCGTAAACAGGTTGTCCTTCTGGGACATCCAATTCAAATATTTGATCGCCTCCGCCTGATGCTTGCTCGACTTCGGAATCATGATGAACATCCCCGCCGGGCGATAAAGCGCCTTGGCGTATTTCCCTTCCGCGTTGGAAATCGTGTCGATCGGCAGCAGCTTCGCGCCAGGCGTATTTTTTTGCAGCGTTTTATAGATGCCCGGCGTATCGCCGAAGCTGCTTCCGACATCCTCCGTATAGAAGCCGACCTTCCCGGTCATAATGTCCTGCTGCAGCTTCTTCTTATCCTTGTCCAGCGCAAAATCCGGGCTGACCAGGCCTTCATTATAGAGCTTGTTCATAAAGCGGACGGCATCCTTATGGCCCGGCAGCAGCAGCGGGAACTCGCGCCCCGACAATTGCTGGGTGAGCGTCGCCTTTTCTTCCTCGGTCGCGCCTTTTACGCCTGACCATACGAGCAGGTCATAGGAAGCGGCTGAAAGCGCCATTCCCATCGGAATCGTTTTGCCGCCGGTATTGCCGGGATCTTTTTCCTTAAACGCTTTGAGCGTGGTGTACAGTTCCTCGGTCGTCTTCGGTGCCGGGAGTCCCAGCTTGTCCAGCCAGTCCTGGCGGATAAACGAGGAATAACGGCCTTGAAACACCCGTTTCGCCGGAATGGCGTATTGTTTATTTTTGTATAGACCGTAGGAGAGCGTATCTTTGCCGAGGAAGCCGGTCAAGTTCGCGCCATGCTCCTTCAACGTGTCGTCCAGCTCCGCCAGACCTCCTTGGTCCGCATATTTTTGAACGGTTTTAATATCGTACGTAAACACAATATCCGGCGCGTCGCCGCTGGCCATCATGATGTTCAGCTTGTCCACCTCTTGGCTGCGGGGCACAGGAATGTATTCCATCTTGATGTTGTTCGGGCTGCCGAACTTGTCCTGAACCCATTTCGTCCATGGATTGTCCGTTACGGTAACCCCGGTCGGCGAATTCCCCCGGTCGAACACTTCCACTTTCAACGTGACCGGCTCTTTCTTCCCTGCAGTTTCCGCTGCTTGCTTCGCGCCTTCAGATGGCGTATCTTTCGCACAACCGGTGATCGATGCCGTCATGACGGCCGCTGCCAACAACAGACTTGCCTTCTTTCTCACTTTGTTCAGCTCCTCTCCAATTTGCGGTGCGCGCTGCTGTGATATCGTTCCGCGAGCCCCTCCTTTTTTATACTAGAAGCGGGGGTTTCGGGGCAATGAACATGTTTTCAGACGTTAAACCAGGCTGCATTTCAATCGCGCTTAGCGTGCTAAACCAAATGTCAGACGGCCAACTTGACGCGCAAAAAGCGGATAAACCCGCATGCCGCAGCCGGCGCCGGAATGCCGGGAATGACGCCGGCCCTGCAATAATCGTTTATACTCATTATATCTGCTTGTTCATTTGAGCGCTGAACTTCTCCGGCCCGGCTTGCTTATATTGTTCTCAATTGTGAGCGCCAGATGACGATATATGAAGTATGAGGAATTGGAGGAGGCTTTTTTCATGAAATTATCGCTGCATATCAAAATGATGATCATGCTGATGGCGGGAACTACGCTCTCCCTTTGCCTGGTCGGTTTTACGAACTATCGGCTGTCGACCGCCAAAATCAACGACCAACTGGTCGAGCAAACCCTTAACACCGTAGAGGTCGCCTCCCAGAACCTGGATAACTATTTTTCCGTCCGAACCGACGAAATTGAAATCATTAGCCGTACCACTGTGATGCGCATCGGTTCGTTGCAGCAAAGACTCGATTACTTGTCCCGGGAATTGCAGCAGGGCAAGCTGAAAAACTTTTCCAATTTCGGCATTGTGGACACGAACGGGACGTTGACGGCAACAGACGGAAAGACGGCCGACATTTCCGGTCTTCCGGTTTTTCAAAAAGCTTTGCAGGGCAGATCCGCCGTTTCCGATCCCTATATCGGGCTGATCAATCACCAGTACATCGTGACGATCATGGTTCCCGTATTTGACGATCTCGACCGGGTAACGTGCATAATCGGAGTCGCCCTGGACGCCCAAAAAGTGTTTGCCCAACAGCTGCGGGTCGACAATCAGACCGGGGACCGCCGCTTTATTCTCGTCAACCGGGAAGGACGCGGCCTGTACAACTCATCTTCGAGCAGTATCCCGAATCCGAATACCAACTATTTGCAGGATTTCCCCAAGGCCACAGCCGACATTCAAGAAGCCTTGAAGCATGAAAAGGGCCATTTCGAAGTGGACATCAACGACCGGAAAAGTCTCGTTTTTTATGCAAACGTCCCCAATACAAGCTGGCATCTGGCGCTTTCCATCGCGACTTCCACCTTTGATGCTCCCGTCAAAAGCGTATTATGGAATACCATCGTTATCGTGCTTGTGACCGAAGCGGTTCTGCTCACGGGCATATACCTGGCGGTCAATTCGCTTGTGACCCGGAGGGTCAAGCCTATCGTCAGCGCGACCGAGGCAATAGCCGGCGGCAACTTTTATATCGAACCGCTGGAATCCCCGTCGCATGACGAGCTTGGCGTGCTGTCCGAATCCGTCAACGAAATGATGGAGAAGCTGCGGGACTTGTTTGAGCCTTTCGAAACGTTTTTCCGGCAAAATCAATATGCGATGATCGTCACGGACCTTGATTTCCGCATTACTTATTTTGACCGTCGCGCGGAAGAAATGCTCGGGTACGATTCCGCGAAAGTGCTGTTCAAGAAAACGCCGCTGCTCTGGCTGGACCGGAAGCAATTGGAGCGGCGCGCCCGCGCCTATTCGGAGGAATTGAAGGAAAAAGTCGCCGCCGACTGCTCGGTGCTTGTGATCAAAGCGCTGCGCAATCTGGAAACGGATACAGAATGGACCTGGATCAAGCAAAGCGGCGAACGCCTGCCCGTCAATGCCAATGTCACCATCATGACCGATAAGGACAATTCACCCAAAGGCTTCGTATTTATTGCAAAAGACATCACCGTTGACAAGGAAAGCGTAGAAACCCGCAACCGCCTGCTCAGCATTCTGGCTTCAGCGCACGATTGCATCGCCTCTTTCGATATGAAAGGCCATATGTTTTTCATCAACCAGGCGGGCATCCGTCTGTTCGAAATCAACGAGCGGGAGCCGCTCGACACCAACATCAACAGCTACATGAGCGCATATCAAATGGCGCAGTTCACCGAAGGCTTGCTGAAAGCGCAGCAAGAAGGCTATTGGGAGCACGAAATCGAAGTGATCACATCTACCGGGAAACGTCTGACGACACACCAGACGATCGTCGCTCATCCGACGGCCGGGGAAGATTTTTATTACTCCACGATCGTTCGCGATGTGACCGGACAAAAAAAGATGCAGATCGAGGTGCTCCAGGCCAAAGAAGAGGCCGAACTGGCCAATCAGGCCAAAAGCATGTTTCTGGCCCGGATGAGCCACGAAATCCGCACGCCTCTAAACGGCATTATCGGCCTTTCCCACCTGATGCGAAAATCCAGCTTATCCGAAATTCAAATCGATTACATGGAAAAAATCATCACCTCTTCGCAATCCTTGCTGCAAATTATTAACGACATTTTGGATTTTTCCAAAATCGAAGCCAACAAGATGAACATGGAGTCCGTACCGTTCTCACTCGGGGAAACCGTGCAAAAACTGTCCAGCACATTGAGCGTGCTGCTCGGGCATAAGCCGGTCGATATGATTATCGATATCGATGGCTGTCTGTCCGAACGCTATATCGGAGATCCGTTCCGGCTGAATCAAATTTTGCTCAATCTGACCAGCAATGCGGTTAAATTTACGGAAAAAGGCCTCATCGAGCTGCGCATCCGCAAGCTGGAGGAGGACGGAGACACCGTATGGCTGCAGGGCTCCGTGCGGGACAGCGGCGTCGGCATGACGCAGGAGCAGCTGCGCCAGCTCTTCCAGCCGTTCGTTCAGGTTGACGGCTCAAAAAGCCGGAAATACAGCGGCACCGGGCTCGGACTCGTCATTGTCCAAAGCATCCTGGAGCGGCTGAACGGCACGCTGAACGTAGAAAGCGAAGTAGGGCAAGGAAGCTTGTTCACCTTCACGCTTCCATTGCAAAAAGACGAGGCCAAAGACCCGGCCGTCCACCTGCAGCAGCGTGTCCTCGTTGTCGAAGACCACGATCAAATGCGGGAGCATCTGATCGCGCTGCTGCAAACTTTGGGATGCGCTTCGACGGGAACGGATTCGTGGGAGCGCTCGATGCAGCTGCTGGATGAGCTGCCGCTGGATATGCTCATGCTCGATATGGAGGCCGGCGATATGCACGGCGAAGAGACTTGGCAAAGCATGAAGCGCGAAGCGGACCGCAAAGACCTGCGGACGCTCGTCTACACTTCTTTGGCCGGCCGGGACGCCATCCAGGCTTTGCCTGAAGAGCTCAGGCCGGATCGAATTTTGATCAAGCCGATCAGCCTCATCGATCTGCGCGACTCGATCCAGCATCTGCTCTCCGCGCCGGTTGAGGACTATGCGGCCCTGCTCGGCCCGAAAGTTCCCGAAGCGGGCCGTGGGACGCCGATACTGCTCGTCGAAGACCACTTGATCAACCAGACCGTCGGCCGCGAAATCCTGATCGGCCAGGGCTACACGGTAACTACGGCCAACAACGGTTATGAAGCTTTGCTGGCTTTGAACGAAGCATCCTTCCAGCTTGTATTGATGGATGTGCACATGCCGGAGCTGGACGGCATCGAAACGACGCTGCGCATTCGCGCCGACGCCAGGTTCAAAGACCTGCCGATTCTTGCGCTGACGGCAGATACGACGAAGCAGCAGCATCAGTCCTGCCTGGATGCGGGCATGAACGGCATCATCATGAAGCCGCTCGATCCGGAGCAGTTCATCTCGATGGTCCGCCAGTGGGACCGCTCCGCTCGTCCCCTCGCCGCAGCAGCCCGGGAAGAACGGCAGGAGCCCGCCAGCAGGCTGCCTCTGGACGCGGACGAAGCTTTACGGCGGCTGGACGGCAAAAAAGAGCTGTTTATTACGCTGCTGGAAGCGCTTGTTGCCGAGTGCTCGGGAATTTCGGCCGAGATCGAACAGGCCCTGGAAGAGCAGGACCGCGATTCGGCGGGGCGGATCACGCACAGGCTGCGGGGCGCTGCGGCCACTTTGTCCGCTCACGGCGTATTTCAGGCGGCCAGCGAACTGGAGCAGGCTTTTCTAGAGGAAGAGCGGATCGAGCCTTTTATGCAGGAATTGAAAAATCAAATTGAATTATTAATCGAAACTGCGAACTTATGGATGAAACGACATAAACAATAATAGACTTACAAATTTCGTCAATATATAATGAATACTAGGCAAATTGTTAGCAAAATATGAGCAAAACTAACAGTTTTTTAACGTACCTGTCTTATGAAACGGGGGGAATCACATTGGTTAAGGTCCTTATCATTGAGGATGACAATATCATTGGCGAGATGCTGCGGCTTTATTTGGAAGAAGAGGGATACCTCGTAGAGCGTGCCGATACGGCGCAAGCGGGCTTTTCTTCATTAAAAACATATACGCCGGATATCATTTTGCTGGATTTGATTTTGCCGGATGCCCAGGACATCGATCTTTGTTCAGCGATCCGGGCGCAAACGGCAACCCCGATCATCGTTATTTCCATGAAAAATGAAACCAATACCCGCATTCAGGCTCTGCAAGTCGGCGCGGACGATTATCTCAGCAAGCCCTTCAGCATGCAGGAGCTGAAAGCGAGAATTCAAGCGGTTCTGCGAAGAGTGCAAATGATGCCCAATCCTCCTGCCGCCGAGCCCGCCGCGAAAAAGGAAGCCGCCATTTATTTGGACGAGGAACGCAGAGTCATCATGATGGCCGGAACGGCTATCGAAACGACTTATTCGGAATACGAGATCATGAAGCTGTTCGTGAAATCGCCCGAAAAAGTGTTTAGCCGCGATGAGCTGATTAACGCGATCCGCGGCATCGATTCGTTCATTAACGACCGGTCGATCGACGTCCACGTCACTAATCTGCGAAAAAAAATCGAGGAAGACCCCAAATCCCCCCGTTATATTAAAACGGTCTGGGGAGTCGGCTACAAATTTATTCAATGAAAAGAGAAGTCCAATGCGGACTTCTCTTTTTTTCGGGATAATTTAATATTTTGCTAATATCCATCTCTCAAGTTCCTAAAAACTTTTTTTCCATAATGAGGACAGCATCCAACGAACGATCGGAGGTCCGCGTATTGTCCTCTTCACAAATCGCCTTCAATCTGCTCAAAAATTTAGGCGATATCGCCTTATTCATCATTCTCGTCAATCATCTGCTCCCCCTCGCCATCCATTGGAAAAAATGGGCCAAACACGCTGTCTGCGGATGCATCTTCGGCTTCGCGGCTCTCCTGTCGATGAATATGCCGATTCATCTCGCGGATGGCGTTATGCTGGATATGCGCAGCATCCTTGTCGCGCTCGGAAGCTTTTACGGCGGAGCCCTTGCTGCCGCCATCGGCTTCGTGCTGACCGGAGGATTCCGCCTGTGGCTCGGAGGGGCCGGAGCGTTCTCGGGCGTCATGATGGCGGCTACGGCTGCGGCCATCGGGCTTATGTACCGCACGATCCATATGAAATACGGCGCGTCCGGCAAATTTGCGTTTCCAACGTTGTTCGGGCTCTCGGTCCTGGGCGCCAATGTGGGATGGGTCTTCCTGCTGCCGCCGCCTTCGGCGAAGCTGCTCATTTCGGACGCCCTAGTCCCTATTCTGCTGCTCAATCCCCTGGCGGCATGCTCCATTATGCACTTCATTCAAGCCGAGTCGCAGCGCAAAACGGCCAGGCTGATCGACCCGGAAAGCGGGCTTCCGAACAAGCAGTGGCTTAAGCTCAAGGTTCGGCGGCTGATTCGAAAGCGCATCCCGTTTTCTTTCATCGCGCTTCGCCTGGACAATTTGTCCGCCATCGGCGCCGTTTACGGCCATGGCTTCCGCAGGCGCATTTTGCAGGAGATGAGCTTTCGCCTTCAGGACGAGCGTCCGGTGTTCGTCGGAGAGCAGGAATTCATCCTGTGCCTCACGGAACAGGAGCTTAAGCGCGGAATCGATGCTTATGCCGACAAGCTCAGGCTCGTCATCACCAGACCGTACAAGATCAACCATATGCCTCTTTGCCTTTTTGTCGACACGGCGACCTTCAAGCATCAGGGCGAGGAAGCCGAAACGTTTATCGAATCGGCGCTGCAAGCCTTTCGGCAAAAAGGCGGAATGCCGGCCGCGGTCCCTTCCGAGGCGGCTTTGCTTCAGCGGTACAAGCTTCAAGACGCGCTGTACCATGCGCTTCGCAAAGATCAGCTTTCTCTGCATTATCAGCCGCAGTTCGATCTTCTTACCGGCGAACTGCGCGGTTTTGAGGCACTGCTCCGGTGGAAGCATCCGGTCATGGGCTTCATTCCGCCCGCCGAATTCATTCCCATTGCCGAAGAAACGGGACTCATCAAGCCGATCGGCTTATGGGTGCTGGAACAGGCGTGCGCGGCCCATCTGCAAATTATCCGCTCGTTCCCGGACGCGACGATGTCGGTCAACATTTCCGCCGCGCAGCTGTCCGATAGCTCTTTTCCCGGCGAAGTGAACCATATTCTTCAAAACGCCGGTCTTCAGCCGCAATCGATCGAGCTGGAAATTACGGAAAGCATGCTGATTTCCTCGTTCGAATTCGCCGAGCGGCAGCTCCGCCTGTTGGAAACGATCGGCGTCCTGCTTGCGCTCGACGACTTCGGCACAGGCTATTCCTCGCTCAATTATTTGAAACGGCTGCCCCTCCACACCTTGAAAATCGACCGTTCCTTCACCCAGGACGTTGTAAATCCGCGCGAATCGATCATTATGCAGTCCATCGTCCAGCTCGCCAAACAACTGGATTATGTGGTCGTCGCAGAAGGGCTAGAAACGGACGAACAGCTGTCGGAGTTGAAAAAATTAAACTGCGATATCGCTCAAGGCTATTTATTGAGCCGTCCGCTGCCCGAAGATCAACTGCCCGGCTTTATCGCCGAGCTGCTGCAAAATAACAACGAGGAGACGGCCCCATGCACATCGTGAACCTGAACGAAATCGCCCCCGGCATCTGCCGGCTTGCGCGTCCCGTATTCGATGAAAACGGAACGTGCCTGTACGCATCCGGCGAGCAGCTCGACTGCTGCCTTTTGCGGCAACTAACCGAGCTGCGGATTGAAAAAATTGTAGTCGAGGATGAAATGACCCGGGAAGTACGTTTTCCCGAATTGATCGCTTCGCCCGTCTGGATAGATTGGGTTCGTCAAACGCGCGACATTTACAAGACGGCCGCCGGCGGGCGGCTGGACATGCAAAAGATCGAAGAAATCGTGACAGCCATGCTAAACATGTGCGCGGAAAAAAAAGTGATCGTCCCTCTGCCCTCCGGTTCCGTGCCGGAGCGCTTACGGCTATACGCCCACGCGGTCAACGTCGCGCTGTGGTCGCTGCAAATTGGCTTGCTGTTTCCGTATACGAGCCGGCAACTGTTCGAGCTCGGCGTCGGAGGGCTGCTGCACGACATCGGCAAAGAGCGGGCCGCGAGCCGCAGAGAGCACCCGCAGGCGGGTTACGAGATGCTGCAGGGGCACCCGGAAATAAGCGCAATGTCGGCAATGATAGCGCTTCAGCATCACGAGGCTTTGAATGGAACCGGTTACCCGCAGGAGCTGCGCGGAGAAGCGTTTGGGGAGCAGCCGCAAATATGCGGCATCGCGAACCTGTTTGAAAAGTTTGCCGAGACGTGCCGCTCCATGTACGCGGAAGCACTCGATATCGTCCAGGCTTTTCAAAGCACCTGCTATCACGCCACCGTCGTAGCCGCCGCTGTCCGCACGATTCCCCGGTATTTGCCCGGCTGCACGATCCGCATTCACAACAGCGAGCCGGCGATCGTCCTGTCGTTGTCGGACAGGCATCAGCCTCTGCTGCGCTTCGTCCATACCGGGCGGTACTATACGCCAAGCTTAAGCAACAGCCTGGTTTACGAATTTGTCAAATCGTAAAAAAGAGCCCAAAAACGCAGCCCGCTTGACGGACTTCGCGCAGCTCACAGCGTGCGGTGCTGCGCTGCATGGCGGCGGTCGGTCGATCACAAACGAACTTCGCCTTCGGGCCCGAACGGCCCCGGTCTTATTGGTTGAAATAAACCGCCTGCCCTGTGCGGGACGATTCGTACAGCGCTTCAAGAATTTGCGATACGACATATGCCTGCTCCGGGGTGACCACCGGTTCCCGGTCGTTGTCGATCGCGTCCAGCCACAGCCTCATCTCCAGATCGGGCGCGCTATCCTTGGCCCCGTCGTAAAACGCGACGCCGCCGGCGTTCAGCTCCACCTCCGTCGTAAACAAACGGCTGTTCTTTTCGCCGTTGATGCGCAGGCCGCCCTTCATATCGGCGCCGCCTTCCGTGCCGCACAGCGTGCACTTGGCTTCGTCGACTTCAAGCGAGTTCAGCGCCCAGCTCGATTCGATCACGATGGTCGCGCCGTTCTCCATCACGACCATGCCAAATGCGGAATCTTCCACCGTGAACTTGGCAGGGTCCCACGGCCCCCAGGCGTTAGCTGCATTCTCGCGCTGCGATAACTTGTGGTATGCGGTGCCCAGCACGACCCGAGGCTTGTAATTGTCCATCATCCACAATGTCAGATCGAGCGCATGTGTGCCGATATCGATAAGCGGGCCCCCTCCCTGCTTCTCTTCATCCAGAAAAACGCCCCAGGTCGGCACCGCACGTCTGCGGATCGCGTGAGCTTTGGCGTAATAAATATCGCCCAGCTCCCCGGCGGCGCAAAGCTCCTTCAGGTGCTGGCTGTCCGGGCGAAAACGATTGTTGTAGCCGATCGTCAGCTTTTTGCCGGTACGGCGGGCGGCTTCCGCCATCCGCTTCGCATCTGCGGCGGTTTTGGCCATCGGCTTTTCGCACATGACGTGCTTGCCCGCTTCCAGCGCCGCAATCGTAATATCCGCATGGGAATCGTTCGGTGTGCATACATGTACGATATCGATAGTTTCGTCCTGCAGCAATTCCGCGTAATCCGTATAAACCTTCGCGGCTTCCGGGCCGTACGTTTTGGCCGCTTCCTCAGCCCTTTCCCTTACAATATCGCAAAATGCCGCGATCACGACGTTTTGCAGCTTGCTCAGGCTCGGCAAATGCTTGCCGTTCGCGATACCTCCGCAGCCGATAATGCCTATCCGATACACTCGTGTCATCGTTGACTCCTCCTTTTAAAATGCCCGTTGCGCATACGGTATTCCTGGGGCGTAATGCCGAAACGTTTGCGAAATACCGTGTGCAAATAATTCGCGTTTGCAAAACCTTCGAGCATGGCGATTTTGTCGATCGACAGCTCGCTTTCCTCCAGCTTCCGGCATACGGCTTCAAGCCTGACATCTTCCACGATGCCTACAAAAGTGCGCTCGCCGTGGTGCGCCTTGAGAATGCGCTGCAGTTGACGCGAGCTGATGTTCAGCTTCTCGGCGACATCCTCCAGAGTCAACGTCCCCGCATAGTTCGCGCGGATGTATTGCAGTGCAAACCGGTAGCGGTTGACGCTCAAATCGCGGGAAGGAAGCTCGGGCCGGGCGCGGTCGGCTCCATAGGCGCGGGCCGCGCGGAGCAAAATTTGCACGATGCACTGCTTGATCGTCGTGTACGAGCCGAGAACATTTTCGCAGCATGCGGTGTACGCCTCCAGGAAGAACGGCATCGCTTCGTATATGTCCTCGGCCGGGAGAAGCGGCGCGCGCTGCAGCTGGTCCACGCAGTTTTTCGCTTCGGCAATCTCCCAGGGGTCCGCCCCGTATTCGCTCGCGTTCGCATACACCGAGCTCCTGTCGACGATATCGATATGCAAGCACAGCTCATCCATCGCTTCCTGCGCGTCCGCTTCCTGAAAATGCATGACGCCCGGACCCGTCAAATAAAACTGCCCGCCCGTCAGGTCGAAACACCGGTCGACGAGGATCACTTTCCCTTTGCCGCGCGGGATAAAATGGAACTCGAACTCGGAATGCTTGTGAAAAGCTACCGTCTTCCCGGGAGCAAAGGAGGTCAGATGAAACCGGAGCACCCTGATCTCGTAATGCCCCCAACGAACGGTAAGATCGAGCCGCTCCAAAGCGTCCTGGCGCTCCCGCATCGTTTCGTAAGAGATTCCAGTGTGCAAACCGGCTTCCTCCTTGTCAGCCTTGGAGCTCATCCAGTCGGACAGCGCGGTTCTCGCGTGCCGACCGGTTAGACGCCTCCATCAGCTTGGTCAGCTCCACGGCCAGACGAATATTTTCTTCGGCCGACGTACCGCTGCGGATGTGCTCCACCCATTGTTCGAAAGCGCTTGCCCTTCTGTCGGGGAGAGGAACCTCATGCCACGCATCCGAGAACTGCCCGCCTGTGCCGCCCGTTCTCAGCAGCAGCTTGTTCTCCGGCGTTCCGTACAGCAAAGTGCCTTCGGTGCCGTGAATCTCGATAGTAAAAGGCGATTGACTGTTCACAAACCCCGCTTCGACGATCCCCAGCGCGCCGGACCCGGTCGAAAGCACCGCAACCGCGTTGTCCTCCACCTGCTTGCCGGTCACATAGCCGAACCGCGCCGTAATATCGACGGGAGCCTCGCCCAGAAACAGGCGCGTCAGGTACATCGGATGGCAGCCGAGATCGATTAAAGCGCCTCCACAGCACTGTTCTGCATTAAAAAAATGTTCCGGCAGCCAGCCGGCCGTCGCCCCGTTATGCGACAGCCGCGCACGCACGAGCGTAACGTCTCCGAGCAGCCCCTGCGCCAAAATATCGCGGATCGCCAGCGTATATCCGTCGTTAAGGCGCGGCAGCGAGACGGTCAGCTTCACGCCGCTGCTGTCAGCCGCGGCTACAATTTCATTCGCTTCGCGCAGGGTGGGCGCCAGCACCTTTTCCGTGAAAATGTGCTTGCCCGCTCTCGCCGCCGCCAACATAACTTCGCTGTGCCGGTTTGTCGGCGCGTCGACAATGACCGCGTCGATGCCGCTGGACAACAGCTCGTCGAGCGATGCGAAGAACGGCACCCCCTGCCGGTCGGCCGCTTCCTTGCCGCGGACCGGATCTTCGTCCCACACTCCGGTAATTTCCGTATCCGGATGCTCCTGGGCTTGCTTCGTATAATCCCATGCATGTACGTGCCAATAGCTGATTTTGCCAATACGCAGAGTCATCGCAATCGCTCCTCCATGTATAAAATTTAGACATCCTCTGCTAAATGTAGCACAGTATTCGCTTTATTTTTAGTTCAATTTAACGACATTGACGTATAAATTTACGACATCATGCACTGGCGCTCGTTTCGCGTTCCGAGCAACATAAAAGAAATTGCCGCGGAAACTCAGCGGCGGCAAAAATTTGCATGGCTCCGCGGGGAGTTGAAGGGAACGGTGCGCGACTCCAGCAAGCTCAGCACAGCGCAGCGCAGCGCAGAAACCTGCGAAAGCCATGAAGCCGGACAACTCACAAAACAATCAACCCGGACAACCTGCAACAAGTCTCATGACCCCGTGGATGTTACCCCACAGAATGAAAATAGTCAGGTCAACTGCGTTTTATCTTCGTAAGCTGCAAAAACTCCCTTGACGCTGTGAACGTCGCCCACTGAATGAAAATAAGCAGGCTACAACGTTCTATTTTCGTAAGCTGCTCCCCCCATAACCCCCATGTACGTCGTACCACTGAATGAAAATAATCAGGCTGCTGCGTTCTATTTTCGTATAAAGTGCAAACTGTTGAGGGACGTACACTAGAGAGGCGCATCCCCACTAAAGCGTTGAAAACCTGCAAAAACCAGATTGTCGATAAAGTGACGCGCTAGAGGAAGCAGTGGGGGAGGCAGCCGCCCTTCCTCAACCCACTACTCTCCTGTACGGGTTATGACACTAAAGTAAGGGGCTACAGGGCGGCTTGTCAGAGTGAAAACCTGCAAAAGTGCAGTTTTTTTCCGTAAAAATGGTTCATTTGGGCGAAAAGCCTGCGATTGTGCAGGAATTTTCGATGAAAATGAATCTGAGCCCGTGTTCGCGGTGAAAAGCCTGCACATTTGCAGGAATTTTCCATTTCCAGAGTATCATCCGAGCAAAAACTGTACTTTTGCAGGCTTTCTGCGCAGGGCCGCCCATCGGCGTTCGCTTCGCGTTCCGTGCGACGCTGTCCTGCGGCGCGGCGGCTGCGCTCGCGGCGCACCTCCCGCGCCCGGCGGCATTCGCTTCGTACTCCGTGCGATGCTGCCCTACGGCGCGGCGGCGCGGCCCCCCTACCGCGCACAACGGCGCCCGCTCGCGCTTGTCCCTCTCTCCCATGGCTATGCCTTTACAGCTTGGAAAATGTCAATGAAACCTGATATAAAGCGCTTTCCTTTCAGTTTCTGTAGTAGTCTCATCCGTTAAAGTAACTTGAAGTACAACTTCTCTATCTGGAGGCCGAATTCCGCAATGGGAGGATGCTGTTGGAAGCGATGGCTGCTTTGGTTGAGCACGAACGGGAATTGCAGGAACCGGTGGGTGAGATCGGACTTTACTGCAAGCCGACCGACGCTAATCGAAAGCTATACGGGCAAATTCGCAAAGGAAGCTTTGTGCTTGGATTGGCGGAAGTCGGATATCAGAATCGGGAAGTCGCAGTGCTCGGCAACAGCTGCTTTACACATGAGTACCGGAATAACCGGACATGGCGTGAGGTTCATTGGATGCGGCCGGGCTCGCGGCGCCCCTCCGGCGGGCTCCACTCACACGGAGGCCCGACCGAAAAAAGGCTGACTCACCGGCAGCTGATGCTGCTTGTGGGTCAGCCCTTTGTAGCGCCGGTTGATTACGGCGTCGTGTAGATGTTCGGCTTCGGCGGGGTGCTCATGCCGGTGCCCAGATAGAAGCTTGTATGAGGCGGCTGGTTGTACGCGACATTTTGCCAGGCGATGCCGAGCCGGTAGACGGGATCGTGCATCAAGGTATGAATTTTTGTCGTCGTGACGTCGGTAGTCGTATAGATCCGCAGGGCGGAGCTGTCGGATTTTCTCCAGATTACTTCTTCCCGCCAGTCCCCTAGAAGATCGGCCTGCAGAGACGGGGTCGCTTTGGTCGAGTTGTTCGAGTTCGTGCCGGAAGCCGTTAACAAGTTGACCAGCCGGTTGTTGGCGTAGTCCCATTTGTCAATTTTGCCGACGTTGGAACTGTGATCCAGAAGCTCGCGGGATAAATCCCCGTCCCACCAAATCGCAAAATTGGTAGAGCCGGGATTGCTGCTGCTGCTGATCTGCGTGCCCGTAACGCTGTACAGCCCGATGCCGGATGCCCAGAGCTCTTCGCCCTTGTACCTGGGGTCAATATCCGCGGCCAGCCCTCTTCCCGTATCTGTGCCTGTGCGCAGGCCCCACAAAATCTGGCCGGTGCGGGCATCGTGGATCTCCGCGCCATACTGGGCGCTGGTATTCTCGTGTACCTGAAATACCTCCAGACCAGCCCGATCGGGGTTCAGATCCCCGAGATGCATCGCGTCTCCGTGCCCGAGAGCGGTATTGTACAAAGTCGCTCCGTTATCGTCGATGCCGAGCGAGCCGTAGGCGATTTCATCTTTGCCGTCGCCATCCACATCGGCTACGCTGAGGTTATGGTTGCCTTGCCCGGCGGTGCCCGCATTCGTGGAACTGTTGCTGTCGAACGTCCATCTTCTCGTCAGGCTGCCGTTGCGCCAATCATAAGCGACGACTACCGTGCGGGTGTAATAGCCGCGCGCCATTACGATGCTGGGGCGCACGCCGTCCAAATAAGCGACACAGGCGAGAAACCGGTCGACGCGGTTGCCGTAGTTGTCCCCCCAACTGGAAACCGTTCCTCTCGGCGGCACGTAATCGATTGTGGAGAGCGCCTTCCCGTTTTGCCCGGAAAACACCGTCAGAAATTCGGGTCCCGACAAAATATAGCCGCTGGAGTTGCGGTAATCCGCAGTGGCGCTTCCGATGGTGACACCCGTTCCGTCAACGGTGCCGTCAGCCGTTTTGCACACCACTTCGGCTTTGCCGTCGCCGTCAAAATCATAGACGAGGAACTGCGTGTAGTGGGCGCCGGCGCGGATGTTTTTGCCGAGGTCGATTCTCCACAGGCGCGTGCCGTTCAGCTTGTAGGCGTCCAGATACACGTTGCCGGTATAACCGCTCTGCGAGTTGTCTTTGGAATTGGAAGGGTCCCACTTCAGGATGATTTCGTACTCGCCGTCGCCGTCCAGATCTCCTACGCTGGCATCATTGGCGCTGTAGGTATAGCTTTCGCCGGATGGCGTCGTGCCGCCTGTCGGCTTTTGAATAGGCACGTCCAGGTACTGATTTCCCCACACGCTTGCCGCCGGGGATACAGCCTGCTCCGTGCCGTTCACTACCGCCCGCACCGTATAGCTGGCGGAGGCCGTGCCCGCGGCGTCCTGATAATTGGTGCTGTTCGTGATCGGACTGGCATTCACTTTCGTCCCGTTGCGGTACAAATTAAACGAAACCGAGCTGTCCTCCGTGCCAAGGAGCCTCCAGCTTACAAAGACGCCGTTTGACACCTTGACCGCCACAACGCCGCGATTCAGTTTTTCCGCCTGACGCGGGGAAGCCGCCGAAGCCGACGGCTGCGGAATAATACCGGATGCGGCTATGGTAACAGCCGCGATGAGTACGGCGCACAGCCGCACCGGGAAACGCAATTTATTTGTCATTCAATCATCCCTCCATTATCACTGTTTTTGCAGCGGCAAGCCCTGATTCGCTCGCCGCTATAGAACCTGTACAACCATTTGTCAAAACATCCCTCCTTTTGCCCCATCCCAATTTCGTAAGCGCTTACTTTTCAATCTGTGAAACTGTCTCCCTCCTTTCAATCTAATGAGACCGGCATCAAGCGTGCATGCCAATCACCTACATAGTAACGGGTTTCCAATGGAAATATACACCAAAAAACCGATATCTTTGTTCAAATTTCAGACATATATTGAAATCTCCCGTTTTGCCCGGCAGCCCGGGCACCGGGCGCGCGGCGCCCGCTTTACTTTCGTTTGCTTTTGTAATCGGCAACCGCCTTGTCCATCGCTTCCGCCGCTTGCTGCGGCGTCCATTCGCCCAGCGTGACTTTGTCCTGCGCTTCGAACAACGTTTGCGTGATTTGCTGCGGCAAAGCCTGGTCGGTGATCAAAAAGCTGCCGGCTTTCGCCATAGCGAGCAGCGGCTGGATGTGCGGCGTCGTATCCGTGAATGTCACATTCAGCGCGGCCGGAGTGCCGTAATTGTCGATGTACTTGTTCGCGACAAGCGGGCTCGTCAAGTATTCGCCCAGTTTCAAAGCGGCCTCCTGTTTGGCCTGGTCGATTTTGCCATTGATCTGGAACATTTCCGCAAAAACCGATGTTCTTGCCGGCGTCCGGTCGCTCGGAAACTTGAAAACCCCGTAATCGGCCGGTTTGAACCCGTCGGATCTTATGTTTCTGTCCAGCCAGCTCCCCTCGACGGTTAGGCCCGTTTTGTCGTTTAAGAACAGGTCGTAGGCTTCCGATTCGTCAAGGGATACGTAGCCTTTGGGGAAGTAACCCTTGCTCGTGTACTCTTTGAGCCTCTCGAACGTCCGGACTACCGCCGGATTGTTCCAGGACGCCGAGAGATCGTTCAGCTTGTCATGCAGCTCCGGACCGGCAAAATGCTCCAAAAGCTGATCCGTAAGACGCATCAGATGCCAGCCCCCTTTGGCGCCTAACCCCAGCGGCGTGACCCCACTCTCTTTCATCGTCTTTAACTGCGCTTCAAACTCATCGAACGTTGCAGGCGCCTTGAGATTCAGCTTCCCGTAAACGTTCTTCGAATACCACATGTCGACGGCGTTCAAATGGTAAGGGATACCGGCGACTTTCCCGTTATATGTGGACAAATCGATGGCCGCTTTGTCGTAAATTTCGGACCATTTATGGTCTTTGGACGCCTGCGTCAAATCCATCGTCATGCCGTTCTCCGCGTAAAAAGAGCCCAAAGAGCCTCCCCAGGTAAACCACATATCCGGAAGCGTCTTGGAATTGGCCGCTACTTTCAGCGCTTCTTTTATCGGATCGACGGCGTACTTGCTGAGCTGCACATCGATATGCGGATTTTCTTTTTTAAAATCGCTCACAGCCTCGTCCACCCAAATGTGCGAATCCAGCACCCATAGCGTAACGCTGACCGGAGAGGCGATATTGTTTCCGGCGCCGCCTGCCGTACCGCCTTTTGTGCAGCCCGTTGCGGCACCCGTCATCAATAAGCTGCCCAAAAGCAGCGCGATCGCTTTTTTCATACTTTTCCCCCTTTGATTATGTGCACGCCACTACGGAGCTCTGTCTTCATATTTATCCATTTTACCGTTTTTATTCATCGGTTTGAAAGTGGCGCGGGGATAGGAATCCAATCATAATAAGTCCGGCTTGAATCTAATGTTATGACTTGCGCCGGCGCGGGCGGATTTGGAACGGCTGCGGGCGCGGCGGCTCGACTCGGTCATGTACCGGAGGTGAAAGGATGAAATGGAACAATTCCAGGGGCAGCTATAAAGCCTGCATCAGCTTGGGGACGACGTGTCAAACCGCTTATCAGTTAAAAAGATTGGGACTGCGCCGGTATGCGGGTCCTTTGGATTGGTTTGTCTCCGACTCTGCAGACGGATTGGTCCGGTTAATAGAGAATCGTTTTCAAGGATTTATGGAGTTGAATCATATGCAGCCCATTGGCGCCACCGATGATTGTTTCGTTATTCGAGATAATCTGTATGGCGTGGAATCTTTCCATGACTTCCCCCGCAGTCTTCCCCCGGAGCAGTGGCAGGACGCTTATCCGGGGTTCAAAGCAACAATCAGCCGCCGTGTCGACCGGTTTTTGAAAACTGTGAAAAATACCCCTGTCCTTTTTATAAGAACCCAAACGAAAAAAAAAGAAGCGCGGCAGCTTCGCACAGCTTTGCAGCCGATCATTCACGACAAATCGCGATTTTTAATCGTGAATTTCCACCCGGACAATCGCGAAGATGTCGTTTACGAGGATTGGAGGCTGGATAAAGTATTCCCGGTTATCGTGCCGAGAGGGACGGATTGGAAGGGATCGGACCAGGCCTGGGACACGTGCATGAAGGGCTTAAAGCTGCGGTCCCGCTAGCCAAATGAAAGCCTCCAACCCACACAAAACAGGGACGGAGGCTTGATTTATGGATGATGTCTGTGATTATCCGCAAGAGGCACCAGCGACCTGTAATGAATACATGGGCATAAACCGACAGGATCTTCGAGAGTTGATCAACCTTATGGCGGAGATTGTAAACCATGCCCAACCGATTAAAGCGTATACTACAGGCGAGTTGGCCCGAATCTTTGGCGTTTCGGTGCAAGCCATTAATAAATGGATAGATGAAGGGCGTTTTCTTGGATATATGCGGGAAGGGCAAAATCGTCATAATCGAATTCCTGAAACCATTTCTTATGCAATGAGAACCGGAGAAGTGATTACAGTCCGCGAAGTTGCTGCCATGTATGGTTCTCAGAATCAAGCTCATGGGGCAGTGGAATTAAATCCTGATGAACATCGGAATGCAGTTCTAGATGTCCCGATTTATGAGAAAATACGGCGGAACTTACGAAATGACGCTTGGCAATAAAGCAGAATTGACGATCCAAGAGGATCGCGATGCGTCGATCTGGCTTGCGCTGCTCGATGAGTTGAGGGAAATAGCAGTGGACAAGGAGCCCTGAAAGAAAGCATGCCCGCTGAGGCTTTGCAGGCATGCTTCTGGTAACGTACTAGAGAGTCAAGTATTGTTCTGAGTTAAGGGAGCTCTTCATGTTGTTCCGATTAGTTATCGCCCCCGTTCATCGTGTTTAATTTTTTCAGCCGTTCATGAATATCGTTTCTGACTTCTATAACATGCAGCCTTTTATCTTTCCAGATTTCCGGCATTTGTACTTTTTGTGCGTTCAGATAAGTATCCTGACGCGGTCCGATCCATTTTTTATTATGAGAAAATAGGTCGGGTTGACTTGACGGGCCGATAAAAACGTTAAAGCCGTCTGTTTTCGCTTTTCCTGTCTTTTTATCAGCTTGAGACAATTTATTTTTCTTGATATCATAAACAATTTGATCTAATGCGCTCAAAACGGCTTTCGCAAAATCCTTATTTCTCATTTGTTTCTCGGGTTCCAGGGATTCAGGTGCTTCAAAGTCCTTAATCCGCTTTCTTAAGCCGCTGCTTTTCAGTGCGTCTTCAACCCGTTTCCAGTCCCCTTGCTGTAAGATACCCAGCCCAATGTTCATCACCGTATCTTTGATCCAGACCTGCTTGACATCTTTAACGCGGCTCGAAGCCATCTGTTCGTATTTCAACTTGCTTTCCATGTCATCCGAATGCTCTTGTTTGATAAGCCCCATCTTATCGGATCTGGGGTTTTTATATCGATGTTCTTGCGCTTCCCTCAGTTTTTTCATCGTCGGTAATGCCATCTGACCGCTTAAACTTCTTGCCAGCACATCCAAAAATACTTTCAGATTCGTTTTATCCTCCGCTATGACAGGATACTGCTCCAGGGCTTCGCCGGCTTCATCAGAAAGGGCCTTTACCGGCCCTGCAGCATCTTGAATGAGAACGGCTACAAGATCATCCCCGATATCGTTATTTAGATTATCGATACTTTCATTTAGAGTTGCAATCGCCTCGCGATATTGACCGATCGCGTTTTCCAAACCTAGAGGTGTAATATAGCTTTTCTGCAATTCATTCAACACGCCATCTGTCGTTTCCATAAAGGTATGTTTGATATTCTCATTTGTGCTTATGTATTGATCCGCAGCACTTTTGGAAAGACTGAATCTGCTGGGTTTGCCGTATTTAGCCGCATGCAGTTCCTGATGAACTTTTTTATGTATGTTGCCGGCGACCAATAATTTCAGTTTTTGTATACTTGTTACAGCTCGATCGATTTCATCCTTTGAACTTGCCAGTTCGATACTAAAGACCTCCTGATACAACATATCTCGCAATGAAGTTTGAATAGAGGAATAAAAGTCTGTGTAACCATCCATCCCGCTTCCTGCATGAAGCTCTTGGAGCATGTTAAAAGTGTCCGCATCCGAAGCAAAATTCACTTGGGTACTAATATGAGGTTTATCCGCACTGGACATTTTCGTACTTGGTTTTAACGGAATATCCCCCAGTTCATCCTTTGACACCTTCGCTTCTTTCTTATGTACGGAATCTTTAGTATTCGGCGTCATATTTCCTGAAGCAACTTCCACGTCTTTCAATTCGAAATTGATTCCGGGATCATTCTGGAATTCGGAAATTAACTGACTCACTGTTGGATTAGAAGATGTATGACTGGTCAAAGTGTCCTTAATGATGGTGTCTACTTTGTCCACATCATCCGCATCGGGGATCGGTTTATCCCCCACGGTTTCAATAAGAAAAGGGGGACTTACCAATTCAAGCGCATCGGATGCATCTGTCTCCAATACGAACGGTATACCTGTATAAGGCATGCGTTCTTGAGATTCACTAATCGTGACGTGGGAAGCTCCTTGCAGTCTCCCGTCCGTCATTTGGGCGAATTCGTGTTCAAAACCGACGGTTGTATATTTCTTCTCATAGATTTCAGGGTCTTGCTTCACATCCTGCTGGAGTTCCATTTGCTCTTCTAAAAAGTCCTTAAAATTATTTGCATTTATTTTCCGTTGTATGATAGGGTCGGACATTCCGGTTTGATTTGCGGATCTTTGCAGCGGCGTTTCTTTGACGTTGGTCTGCGGCCTTGTGAACTTGGATTGCAGCAGTTGCGCTACGGCCCGATTTCCAATCGTTTGCTGGAACCGCATGATTTGCAGCTGTGATAAGTCTTGGTAATTCGCCGGTAAAGGGGACTTTTCCATAGAACCATGCTCGCTCACCTTCGCTTTATCCGAAGTGACTTTAGGATGGTTTACATAATTTGAATTCATCTGTCCTCCTTGAGAAATGTTGACGCGGACTCAGGTAACTCATTACTAAATTTTAACTCAACAGACAAATCAAAGCTACGTCTTATTTGAAATCAATGAGAAATTAGGAGTAAATCGGAAGGAAAAGAGGCAGATGTGCCCGTTCACGGGCCAAGATTTGGGGAATAGCAGAACTTCCCCAGCAGGGAGAAGGCACCTTGACCTTGGGGAAATATCGCGGCAGGTGCCATCATCGTTCTGTCCTTGCGTCGGGCAGGAGGTATGGCCGGCCTTAGCCCTTTACCGAGCCGGCCAGGCCGTTGACAAAATATTTTTGGAACGTCAAGTAGACGAGCAGCACCGGGATCATCGATATCAGCACGGCCGCGCTCAATAGCGTGTAGTCCGTCGAACGTTCTCCCTTGAAGGCCATCAGCCCCGTAGTGATCAATCTCATCGAATCTTTGGTAATAAAAATTTGCGCGAGCAGAAATTCGTTCCAGGTGGCCAAAAAGTCAAAAATAACGAGCGTCGCGATGGCCGGCATCGACAGCGGAATAATGACTCTGAGAAATTTGCCCAAATCTCCGCAGCCGTCGATCAGCGCGGCCTCGTCCAGCTCTTTCGGAATCGTCCGGAAAAATCCGCGCAAAATCAAAATGCCGAACGGGATGCCGAATCCGACGTAGATCAGAATAAGCCCCGGATACGTGCTGACCAGGTGCGTCTTATTCAGAAAAATGTTCAGCGGCACGAGCGTCGCCTGAATCGGAATCATCATGCCCACCAAAAATAAGGTGAACATCGGGCCGCTCCACTTGAAATCGAGCCGGGTCAGCGCGAAAGCCGCCAAAGCTTCAATCAAAATCCCGAGGGGCACTTTGATCAGGCAAATGATCAATGTGTTTTTCATGTACATGCTCATTTTGCCTTGATCCCACGCTTTCAGAAAGTTGTCCCAATGATACTTTTCCGGCAGCGTGTAGAACGGATGGCTCAGCAAATCGGCGTTCGATTTCAGCGAAGTGAATGCGACAAATACGACGGGGATTAAAAAAAGAGCAGACAGCAATATTAAAAATGCGTACTTCAACACGCCGGAAATTGGGTGCGCCCGCAGTTCGTTCATTGTTTCAGTCACCATCTTTCCGAAAATTACAAGTGCGATTTTTTAGTCGTGTAATAAACGTAAGGAACAAGAACAATCATTACGATAATGACGAGATACCAAGAAATGGCTGATCCTATTCCGATATTGGCAAATTTAAAGGTTTGGTAATACATCCACGATGACAGCACCTGCGTGCTTTCCGCCGGTCCGCCGCCGGTCATGCCGTAGATGATATCGTATACTTTCATGGATGCGATCATAGTCGTGGCGATGACGATGACGAACGTCTCCTGCAAAAGCGGGATCGTAATGTACCAGAACGATTGGTACGGCTTGGCCCCGTCGATGATCGCAGCTTCGTAAGGGTCCGGCGAAATCGTCGACAGACCTGCCAGGAACAGCACCATCGGCTGTCCTACCCCTTGCCACAGGGCCGCGACGAATACGGCGTTAAGCGCAATCTTCGGCTCGGCCAGCCAGGCGTGAGTCCAGCTCTCCAGTCCTACAGCTTCCAAAACTTTGTTAATAAAACCTTGCGTCGGGTTGTACATCCAGGCCCACACCGCGGCGACTACGATGCCCGACAGCACGTACGGAAAATAAAATATTCCCCTGAACAAGGTGCGTCCTTTTATTTTTTTGTTCAGCAGCAGAGCCAGGCCAAGGCCAAGCCCCATCGTCAAAACGAGCGATCCGAGCATCCAGAGCAAGTTGTTTTTCAGCGCCCTGGGGAAGACGGAGTCTTTTACAATCAGGTCCACGTAATTGTGTAAGCCTACGAATTCTTTATCCGGAGTTACTCCGTTCCAGCTAAAAAAGCTGAGATACAGCGTATACAGCGACGGCACGAAAATGACCGTCAAATAAATCAGCAGTGCAGGCAGCAGAAACAGCCAAGGCTTCATCACCCCGATCCTCACTCTAAATCCTCCTTATGGGATGCGGGTGAAGCGACTCGCCGCCTCACCCGCTCCTTTTGTTATCTGGTTGCTTGATCGATCAGATACCGCTTGGCTTATTTCTTTTTGCTTTTATAATCGTTAACCGCTTTGTCCATCTCCTGTGCGGCCTGCTGCGGCGACCACTCGCCCAGTGCGACTTTGTCCTGCGCTTCAAAAAATTTCTGGATGACCTGCTGCGGCAGCGCCTGGTCCATAATGAGGAAGCCCCCGTCGTTCGCGCTGTCCAGCAATTGCTTCAGATGCGGCGTTTTATCCGACAATTTAACGTTCAGCGTTGCCGGCGATCCATAGCCTTCAATATACTTGTTGACTACCTTGACGCTGGTCAAATATTCGCCGAATTTAATGGCGGCATCCTGCTTCTCTTTCGTCGAGCTGCCGTTGACTTGGAGCATTTCGGCAAATACCGAGGCCCGGGACGGCTTCTGGTCGTTCGGAAACTTGAATACGTCAAAGTTGTTGGCGTCAAAGCCGTTCGTGTTAATGGTGCCGTCAAACCAGGTGCCTTCATCGATTAAGCCGGCCTTTTGCTGATAGAAGATCGATTCCGCTTCTTGCGGGTCCAGAGAAATATAGCCTTTAGGGAGATAGCCTTTATCCGTATATTCCTTTAATTTTTCAAATGTTTTCACGACCGCCGGATCGTTCCAGGATGCGGTAAGGTTGCTTAATTTGTCATGAAGCTCCGCGCCGCCGAAATGCTCGATCAGCTGCTCGCTCAGGCGCATCGTGTGCCAGCCGCCCTTGCTACCGAAGGACATTGGAGTAACGCCGTTGTCCTTGAGTGTCTGCAATTGCGATTCAAACTCGGCGAATGTGGTCGGCGGTTTAAGCTTGGCCTTGTCGTATACGCTCTTCGGATACCACATGCCCAGAACGTTCAGATGTATCGGGATACCGGACACTTTTCCATTGTAACTGGACATGTCAATCGCAGCCTTGTTGTAAGTTTCGGACCACTTATGATCCTTGGCGACCTGCGTCAGGTCCATCGTCAAACCGTTTTCCGGATAGAACGAACCCAGCGATCCGCCCCAGGTAAACCATACATCCGGAAGCGTTTTGGAGTTGGCGGCCAGTTTTAAATTCTCTTTAATGGGGTCTACGCCATATTTGCTCACCTGCACATCGATGTTCGGATTTTCTTGCTTGAAGTCAGCAACGGCCTTGTCGATCCATTCCCAGCCTGTATCCAACGTCCACAGCGAAATGCTGACTTTACCGCCCGCAGCCTGCTTCCCGGCGCTCGTGCTATCCGGACTTGCCGCCTGGTTCGTGCCGCTGCCGGAACCGCATCCTGCCAAAATCCCGCCTAACAGCACTGTGCTCATCAATACGGAAGCTACTTTTTTCATACTGCTTTTCCCCCTGTTTAGTCGATTTGTTCATCATGTTGCCGCCGAGCCGCATGGACCCTGTAAAGCTTTTGCCCCCATCACCCCTTTCAAAAGGCCCGCACCCTTTGCGATGAAAGCAGGTTCACCTGTCTTCGGCTTTTTTGATCCTTAAAGCTTGATACGGCTTGCTTGGCAATTCCACCCGGCATGTCCCTTCAAAACCGCCGGAGAACGGCGTAACGGTCATTTCCCATGTATCGATCAGCTCAACCGTAAACCGGACGCCTTGCGGCAGGTCCAGATTGCGGAACGCCGGACGGCTTGCCCCGAAATAGATGAGGTAAAAGTTCGCATCGATTCCGCCGGCGGCCGAATCCCATTTGAAATTGATCGGCGTTGGCCCGAGACGCGGGCCTTCCTCCATGATTTTCCGCAGAAATCCGATTCTGTCGGGGCTTTCCCCATGTAGTGTTCCCCCGTGGGACCACCAAATAATATTTTGCGGATGTACAAAGGTTTCCCCGTGTGTCACATAACCGCCTTGGGCCATGCCCTGCCAGAAGCATTCGAGCATTTTTTCCGCCGTAATGTTGCCCCAGCCGTGATTCAAGTTCCCCTCATACCGGCATTCGTCGATGACGACCGGCTTTTTGTATTGAGCGCGCCACTCCGGCACAAAATAAAGGTCGTGATGCTGGATGCTGACATGCGTAACCCATGGTTTGCCATGATCGTACCAATGCTGATCGTTCCTGTAATGAATCTCCGGATTGTGCCAGTTATGGATAGAGCGAAGATGCTGATAAGGATCGTGCTGCTGAATGACATGGAAGAACCGGTCCCAATCCTGCATCGATTTGTCGAACATCAGATCGTACTCGTTAGCCAGCGACCACCAAATATTGCGAATCGAAGACAGCCTTGCCATCGCATAGCGCAAGTACAGGTCGTCCGTTTCCGGACGCATCCGGGCAAAACCCCACCGGTCGTACGGATGGAACAAGATGAGATCGGCTTCAATGCCCAAATTTTGCAAATCCAAAATGCGCCGTTCCAGGTGCCTCCAGTAAGCCGGATCAAACCGGGTAAAATCCCAGCCCTGCTCCACCGATCCTTCAAACGGATATAGCTCCGGTTCGTTCAAGTTGTAATCGTAATGCTTCGGAAACACGCACATGCGAATTTTATTAAAAGGAGCCCGCGCGAGGCTGGCCAGCGTCTGTTCTTCCAACGCCTCCCCTTGATGGTTCCATGCGTAACTGGTCGTCCCAACCGGGTAAAACGGCGTACCGTCCGCATAAGCAAAATGATAGATCTGATCGACCCGCACAGGCCCGCGGTTGCCAGGCCCCGGCTCCACACAAAGCAGCATTCCTTTGACGCCGTTCAATTCCGGCTCGCTGCTTATCGTCTCAAACAACCACTCGCCCGGCGTATCCGGCATAAAACGAACACAGTACTGCCCATCGCCGTCATAGAAACCATCCGCTTCTACGGTGCGGTGCTTATAGCTGAACCGTGCCGAAAATTGCATGTCCGTAAATGGATTGCCGGCGCGAGGACCCTGAAGGCGAAGCTCGAACATCCCCCAGCGTTCCGTTTCGAAAGCGTTTCCGATTTGTTTGTTCATGTCGGTTTATATCCTTTCCTGGTACAACTTTATACTTATTGTAAAAAAGTCGGCTCACACCCGGTAGTAACCTGAACTGCGTTTTTGTGTTCAAATATGACCGCTTATTTTCTGAAAATACGAAAAATCTTCTTGCAAATAGATGATTTTTGACATTTCCTATGTTTTTATGCTTACCGTGCCGGGTCGCTCGCTAACACAGTGCCGGCTGCGCGTGGAAAAGATGCGCCGAAAGTGCATCTTTTTGCATCTCGATGCTTTTCGAAAACTCGCCCGCTGGAGCGAGTGTAGCGATTTGGCGGCGCGCGGGGAGCCTGCACTTTTGCACAGGCTTTGAGGAAAATTCGCCTGCTGGGACGAGCGCAGCGGCTTGGTGGCGCGCGGAAAGCCTGCACTTTTGCAGGCTTTGCCGTAAATTCGCCCGCCGGAGCAAGCGCCGTGGCTTGGCGCCGCAAACTCGCCCGCTAGAGCGAACGTAGCGACTTGGCGGCGCGCGGAAAGCCTGCAAAAGTACATCTTTTTGCTACTTCACGCTCCCGCCTCGGCATAATTCCTGCAAATGTGCAGGTTTTTCCACTCAAATTGGGGGTTCCGTCCCTTCACGAGCTAAATTCCTGCACTTTCGCAGGTTTTTCCCAAAAACGGGACAGTTCCTTCGAAAATGCCTGCACTTTTGCAGGCTTTGCCGTAAACTCGCCCGCTGGAGCAAGCGCTGCGACTTGGCGGCGCGCGGAAAGCCTGCAAAAGTACATCTTTTTGCTACTTCACGCTCCCGCCTTGGCATAATTCCTGCAAATGTGCAGGTTTTTCCACTCAAATTGGGGGTTCCGCCCCTTCACGAGCTAAATTCCTGCACTTTTGCAGGCTTTTCCCAAAAACGGGACGGTTCCTTCGAAAATGCCTGCACTTTTGCAGGCTTTGCCGTAAACTCGCCCGCTGGAGCAAGCGCTGCGGCTTGGCGGCACGCGGAAAGCCTGCAAAAGTACATCTTTTTGCTACATCACGCTCCCGCCTCGGCATAATTCCTGCAAATGTGCAGGTTTTTCCACTCAAATTGGGGGTTACGCCCCTTCACGAGCTAAATTCCTGCACTTTCGCAGGCTTTTCCCCAAAACGGGACGGTTCCTTCGAAAATGCCTGCACTTTTGCAGGCTTTGCCGTAAACTCGCCCGCTGGAGCAAGCGCTGCGACTTGGCGGCACGCGGGGCTCTCCCGGCACGGCCGCGCAGCTCGGACCTGCCTCGCCCGCTGGGGCCTGCCCCAGGCTCTCCCGGCACGGCCGCGCAGCTCGGACCTGCCTCGCCCGCTGGGGCCTGCCCCAGGCTCTCCCGGCACGGCCGCGCAGCTCGGACCTGCCTCGCCCTCGGGGCCTGCCCCGGGCTCTCCCGGCACGGCCGCGCTGCACGCCCCCGCGCGCGCCAACAACAAAAAATCCTTCATGCCCGCCGCTGTCTTGCAGTGCGAGGCATGAAGGATTTTTTTCTACTGGTTCCGGTATTCGAGCGGTGTTACTCCGATGCGCTCTTTGAACAGCTTGCTGAAGTAATGCGGGTTCGTGTATCCGAGATCGGCAGCAATTTCGTACACTTTTTTGTTGGATTCGCGCAGCAGCTTTTGGGCGTATTCCAGCTTGTTGCGGATGACGTATTCGCTGAAATTTTCGCCGACTTCCTTCAGAAACACCCGGCTCAAATGTCCTGTGCTCACATGAATTTCCGCTGCGATCTTGGCCAGCGTAATGTCCTCCAGCAGATGCCTGTCGACCAGTTCTTTGGACTTGCGGACGATCAGATTATCGGTTTGTTCGTTGACGGGAAGGCGGAGCAGCGACTCCATGTACGCTTTGGGCAATTCGTGCAGGTGGGCGTACGTGGAGCTCGCCGAGAAAATGACCGCAACGTTCAGCAGCTCCAGCACTTTCTGCCGCAAGCTTTCCAAATATTTGCCCCGCTCCAATGGCTTCACGTCCCTGGACTTTTCCACCGCCGGCGCGATCCAAATGATTTCCCGGTACTGGCGGTGAAACACGACTCCGCCCCAGTCCTTGGACACAAATTCTTCGATCAAATATTGCACCGAAAGGAACCGCAAGTGCTCGGAATCGTCATCGTCCGAAATCGCGTCTTCTCGTCTGCGTAAAACCGTAAGCCAGTACCCCTGCCGGTACTCCTCCGTCTGCAGCTCGGGAAGCGCCGGATTGTCGGGAAGCGTGTACTTGTCCAGCAAGGATAGCAAATAGTTGTTCCTTTCGTCCTCCGTCAGATGCTGCTTCGCCGTCTGCGTCTCCTCCAAAATCGCCACGGCCTTTCGGAGGATCGCTGTAATCTCCTCCTCATCCATCGTCGGCTTGTGCAAATAATCGACGGCCCCGATGCGCAGCGCTTCCTTGGCGTAGGAGAAATTATCGTAGCTGCTGACGAAAATGATTTGCACGCCCGGATGCCGCCGCTTGATCTGTTTGGCCAGCTCAAGGCCGTCCATACCCGGCATCCGGATATCCGTCATCACGATATGAATCGGCTCCGCATCCATAATGCGCAAAGCTTCTTCCCCGTTGGAAGCTTCCGCTTTCCAAAAGACCCCCAAGCTTTCCCAGTTGACCATATAACGCAGCCCGACCCGTACGATGGATTCATCTTCCACTACCAGCAGATTCCACATGATCGTCTCTCTCCATTTCCATCGTTTTATACGGCATTTTAAGAACGACCTGCGTGTACCCCTCGATCCGTTCTACAGTCAGCCCATACTCGTCACCGAAGCGCAGACGGATGCGATCGCGGACGTTGCGCAGGCCGATATGGGAGGAATCGGCGCCGCTTTCATCCGGCAAAAGCAGCGGGCCTTCCTCGAAACCGCTCCCGTCGTCTCTGATTTCAATCCGCAGCGTGCGGTTTTCGTCCGCCAGAGCAGCCGTAACGGCGATGTGCAATTTGCGCTCCAGCCCCTTCGCTCCGTGAAAAATCGCATTTTCCAGCAAAGGCTGAAGCAGCATAGGGGGCACGGCCGCATTCAAAATCCGCTCCGGAACGGACCATTCCAGCTCAAACACGTTCGTATACCGCAAATCCATCAAAAGGGCGTAATCCTTCAGCAGCCGGATTTCATCCTCCAGCGAGACGAGCTCGGTGTCCAGCTTCATATTGGCATGAAGCAGCTTGTTCAGCGACTGAATAAGCTTGGCAATCTGCGTCGACTGCTGAAGAATCGCCAGCATGCGGATGGAATTCAGCGTATTGTACAAAAAATGCGGCTGAATTCGCGCCCGGAGCGCATACAGCTCCGCATGCCGCTTCTGCCGCTCTTTGACTTCGATCGACTGGATCAGCTCGTCCAGCCGCTGCACCATGCGCGCATAGCTGTGCTGAAGCTGGCCGATCTCATCCTCGCGGGCGAGCGATGCGGGCACCGAGAACTTGCCCCGCTCCACCTCGCGCATGGAGCGAATCAGCTTCGATATGGGCTTCGACAGCCCGCGCGCCAGCAGGAACGAAACGGCAGCGGCCGCAAAGCCCATTGCAATGACAATGGCGATCGTGTAATTGCGGATCGTCCGGCTGCCCTGCAGCATTTCGTCGCGGTTCACGCCCATGTACACTTTCCAGCCCAAGTAATCGCTCTGCAAAAACACGCCGTTGAACGATCTTCCGTTCGAGTCCTCGGAAACGGAGGATTCCCACGTTCCCTTTTTTTGCTCCAGTCCGCTCGATTGGAGCTGTTCGGCCAGCTTTTCGTCCGAAGCGTAGATCAAATTCCGATCCTTGTCCAGCACGGTGACCTGCATATTGCGAAGCTGCAGCGAGTTGACGATTTTCGGGATAAAATCGGGCGAGATGAAAATCGCAATAACGGCCAGCGGATGATGATCGTCATCCATGATCAGCCGCGAGCCGATAATCGCATTGAACGGCGTCCCCGTGAACTGGCGGATTTCCTCGACTCCGGTAATGACGAAGCCCCCCTCCTGGGCCATCACCTGCTTGTACCAATCCGACTTCTTCACATCGTCTTCCGGGTTGATGGCGGAATTGCCGCTGACGAGATAACCGTTTTGCGTGCCGTTAATGCCGTAAACCATCAGCCCCTTGATCGAGGAATTGATCGACGGGTAGGCGCTCATCAGCCGGACCATCGTTTTTTGCGCGTTGATTTCCCCGGTCCCCCAATGCTCAGGCGAAACAAAAGGCTTGTTCAAAAAATTGAAAATGTCCGGCAAAAAATAAGGAAGCATCGAAAACCGGTCGAAGTCGCTGATCTGGCGCTCGATCGAAGTGTTCAACTGCGCGAGGATGACGCTCAAATCCTGTTCCGTCTGATTGTGAAGCATTTCGGATGATTTCTGGTACGCCGTCGTCCCGATCAGCAGTGACGGAATGCTGCTCAGCAAAATAAACAAGACAAACAGCTTCGTCTGGTAGCGGCTATTTTTCCATCTCGACATGTTCATCCCCCTAATTAAAGCGGATTCAAGAAAAAAAGCCCCTTTTTTGAATAATTCAATAAAAGGGACTTCCGATATAAAATAGCATCACAATTCGTTTATTGTCAACAGGCTTGTTCATTTTTATGCGCCTGCAATCGTCTTTTTCAAGCTGTACGCGTTAGCCTTTTACCGCGCCTTCCGCTATTCCCGATACGATGAATTTCTGGAAAATGGCATAAATGATAATGACCGGAATCGCGGTCAGCACTAAAGCGGCCAAAATAAGCGACCAATCTTTCGTATACTCGCCGAACAATTTATTCGTGGAAAGAATGAGCGTGTAATCGTTAACGTCGGACAGCATCAGCAAAGGCAGCAGGAAATCGTTCCAAATCCACAAAAAGTTAAGAATACCGATCGTGACGGTAATGGGCAGCAGCAGGGGCAAAATAATCGTGCCGAACGTTCTGAACTGTCCGCAGCCGTCCATGTAAGCCGATTCCTCCAGCTCCCGCGGGATCGATTTGACGAAGCCGTGATACAGGAAGATCGCCATATTGACCCCAAGCCCTACGTAAATGACCGCCAGCCCGTATACGCTTCCTTGCAGCGACAGCGCTTTTGCCGTCTTGACCAGCGGAATCATAATGGAGTGGAACGGCACCAGCATCGAGGAAATGAACAAAAAGAAGATGAAGCCGCTCACCTTGCCAGGCGTCCGCGAAAGCTTGTAGCCGGCCAGCGAGGAAAGCAGCAGTATGCCGCCGATCCCCAGAACCGACAGAAGGACCGTGTTCAGCAGGCTGCCGAGCATTTGCGTTTTTTCGTAGGCGCTGGAAAAGTTCTCAAAATGAAACATTTGCGGCAGAGCCAAAATGGAGCTGAACATTTCCCCTTCCGTCTTCAGGGAATTGATGAGCGTCATATAGAGCGGGAAGAAAGAAACGACAGCAAACAGCGACAGTAACACAACGATGAAGTAAGAACCCGCCCGCATCATTCTCATGCTTCCACCTCTCTCTTCTTCATGACGAACACCTGAGCGAACGTAAATATTAAAATAATGACGAACAGGATCACGGATTTGGCGCTGGCGTAGCCGTACAGGAAATTGTTTGAAAAAGCTTCCTCATATATGTTCATCGTGATGACCTGCGTGCTTCTTCCCGGCCCGCCGCCGGTTAATCCGAAGACGATCTCGTACACCTTGAAAGCGCCGTTGAGCGTGAGGAAAAAGCAGATCGTCAGCGCATGCGTAATCATCGGAAGCGTAATATGAACGAGATTTTGAAAAGGATTCGCTCCGTCGATGATCGCCGCTTCCCGCAGCGACTGCGGCACCCCTTGAAGGCCGGCCAAATAAATGATCATCATATAGCCGACGCCGTGCCACAAAGAGACGATGACGATCGAGAAGAAAGACACGTTCGGGTTGCCGATCCACTCCTGATTCAGAAACAGCAGGCCGGTTTTGGCCGCAAGCTGAGGCAGCACCTGAGTGAACATAAAGGTCCACATGAAAGCGCTAATAATCGTGCTGACCATGTTCGGCATGAAAAATACGGTGCGAAAAAACCCTTTCGTTCTTTTCCGCGATTCGATCAGCACAGCCAGCGACAGAGCAATCACATTTTGCAATATAACAACGACAATAACGTATTTGAAAGTAAACCACAGCGCATGGATAAAGTCAGGGTCTTCTTTAAAAGCTTCGACGAAATTGGCAAAGCCGACAAAGCTGTAATCTTTGTTCAATCCGTTCCAATCGGTAAAGCTGTAAAAAAAGCCTCCGACCGTCGGAATCAGCAGCAGGGCAACATACACAATAAACGCCGGGGCGACGAATGCGAACAAAGACACATATTTGTTCATGCTTTTCTGGAGCACGCTGATCACCTCACTTGTTCGAAAATAGCGAAAGACAGCAGAGCCTGCTGTCTTTCTGCATAATGGCAACCGGAATTATTTGTTATTGATTTTGTTGGCGTTTTTCCACGCTTTGTCCAGTCCGCTGATCACATCGTCCTGCGACGTCTGTTTGGCAAAATAGGCCTGAAGCAGCTTGCCTACTTCGTCTTTGACGGCCGGCGGCATCACAGGGTCGTTGTAGGATTTGCCCTCTTTGACGTAAGCGAGCGCGTCGGTCACCCACGGGTAGCTGTTGAACGTATGGTTTTTGGCAAGCGGATTGAATTTCAGGCTGCTGTACAGCTCGTTGGTCACTTTATCGTCAAGCACGAAGTTCACATAGTCCTTCGCCACCTCTTTGTTTTTGCTCGCCGAAGCGACCGCCAGAGATGTCGAAACGCTCATATTGATCATCGTCGCTTTCGGATTGTCGTTGATCGGAAGCGGCGCTACGCCGATCTGCATATCGGGATTCGATTTGAGAATGGAATCCGCGAACCAGGGGCCGTTCACCCACATGGCCGCTTTCCCTTGCGCGAACGCCGCAGCCCCGTCGGTGGCCGCCACTTCGAGCGCCCGCTCCGTGCCGTTGGCGTTGACCAGATCATAGTTGTCGAACAGTTGGCTTTTGATTTCGGCAAAAGATCCTTTGTCGCTGTTCATCCGCTGGACGAAATCTTTGTTGTCGGTGTTGGCCATAGCGCCCACCGTCAGAGGAAGGAAGAGCTGGCCCCACTGCTGTTCTTTGTAAGAAAGCTCGAACGGTGTAATTTTATTTTTCTTCAGCGTCTCGATAACCGCTTTCATTTCAGTCACGGTTGTCGGCGGTTTTAAGCCGAGATCCGAAAACATTTTCTTATTGTACAAGTATCCCCAATACAGCGTTTCAAGCGGAACCGCTACGACTTTGTTGTCGATGGTAACCGACGGCTTCACGCTGTCGAGAAGCTTGCCGGCAAAAGGCTGGCTCGACAGATCTTCCATATAGCCGGCTTTGTAATACGTCGGAATGTCGTTAACCGCATGAAGCGAAAAGACGTCCGGCACGTCGTTGGAAGCCAGTCTCGTTTTCAGGATTTGGCTCGCTTGATCGCTCGGCGGCATCTCCATCTGAATTTTTACGTCGATATTTTTTTCGGCTTTCTCCTTGGCGGCGAATTCGGCGTTGAATTTATCGTACTGCTCCTTGAACCGGGGCTGCGCCAGGAACACTTTCAGGGTAACGGTTTTGGCCGGCGCGCTCCCGGCAGCTTTCGTATCGGATGGTGCTGCGCCGCTATCTCCCTTTGCCCCGCATCCGGCCAACAGCGAAACAACCAGCGCGGAACTGAACGCTACTTTCCAACTTTTTCTCATACTTGTGCGACCTCCCTATTTGTAGTTGCGCTTTCATTTGTCATTGTAAACGAAAAATGAAAGCGTTTAATTGGACGAAATTAACCGCTTTCATTGTAAATTTTTAACCTGACCTAACCTTTGCGCATCTCCCCCGGGGCTATGCCGAAATGCTTTTTGAACACCCGGTAAAAATAGGCGACATCCTCGTAACCGCACATTTCCGCGACGTTTTTAATCGGAATCTGGCTCTCCAGCAGCCATTCTTTCGCCCGCTCCATCCGTATTTGCTGCATGTAATCGGTGACCGTCAGCCCGAACTCGCTCTTGAACGCTCTGCTGAGATACACGTTGCTGACAAAAAAAACTTGGGCGATCTTCTCGACCGTTATCGAATCGGCATAATTGAGATCGATGTACGTTTTGATGTCGTCCAGATTCAGCTTGTTTTTGTATTTCCGCTGCCGCACCGACGATTCGATGGCCGCAGTGTACATATCGATCAAACGCTCGATCATTTCGCCGCAGGAGGAGAAATGCACCGGTTCTTCCGGCAGCACGGATGCGGCGTCCAGCATATTTTTGACGATCAGCTCGCTCAGCAGCAGGGCGAATTCCTGGTAAATGCGTTCCAGTTCGAACGCTTCAAAGCTTTTATGCGTCTGCAGCCGGTCATGCAAATCGCGGAAAATACATTCAACCCGCTCCACATTCAGCTCGGCCACCTGCAGCGACACATGGGGCATCACGTTTTTGACCGTTTGCAGCAGCTCCATATCCATCGCCTGAGATTGGCGCGGGGCGGCCGAAGCTTCGATTTCGGCTCTGCATTTGGCCAGCACGGCGTTCAGCTCGACGGGATCGATCGGCTTCAGCAAGTAATCTTTGGCCTGGCTCAAAATCGCTTGCTTAGTGTACATAAAATCGTCGTAACCGCTGACGACTATGATTTTGATGTCCGGATAGCGGCTGTGAACGAGCCGGATAAATTCGCTGCCGTCCATTCCCGGCATTCTCATATCCGTAATGACCAGATCGGGCGACAGACTCTCTATCGAACGGATAGCCTCCAGCCCGTCTTCGGCTTCGCCTACGACCTCCATGGCGTTAGCTTCCCACTCCCCGAACCTTTTAATCAGATCGCGGTTCCACTGTTCGTCATCGACAATAAGGGCTTTAATCATGGTCGTTTCCCCCTCTCATAGGCAGATGAAGCTTAACCGAAGTTCCTGTACCCGGCTGACTGTCAACGGTAATACCGTACGGTTCCCCGAAGTGCATGCGGATTCTTGCCGCCACATTGACGATCCCGATGCTTTCGCCGGTATCCCACATAGGCTCCGATGTAAAAGCAAGCCGCTCCCGCAGCCGCTCCAAAATGTCCCCGCTCATTCCCAGCCCGTTATCCTCCACCGCAATCTGAATGCCGGCCGGACTTCGGCTCGCCTCGATTCGAATGTCCCAGGCTCCCGTCTTTTTGTCCAGCCCGTGAATAAACGCGTTCTCCACGATAGGCTGCAGCGTTAATTTGGGAATCGGACAGCTTGCCAAACCGGGCTCTACGAAAACATGCACGGAAATGCGGGATGCAAACCGCTGCTTCTGGATGAACAAATAGTTGTTCAGATGCGCCATTTCTTTTTCGATCGACGTCAGTTCGACAGGGTCGCGAATCACATAGCGGAACATATCGCTTAGCGAACGAATGACACTGTAAATTTCATCCGGACTTTTCGAGAAAGCCATACTGCCGATCAACTGCAGCGTGTTTTGCAAAAAATGAGGGTTTACCTGCGATTGCAGCGCTTTCAATTGAGCGGTCCGTTTTTCCAAATTCATGCTGTACTCGGTTTTAATATACTCTTTCAGCCGGTAGGACATGTTGTAAAAGCGCGACTCGAGCAGGCCGATTTCATCGATCCGCGAAATAACGGGCGCTTCGCTCTCCTTGAGCGGAATGAGCCCTTGCATCGATCTGGCCAAATGAACGATCGGCTTGGACGTTTTCCAGGCAACGACCGCCGCTATGAGGATAGAGACGATAATGGAAATTCCGCCGACCACGATACCGTATTGCAGCGTAATTACCGCGCTATGATTGATAAAACCGATGGGAATGACTTTGAACAGCTTCAACCCCCACGGGTTCAGCGTATTATAAAAAACGTAGTAGTCTTTGGTACGAACATAACCGGGCCCTGCATCCGTCTTTTGCAGCAGTTCGGAGATGGAAGGCACCGGAGCCATTTTGCTGGCGGGATGATACAAAACGTCCCCCTGCTGATCCGTAATGAATACGGCATGATCGTGGTCCGGATTCATTAAATTGAGCGTATTTTCCATCATGTCCCACTTCACTTCCAGCGAAATTCCGGCCAGTCTGGCATGGTCTTCGAACCGGTTCACGCTGCGCGTCAGGAAAAAAGTATTTCCGTTATCGCCTTGCTCGATGGCGAAGTCATTATTTTGCCCAAAAATAGCGCCAAATTGGCGCGGAGTCCCGCTGGGCGTTTCGACAATTGTGCCGCTCATGTTGCTGACGGTAAAATATTTGTTCGCATCCTTGGCATACAGCTGGATACCGTTTAACGTGCCTACGTTCGAATAAAAAATCGACAGAATCGTATTCGTCAGCCCTTTTTGCGCGAGGAAGGCGGCGGCCGGGTTCGGATCGTCTATTTTTCGCAAGTTATCGGTAAAAGTCTCATTGATGAGCATCGAATAAACCACATTGTTTAATTGATCCAGCCGGTCTCCCAAATATCCCCCCGTCCAGGTAATCCGCGTCAAATTGGATTCGATGACTTCGCTTTCCACGGATTTTCTCGTGTTTTCCGCCGCCAGCAGCGTGACGAAAGCAACGGGAATCGAAGTCAGCAAAATCATCGTGACAATCAGTTTATTCCGAATACTGCGTTGGAGCGGCTCCAGCAATTTGCGGCAAAAGCGGATCAGAACAATCATGCATCTCCCCCCTCCGTTTGGCTCTGAATGATCAAATGACCAGACTGCCCGTCAAGGCAATCTGGTCCTGAACACATGATTGTTTTCGATTATAAGGCTGCCCAAAATCCACTGCGCCAGAGTCGATAGCCACAATTTGCCTAACTACCTAGCTGGTGACGCGAAAAAAACCTGCAAAAATACATCAATTTGCGCCCTGGACACGCTTGTCGCGAAAAATTCCTGCAATTGTGCAGGCTTTTCAGCGGGGACATGGTCCCAGGTTCACTTTCAGCGAAAATTCCTGCACAATCGCAGGCTTTTCGCCAAAATGAACTGTTTCGGCAGGAAAAACCTGTACTTTCGCAGGTTTTTTCCCTACCACGATGCCTCCTGCCCATTTTGTTCAGTTTCGCGACCTCACCAGGAGAGGTGCGCACCCAGAAAAAGCGGCTGTCCCTCCAATTAGGGGCTCACTGTTTCCCATAGCCCTAACTAAGTGTCGCGACTTTCTCGGGCAGCCTGATTATGCTTCCGTTTCCTCGATAATCGCAAATCCCCAGCGCTCAAGCTGCAGCGCCTGTCCCCGCTTCACGGCTTCGCCGCTCAGCAGCTCCGTGCCGTCCGCATGCGGGTATTCCAACGATTCGGCGCTGTCGGAGTAGTTGAAATAATAGCGGACGGTTCGGCCCTGGCCGTTCACGCCGGATTTCACGATCAGCGGGAAACGAACAGCTTGGTCGGCGCCCCAAAGGCCGGCTTCTTTCGCCGCGGACTCGAGCACTTTGCTCATGACGGCGGCGCTTGGCAGACAGCCGATGTAGGTGGCCGTTCCTTTTCCGTACGCGTTCCTGGTAATCGCCGCGTACGCTCCCCAATGCGGATGGTCGTAGGAGGCCAGCACCTCCGCCGTCGTCGGAGTCAGCAGTTCCATCCACGTCTCCACGCGGTTGTCGTCCGCTCCGACTTCGAACGGATCGCCTTTGAACGCGACCGACTTCGGCTCGACGAACATGCTGTAGCCGATGCCGCAAGCTTCGCCGATCACGCCCGGTTGAACCGTGCTGCGGACTTTGATGTGCTCGTCGGCAAACCCGCTTTTGAACGTATACACGATATGGCCGCCGTTCCGGACAAAAACGTTCAGACGTTCGAGCAGCTCATCGGACGCCGCGTACAGAGCAGGCACGAGCAGCAAGTCGTAGTCCGCCAAATTGGCGCTGCCCGGATGAACGATATCGCAGCCGATATTCATTTTATAAAGCGCATCGTACATCAGTCTTACGACATCGTTGTAGTTGACCTGGCGGCCGGGCAGCGGGAACCATTCGATCGCCGTCAGCGCTTCGTTGCTGACGAGCAGCGCCGCCCGGTTCGTCTTCCGCAGATTCACGAGCTGCGATGACAATCGGGCGAAATCGCGGCCGATCGTCTTAGCCTCATTATAAACGGGATTCGGCGCAAAATCATGGCTTAGCAAACCTTTCCAGTACGTCTCGAAAGAGTTGTGGATGGAATGCCAATGCCAGTACGAGACCATGTTCGCCCCGGAAGCGAGATGGCTGAACGCCTGCAGCCGCAATTGTCCGGGATAAGGAGTCCAGTCCGGAAAAGCTTGCGCCTGCGTCTCCAGCACCAGGTAGTTCGCCGCTTTCAGGGAACGGGTCACATCCCCGCCGAACGAAATTTCGGCTCCGGTCAGATTGTCCTGGGAAGGATGGTAAATGTCCACCCCCGCGATATCCAAAGCTGCGGACGCGGCAAAATGATCCACATCCGGCTGGACGCCGAACGAATAGCCTCTCCATGCGAAATCGAAGTTATGCGTTACAAACTGCCCCGGACGCTTGTACTCGTTCACGATCGCCGTCTGCCACGCCAGAAAATCGGTCACAAGCTTCCGCTGGAAACGGGCGAATTCCGCCCCCAGACTGCCGTTGATCGTGCCGACGACGGACGGGAAGTCTTCCCAGCTGTTGATGCGGTTGCTCCAGTAATCGAGCCCGAATTCATGGTTGAGGCGTTCAATTGTCTGGAACTTGTCCTTCATGTATTTCACGAACATGAACTGGACGTTCGGGCCGGCCGTATGGTAATGCTTCGTCTCATTGTCGACCTGATAGCCGATAACGGCAGGGTGGCCGCAGACGCGCCCGATCAGCTTGCGAATGATTCTTTCCGAGTAAAACAAATATTTCGGATTGGTAATGTCCATAATTTGCCGGGCCCCGTAGCGTCCCGGACCTTTGACCGTTTCCGCCAAAATGTCCGGATGCTCCTTGACCATCCAGGTCGGAACCGCATACGTGGGAGTTCCCACGATAACTTTGATACCGGCTTCGTGCATCGCGTCCAGCACTCTGTCGACATGCGCGAACTCGAACACACCGTTCTGCGGCTCGTGCGTGCTCCAGGTCGACTCGGCGATCCGCACCAAAGTGATGCCGGCTTCCTTCATCATCCGAATGTCCTGATCCAATCTGTCGTAAGGCAAATATTCAATGTAATACGCTGCGCCGTATAATAATTCGTTCATGGCAAGCACCTCCGGTTACTTGGTCGTTATTAGCTTATTTGGCGAATACAATCGTATTGAACGACTCGGGCTCCAGCGCAAAATCGCGCACTTGCGCGCCGTCCGATAGCCGCACAACTCTCGTTTCCGCGAACGGATTGGCGATCACGACCACTTTGTCCCCGTCCGGTCTTGCAAAAGCAAGCGCATTTCCCGTCCACGGGCCTTGTAAGCCGAGACGTACGGAGCCCGGCGAAACAAAGTGCGAGAAATGTTTCATCACATAATATTCCGGGTTCATCGTGGCCTGGCGGGCCGCCGGATCGACCGTAATCATCGAGTTTTGCTCCCAGCCCCACGTGCTGCGCCCTTTCGGCTCCAAAACCATGTTCCAGTAAATATAAGCGTTCACGCCGTTTGTAAAATAGTGCTGATACAAATTGTATACGTATTTGGCGTAGTCCCACGTATTCGTGCCGTCGCCGCACTCGTTTTCCGTCTGCATGTAGCGGAGCTCCGGGTAGCTTTGCACGGTTCGCTGAATGCCGTATTTGCCCGCCCATTGGTAGCCGACGCCTTTGATATACTTGTACGCTTCCGGATCGCTCAGCACGGTAAACGCGTAGGCATTGAAATCTGATGTCGTTTTCTTCAGCCATTCCTGCCAAGGTTCCGGCGCATTGATCGTCCCGAGCCAAATTTCCGCATCGATCCGGTGCTTCTCGAAAGCCGGCCCCAAATAATCGCGGATGAAATCGCGCAGCTGCTCGCCCGTCCACAGGCAGGATGGGAACTTCTGATCGGCAACCACTTCATTTTGCACATGAATCTGATGAATCGTGATGCCTTCGCTGCGGTAAGCTTCCACAAACTTAACGAAATACAGCGCGTAAGCTTCGAGTATTTCTTTTTCCCAGCGCAAAGTTCCGTAGTTGTACGCTCGCGGGAATTTCATCCAGGTCGGCGGACTCCAGGGAGAAGCGAAAAATTTCAAATCCGGATTGTAAGTCAAAGCTTCCTTGATGTAAGGAATCAAATATTGACGGTCCCGCTCGATGGAAAAATGCTTCATTTCGAGGTCCCCGTCCGTTTCGTTCAAGCTGTACCACTCCAGCGCATAATCGCTGGCGCCGATCGGCAGACGGCAGATGCTGAATCTGTGCTCTCCCTCCGGATGAAACAGCGCATGCATGACGCGGGCTCTTTCTTCGTCCGGCAAATGGCTTAAAGCGGCAAAGCCAAGCTCGTTAAAACAACCGCCGAAGCCTTCCACTTCTTGAAATGTGTCGCCTGTAATGGTGAGATTCGCGTCGCCTGCGGCCGCGCCAGGGGCGGGCTTGTCTGTCCAAAGAGCCTGTTTCGTACTCGAAACCCAGCGAATGTTAGCGTTTTCCATAATATCCTCCATCTCCGTTTCTGAGAACTTGATCCTGCTTAATGTTTATTATAGATTGAGAGTAGCGCAACAGCAGATTGTCCAAACAAGGTTAAATTTACCCAAAACCAAGGTGAGCCGATATGGATCAGCAAAAATACGTTTTGAACTGGCTTCACAATGCCCGCTGGCTGCCCGTGATCGATTGGAACGTCAAATTTTTCGGGGCCCACCTGCAAAAGGTGCAAAAAAACTGGGAAGTGCCGAAGGATTCCCACATTGGCTTCGAAATCAATCTCATTCTTGAGGGATGCCAGGAGACGGTCATCGGGAATAACCGCTACCTGCTTGAAGCAGGCGATATTATTTTGATCCCGCCGGGGTTCAAGCATGTAAACCGCTGCGTTTCGGAAGAAGGAATGACGTATTTTACGGCTCATTTCAATGTGGACGATCCGCTCTTCCGCCAGGAGATGATCAAAAACTCCAGGATCCTGTACCCATCCTCGACCGAGGAAAACGGCAAGCTGCGCAACGTGCTCGACCGTTGGGTCGAAATGGTGCTGCAGCAGCGCGAATATACGACCGCCGACCGCTTCCGGCTGCAATCGACGCTGTTCGAGCTGTTCGGAACGCTCGCCCAACTCGTCCTTCCGGCGGAGGAGAGCCGCGAGACCATCCCTCCCGCGTCCGTGCAGTACGCCAAGGCGATCGCGGAAGCGATCAAGGCGACGATCAATTCGCATAAGCCGTTTAGCGAAGAAGCGGCTGACAAAGCGTTCCGCATCGAGGATATCGTTTCAATGCTCGGGATTAGCCCCGGTTACGGGCTGGAAGTATTCCGCAAAGTGTTCGGCATGTCTCCGCGTCAGTACTTGTCGGAGCTCAAGCTGCATGAAGCCAAAGTGCTGATCCAGCAGCCCGACCTGTCGCTGAGCGAAATCGCCGCAATGCTGGGCTATTCGCATCTGTCCCACTTCAGCAGGCAGTTCAAGCGCTGGACCGGCATGAGCCCCCTGCAGTACCGCAAAGCGAACAGCCCTCTGCACGACAGTCCCGCACGACGCTAGGCGGGCGGGGGGCGGGCGCTGCCGCTAAGCGGCGGGGGCGCGCGTGCCGCTGGGCCGCCAGGGCGGCGGGCGGTTCGTTACAATCCGCTCAGCCTTCCAGATTGTTCCGGTATTGGCTGGGCGTCATCCCGACGTATTTTTTAAACACCTGAAAAAAATATTTCTCGTCATTGTATCCGACATCGTGGGCGATATCGCTTATTTTCATGCCGCGGTTGTGCAGCAGCACGCATGCCTGATCGATACGGATTTTGTGCAAATAATCGAGAAAGCTCGTCTTGAGCTCCTGCTTGAACAGAAGGCTTAAATAGCCCGGCGTGATGAACACTTCCCGCGCGACGGTTTCGCGGCTGATGTCCTTGCGGTAGTTAAGCCGGATGTAATCGAGCGCCGCTTGAAACATTTTGTTGCTGTTTTTTTTCGCGCTGACTTGCTCGCTGACCCGCAGCAGCGCCTCCGAAAGCGCCTGCATGATGTAATCCATGCTCGAATGTTCGACGATGTGCGTCAACTCGACCAAATTTTGCCCGAACACCTCGTCGGTGTCGATGTTTTTCTCGATGCAAAACCGGAATAACGCGAAGACCAACGCCAAGGTCGATTTTTGCACGTGCTCTTTGGAGGTACTTTCCGGCTTCAGCGCTTCGTTAAACTCTTTCAGACTGACCAGAATGGCTTCGCGGTCGCCGGCCGCCACGGCACGAAGAATCGTCCGCTCTTGCGGCAGCGGATAGGATGTGGAATCCGGGTCCGCCTCCACCGTTTCCTTGTAATCGACGATCTTTTCCGTACCGATCACATATTTCAAGTCCAAAGCCTTGACCGCTTCCTGGTAAGAAATCCGCAGATGGCCGATGCCCTTATCAAAGCTGCCGATGCCGGCCGAGACGGAAAATTTGAGGTACTTGCGAATGTTGCCCTGCATCTTTTCCACATGCGTGAGCAGCCCCTCCGTGCCGATCCATTCTTCCGTGTTGAAAATGACGGCGATATTATCGTGATGCTCGAAAGCGGCGCACAGGAATACTGTGGAAAACGTTTCTTCGGCGATGTTTTTCAAGCCGTATTTGAACAGTTCGGTGTCCGCGTTCCCATACTGGCGCCGCAGCAGATGGATGTTATCGATCTGCAGGACGGCGACGCCGAAAAACAGATGCGGGAACTCGAGGCCGTTGATCCGCAAATTGTCCAGCAGCCGCTCATATGGCGCGTGATCCGCAAGCGCGAGCTGGGCGAGCGTCTTCTCCGTCAACAGCGGCAGGCTTTCGCGGAAGCTCGTTTTCAAATGCTCCAGCGTTTGAGTCTGCCTCTGCTCCTCTTCGATCTCGCCTTTCAGCTTAAGCACCGTATCCAAAATTTCCTGCCTCCTGCTCGGCTTCAAAAGATAATCGCTGGCCCCGATCGCCAGCGCTTTTTTGGCGTAGGCGAATTCGTCATATCCGCTCATAATGACGCTTTTGATATGCGGGTATTGGGCCGCCACCTTTTCGATCAGCGTCAGCCCGTCCATTTCCGGCATTCGTATGTCCGTGAGCAGGATGTCGACATGATGTTCCGCCAGCCGCTCCAGCGCCTCGGCCCCGTCCCTTGCTTCGGCCGCAATCGCGACGCCGTGCTTCGTCCAGTCAATGAGCGTGCGGATGCCGGTGCGGGCTCTTTCTTCATCGTCAACGATCATCAGGTTGATCATCTTCTTTACTCCTCCTGAACGTCGATTACGGCAGGGATCGCGATTTCCACCCTCGTCCCTTGCCCGGGTTCGCTGTTAAAGTTCAAACGATAACTGTCTTTGTAATAATGCCTGAGCCGTTCGTTCACATTCTGGATCGCGTAACCGCCCGTTTCCTGGCCGGTGTAGACATCGCTTGCCTGCCTGGGCTCCAATAGGCTCCGAATCGTATCCTCATCCATGCCCGGCCCGTTGTCTTCGATGACAAAACGCAGCGCATCGCCTTCCAAAATGCCCGAGACGCGCAAAATGCCTCCGCCCCGCTTCCGCTCGATCCCGTGAACAAGAGCGTTCTCGATAAACGGCTGCAAAATCAGCTTCAAAATGACATACTGATCAAGCTCTTCCGGAATATCGACCTCATAATGCAGCAAATCTTTAAACCGCATTTTTTGCAAAGACAAATACAGCCCGATCAGTTCTTTTTCTTTCCTGACGCTCGTAAAGCTCTTGCCCCGGTTCAGGCTTAAGCGGAACAGCCGGGATAAATTGATGATCATATCGCTGATCCGGCTTTGGCCCGCAGCCTCAGCCTCCCAAAAAATCGTATCCAGCATGTTGTACAAAAAGTGCGGATTGATCTGCGATTGAAGCGCCTTGAGCTCCGCTTCCTTTTCTTTAATCTGGAGCACGTACACGTCGTCCACCAGCGTTTTAATATTGGCGACCATGCTGTTGTAGCCGCGGCTTAACTCGCCGATCTCGTCCCTGTACTTGATGTCGATCCGCTCGTCGAAGCGGCCGCTCTGGAACCGTTTCATCGAAAGCAGCAGTTGGCGGAGCGGCGCGGTCAGGAACGACGTCAGCAGCATCATGAAAGGAATGCTCAGCAGCAGGCAGAGCAAAATCAGGATGGCGACGAACACCTTGATCGAGCTCAGCTCTTTGGTCAGCAGGGCGAGCGGCACCGCATAGAGCGTCCGCCAGCCGTTCTCGTTCGTTCCGCTGTAAGAGACGAGCAGCTCCTCTCCGTTCACCTTCTCAATCATCGAGCCGGGCTCGGTCGTTTTGGGGATGCTCGCGAGCGGAAGCAGGGTGCCGTCCGTATTGTAAAACGGTTTGCCGGCTGTTAATAACGGCGAGCCGTGCTCATCGAGGATCAGAATGCCGTGATCCTGATCGTACAAATTTTTCAAATATTTGTTGCGAATCGTATCTTCGTTAACTCCGACGAAAATGAAGCCGATCGCCCTGCCGTCCGCCACGCTGCGGATAATCCGGCTCATGCCGATTTTCGCGTTCCTGTTATTTTGGATAAAAACGTTCTTCTCGTCCCGCAGCGGAAACCAGTAGGATGCTCCGTTGAGCTCCACCGTTTTCGTGTAAATATCGCTCTTTTGTATCGTCGGCAAGTTAGTGGGGCCGCTGCTGTCATCGCTCGCCTCCTGATACAAGGGCGGCGGGCTGTTCCCGTACAGAGCCAGGTAGTCAAAATTTCTGGTGACGAGCATCTGATTCATAATCGACGCCGTCGGACCCGAATAGAGCATGCTTTCCAGCTCTTTGGATTCGCTGACATTGCTCTGCAGCCCGGCTTGCACGACCGACGCGAGGCTGAACACGGTGACCCAGTCGGCGATATTTTTTTGCAGCCCCGTGATGCTGTTGTCCACTTCCTTAACAATTCCCAGGTTCGTGGCGCTCACCTTGTTCACGATCTGCCTGCTCGAAGTCTGATATGAATAATAACCAAGCGTTAGAGTAATAACTACAACCAGCGAGTAAAAAAGAATGAAAATTTTGTACTTGATGCTCAAATTCAAATACAGTTTCCCCATCGTCATCATCTGCCTTGCTTCTTGATTAATAAGGCTTTTTATTCGTAAGTATTGTATCCCCGCAGGACAGTTTTAACAATGAGCGGAGGTAAAACATTCGACGATTTTAAACCTTTGACGCTTTTTTTCTACTGACCTGAGCATTGACGCTTTGTTATGATTCCATTAAAGATCGATCATTTCCAATTAGGATTAGGGGGCACTGACATGATTAAAAAGGGCAAATTCGTTCAGACAACCGTTCTGACGGCAGCAATCGCCGCGATCGGCACATTGACCGCATGCGGAGCGAACACGCAATCCGGCGGCACGCAAGGCACAGCTTCTCCGAACGCAACGGCAAGCGACAATAAAAGCGGGCAAGCCGTAACGCTTCGTTTCTTCTCCAACCTGCCAGACCGCAAATCAGGGCAAGGACTCGCCGAACAAATGGCGATCGACAGCTACATGAAAGAAAATCCGAATGTGAAAATCGAAGTCGAAGCGCTCGCCGAAGAGCCTTTCAAAAATAAACTGAAAGCGTACATGGCTTCCAACGAGCCGATCGACCTTACGATGGTGCACGGCGGAGCCGAATTGAGCACGCTCGTCCAAGCCAAATTCGTGAAAGACCTCGATCCCAAGCAGTACGAGGGCGACAAATACAACTTCCTTACCGGGGTTTTCAAATCGTTCACGTTTGACGGTAAAATTTACGGATTGCCGCGCAACAGTGACTACGAAGTCATCTACTACAACAAAAAACTGTTCGCCGACAACGGCGTGAAAGTGCCGACAACGTACGCCGAACTGCTCGACGCAGCCAAAGCTTTCCGCGCAAAAGGCATTACGCCGATGTCCATCAACGGCAAAGACTTGTGGAGCTTCGGGGAACTGTATCAAAACATCGCACAGCGCGTCAACGGCGACCAAAACATCATTCTTGACGCCGTCGACGGAAAGAAAGCTTTTGACAAAGAAGACAGCCTCATTCAGGCAGCCAAGCTGATGAAACAGCTGAGCGATGTGAAAATGTTCCAGGATTCCTTCATGACGGCCGATTACGGCGCATCGCAAAACCTGTTCACGCAAGAGAAAGCCGCTATGTGGTACATGGGCTCCTGGGAAGCGGGCATGGCGACCAACGAGAAATTGTCCCAATCGTTCCGCAACAACCTGGACGTCATCAAATTCCCTGTCGTTGACGGCGGCAAAGGCAAAGAGACCGACCTGCTGGCCTGGAACGGCGGCGGCTATGCGCTGACGACTTCCTCCAAGCATCCGGACGAAGCCAAGAAATTTTTCGATTATCTCATGAGCGCTAACCAATGGCCGAAAAACGCCTGGGACACCGGAGCAGCCGTGCCGGCGCAAAAATATACGCTTACAGGCAAAGAAAGCGACGTGCAAAAGAAACTGACCGACATCCTGGTGAACGCTACCTCGACGGCCGGCGTATCGTTCATCGACTACGGCACCCCTGCTTTCAAGGATGATGTGCAAAACGCATTCGGCAAGTTTTTCGCCGGAACTTCCACACCGGAGCAATTGGTCGGCGATTTGCAGACGGCAGCCGCCAAACAAAAGAAATAACGGATCTACAGTTATATAGAGAGAACAAGTTAAGGACAGGCGGAGTCTCCTGTCCTTTCCTTATATAGCGGAAGGAGTTGAAGAGGCCGTGCAAAAAGTGCTTGGCAATAAGCTGGCGATTTTTGTGTTCGTGTTTCCCGGCATTTTATTGTTTTTACTTACTTTTCTCGCGCCGATCGTTTTGAGCGCGTTTTATTCGCTCACCGATACGCTGGCGCCCGGAACGACGATTCACATGGTCGGACTGCAAAACTATAAAGACCTGCTTTTTAACGACCCGCGGTTTTGGAAATCGCTGCTCAATGCGCTGCTTCTGGGGCTCGGCTGTATTTTCCTGCAGCACCCTATCAGCATATTTTTTGCGATTATGCTGGATCGGATCGGCGGCAGAGCCGAGAAAGTGTTCAGAACGATTTTCTTCATTCCCTGCGTCATTTCGGTCGTCGTCATCTCCAGAATGTGGCTGTCCATCTTGGATCCCGATTTCGGCATTCTCAATAAAATTTTGGACATAACCGGGCTCGGCGCTCTCAAGCACGCTTGGCTGGGCGACACGCATACGGCGCTGGGCGCGCTGCTGTTCGTGCTCATTTGGTCGGGATTCGGCTGGGCGCTGCTGTTCTATTACGCAGGCATCAAAGGAATTCCCGAGGAGCTGTACGAAGCCGCGCATCTGGACGGAGCGTCCGGGCTGAAGCTTCACTGGAAAATTACGCTCCCGCTGCTGTCGCCGGTTATCGCCGTTCAAGTGACGCTCGCGATCGTTACGGCTTTGAAGCAAATGGAAACCGTGTTTCTTACGACGAACGGCGGGCCGGGGGATTCGACCCAATTTTTGGCCGTCTACCTGTACAACAAAGCGTTCGCGGCAAGCCAATACGGATACGCCAACGCGATATCCATTCTCTTTATTCTCGTATGTCTGATCGCCACGTTTATCAGCAACAAGTTGATACGCAGCGATGCGGCAGAATACTAGGCGGTGATAGTGATGAAGAAAAAATACAGAACAACTCTTTGGATTCTGTTCGTCGTCGTAGCCTTCGGCCAATTGTTTCCGTTAATATGGCTTGTCGACTTTTCGTTCAACAGCAGCAACGACTTTTTCTCTTCCAGCATTTTAAAATGGCCCAGCGACCCGCAGTGGCAAAACTACGTAAACGCCTGGGTCGACGGCAAATTTCCGAAATATTTGTTTAACAGCGTGTTCGTATCAGCCGTCACCATCCTTTTGACCGTGTTCCTGTCCTTGTCTTTGGCCTATGCGTTCACCCGGATGAAATGGAAAATGCGCTCGTTCTTTTTTAGCGTCATTTTGCTCGGCATCATGATTCCTATTCACGCAACACTGCTGCCCAATTTCGCCATTTTCAAAAGCCTGGGCCTGACGGATTCGTATCTGGGCTTAATTCTTCCTTACACGGCCGTCTCGGTTCCGCTCGGAACCTTCATCTTATCCGGGTTTTTGCGCAGCATCCCCGGAGCCATCGAGGAATCGGCCGTCATGGACGGATGCAGCATTTACCGCATCGTGTTCCAGATCATCATGCCGCTGACGATGCCCGCGCTGGTCACCTTGGCGGTAACGACGTTCCTGACGTGCTGGAACGAATTTATTATGGCATCGACCTTCCTGAGCAAAGACTCGCTCAAAACGCTGCCGTTCTCCGTCATGAACTTCGCCGGCCAATACTCGTCCGACTACGGCTCGCAATTCGCCGTCATGGTGCTGACCTCGATACCCGCGATCATTATCTACGCGCTGTTCAACGAGCAAATTACAAAAGGCGTTACAGCCGGCGCAGTAAAAGGCTGATTCAGCGGAGTCCGTGACTCCCGGCGATCCGCCCGGCCGGTTCCGGAGCCCAGTTTAATAGAAACGTTGCCTATAGATGAAAAAGGGCCAACCTGACTGAGAAGATCTTGTCAGGTTGGCCCCTAATTTTATTATTGTTGATCTCGAACTTCCAACATTCTGAGCACCATCACTACCGCTTCCGCCCTCGTCGCCGTATCGTTCGGAACGAACTTGTTGCCGCTGCGGCCGCTAACGATGCCCTGTTTGCGAATCAGCTCCACCGTGGCTTTCGCCCACTTCGGAATCTCTCTGTCGTCCGCAAAGCCGGTTGTTGCATTCTCGTCAAGCGAGAACTTCAGCACTCTGGCAATCATGACCGCCATCTCCGCGCGGGTGATCCGCTCATTTGGCCGGAAGCTGCCGTCCTCGTACCCGCTGACAATGCCCGCCTTCACTGCCCGGGCGACCGCTTGCTTCGCCCATGAGCCAATCTGGCCGTTGTCCGTGAATACAGGCGCCTCGCCGGATCCTTCCAATTTCAAGGTACCCGCAAGCATCACGGTAAACTCGGCGCGGGTGACCGGTCCGTTCGGATTGAAAGTGCCGTCCGGATAGCCGCTGACGAAGCCCATGCTGACGGATTGCTTGATATTTGCCTCCGCCCAATGTCCCGAAATATCTCTGAAGTTGACCGGCTGCTTCGTGCCTCCATCCGGGTCTGTCCCTTGGCCTGTTGCGAATACCGCAAATTTTGCAAAGTGGTTGACGTTTACGGTTATTGTATTGCCGTTTACCTCGCCGCCGATATCACCCCAAACCCGCTTCGATTCGTCATAAGAAAATACAGAAGGCTTTTGGTGATCTTTCAAACTTTTCGGATCGAAGGTAAAAGACAGCGTAATCGGCTTGTTGAAGCTCTCCGGAACGTTCTTCAAAATTTCGAATACCGGGCTGGCCAGAACGTATTTGCTCGTAATCAGGTTTTGCTTGTCTGTCACTTTGTCGATCGTTATTTGCAGTTCTTTATTGAAAGCATCGGCTGGAATAAAGATCTTGACCTCATCGCCTAAGCTAAGTTCACCTTTTTTGCCTGCTGGAAGCGTTAATTTGCCGTTTGTCGAAATAACTGTATCACTCGTGGACGTTGATGACGAACCGCTGGATGAACCGCCTCCAGAAGAGCTGCCTCCGGATGAACCGCCCGTATTGTTGACCGTCCACTTCGCATACAGCGTCACATCCGCCGCGCCCATCGGGAATGTTGCTCCCGCCGCGTAGCTCGTTCCGGTGCCGTCTGCCTGCGTGTTCCAGCCCGCGAATGTGGAGCCCGCCTTTGACAGATTGCCGCTGTTGCCGTATACCGACACCGTGACCCCCTGCTCATACGCATTGCTGTCAACCGGTACGCTGCCTGATGCAGCGCCGTTGCCGTTATACGTTACCGTGTAGGTAAGCGTCGGGTTTGATGTCCATTTTGCATACAGCGTCACATTCGCCGTACCCATCGGGAACGTTGCTCCCGCCGCGTAGCTCGTTCCGCTACCGTCCGCCTGCGTGTTCCAGCCCGCGAAGGTGGAGCCCGCCTTTGTCAGATTGCCGCTGTTGCCGTATACCGACACCGTGACCCCCTGCTCATACGCATTGCTGTCGACCGGCACGCTGCCTGATGCAGCGCCGTTACCGTTATACGTTACGGTGTAGGTAAGCGTCGGATTCGATATCCACTTCGCATACAGCGTCACATTCGCCGCACCCATCGGGAACGCTGCTCCCGCCGCGTAGCTCGTTCCGCTGCCGTCTGCTTGCGTATTCCAGCCTGTGAATGTGGAGCCCGCCTTTGCCAGATTGCCGCTGTTACCCTGCACCGTTACCTGCGCTCCTTGCTCATACGCATTGCTGTCGCTTGGTACAGTGCCGCCCGCACTCCCGTTGCCGTTATACGTCACGGTGTAAGTCGGGTTCGCCGTCCACTTCGCATACAGCGTCACATTCGCCGCACCCATCGGGAACGTTGCTCCCGCCGCGTAACTCGTTCCGCTGCCGTCCGCTTGCGTGTTCCAGCCCGCGAATGTGGAGCCAGCTTTTGACAGATTGCCGCTGTTGCCAAGCACCGTTACCGTAACCCCTTGCTCATATGCATTACCGTCGCTTGGCACAGTGCCACCCGTATTTCCGTTGCCGTTATACGTCACGGAGTAAGTCGGGTTCGCCGTCCACTTCGCATACAGCGTCACGTTCGCCGCACCCATCGGGAACGTTGCTCCCGCCGCGTAGCTCGTTCCGCTGCCGTCCGCCTGCGTATTCCAGCCCGCGAATGTGGAGCCCGCCTTTGACAGATTGCCGCTGTTACCAAGCACCGTTACCGTAACCCCTTGCTCATATGCATTACCGTCGCTTGGCACAGTGCCACCCGTATTTCCGTTGCCGTTATACGTCACGGAGTAAGTCGGGTTCGCCGTCCACTTCGCATACAGCGTCACGTTCGCCGCACCCATCGGGAACGTTGCTCCCGCCGCGTAGCTCGTTCCGCTGCCGTCCGCCTGCGTGTTCCAGCCCGCGAATGTGGAGCCAGCTTTTGACAGATTACCGCTGTTGCCTGCCACCGTGACTGTCGTTCCTGAAGTATACATATGACTCGCAGGAACTGTGCCGGAAGAACTCCCATTGCGGTCATAGACCACAGTAAAGAATGGCACAACACTGGACAAATACGGATACCCGTTGTTTTTTCCTCCGCCGATACTCCATGTCGAAGAGAAATTCCATCCGACATAGGTATTTTGCTGACTCATTTCACTTGATAATTTGCCTTCCCCTCTATTGACATCCGATTGACCTGTTGTTTCCTTATCGTAGTAGGAATAGTTAACGGTGGAATCATTTACACCTACAAGTCCGCCGACATTTGTTGTGTTTGCAGCAACTGCGCCTGTCGCATAGGTGATCTCGATTGAGGAGGACTTATTGTATCCCACTAAACCGCCGACATAGTCGTTCCCTGTTACCGCTCCCGTCGCGTAGGAATCACCTATGTAACTCTCGTTGATCCCTACAAGTCCGCCGACATGGTCCTTACCCGTTGCTGCACCTGTCGCATAAGAAAATTGAATGCCGCCCGAAACGCTATTCCAACCTGCTAACCCTCCGGCTTCATTGCCTCCCTGCACATCGCCTGAAGCAAAGGATGTCGTAATTGAACCGCCGTTAAACCCGACAAGCCCGCCTAGATGATCTCTCCCCTCTACTTTGCCCGTGGCATAGGAGTGAATGATTTTACCTCCGGCGGTATTCACGCTAATCAGCCCGCCGACATTATCGCCGATGCCTAAACTTTTTACTGCCCCTGTGGCAAAGGAGTTCGAAACCGTACCGCCGTTGTTGTAACCTACCAGCCCGCCGGCGCCGTATTGGCTGCTTGTTACTGCTCCCGTAGCACGGGAACGCTGAATAGTCCCGTTATTTTTGCCTGCCAGCCCGCCAATATCATTGCTGCCCGTTACCGCTCCTTCGGAATAGGAGTCTGCAATGGACGAAGAATTTTCACCTACAAGCCCGCCGACATTTTGACCGTTGCCTGTTAACGCGCTTGTCGCATAGGAGGCCGAGATAGAACCGTAGTTGTACCCCGCCAGCCCGCCGACTGAAAAATTGCCTGTTACCGTTCCGGAAACATAGGCATTCGCAATAGAACCCGCATTGCTGCCGACAAGAGCGCCGACGCCATTATTCCCGGTTACGTTCACTCCGTTCAAACCGATATTTTGAAGGACAGCGCTCGATGACGTATATCCAAACAACCCTTGATTATCTTCGGCAGGCCGATTCATGAAAAAACCCGTAATCGCCTTCCCGTTCCCATCAAATGTCCCGGTAAACATTGTATTAACCGTTCCAATCGGCACCCAGCCTGCGCCGCCGTTATATCCAGCCCCTCCGCTTGCCAGATATCCGGTTAAGTCAATGTCCGCTACCAGCTTAAAAGAAGCGCCCAAATAGTTCCTTACCCGATTCAGTTGCTCGGCCGTTTGAATTTCGTAAGGGGAGCCGATCGAGCCGTCCCCTCCGGCAAAATCCGCCTTCCACTGCGCATACAGCGTCACATTCGCCGCGCCCATCACGATGGATGCGCCAGCGGCATAGCTTGTTCCGCTGCCGTCCGCTTGCGTATTCCAGCCCGCGAAGGCATAGCTTGTCTTTGTCAGATCACCTGTATTACCCAATACGGTAACGCTATCTCCCTGTTGATACGCAGCGCTGTCAGTCGGCACATTGCCTCCCGTACTGCCATTGCCATCATACATGACGACGTAAGACGGTGCCGAAGCGGTCGCCGCTTGACCCAAAGAGGGGATAACCATAATGGCGCACAGCAGCGCCAGAAGTCCCTTTCCCGAGCGGGACAACCAGCGATTGATTCCCCCAAGCGCGAGTGCCGCAAATGCACCCCCGAGCCAAGATCGCTCATTTTTCCATATTTTGTTTGTTCCTGTAGATCGTTTCATACCGCCCTATCGTCCTCCTCGCATTTTTCGTCAAAAATTGATAGACAACGACAGCATATCAAACCGTCCTCCCAAACCGCTCCCAAAATACGAGCCGTAGAATCAAACACAAAAAAAACAGAGAGTCGCTCTCTGTTTTTCCTGCTGCGTCACTATGCGATGAATCATCTGCTACGCATCCGCCGCTTTATATATAAAAGCTGCCGCTAACTTACGGAGCTCCTCCGCAGGCGCTACGTTAAGTTCCGCTTCCAGCCTTCTGACATACTGCTCGTATTGCGTGTGAAAAGAACCAACCTCCCCGTCTTCGGCATACTGGCGAAGAAGCTCGCCGGTCATTTCCTCATCCAGCGGGGCATGGTGCAAATAGGCGCGCAGCGTCTCCTTCACCGCCGAACGCTCCCCGATTCGCCGATAATAGGCGGTCAACATGCGGGCAAGACCTGCTTGCTGCGCCGCCATTTCGGCAGCCAGACCCGCGCTCCAGCTATAATCCTTGCCGCCGAACAAGGAACCGGTATGAGACCGCAGCAGCTTGGCGGCTTCCGCCGCGTTCCGCTCATCGATCTCCGCCGTACGGTTCATGAAGTCCCGGAAACGCTCCAAATCCGAGAAACCGGGAGATAGCTGCAGACGGTATCCGTCATTGCTGTACAATAAATCCAAGCTCACGCCGGCATCCTTCAGCGCTTTTTTCAACCGGTAAACCGAATTGTGCACATTATGGAGCGCACGATCTTCATCCAAATCCGGCCAGAGCAGGTCGGCCAGCTGCCATTGACCTACAAGCCGGCTCGGATACGCCAGCAAATAAGCAAACAGTTCTTCTGTCTTGCGGGTCGGCCAGTTGATCAAGCTTCCGTCCGAGCCCCTCGTTTCAAATGTGCCGAAGCAGCGCGTGATCAGTTCCTGATCCGCAGCGATAACGGGGCGAAGCGCCGAACGCATGACGTGAAGCTTCAGCAATCTTGCCGCTACCTGCTCCAGATCCTCCGAAGTGATTGGCTTCAGCAAATAATCGACCGCATGGACGCGGAAAGCATCAACCGCATAATCCGGATACGCCGTTGTGAATACGACCTGAAGCTCCTCATTTTGCGCTTTCAGCTTCTCTGCGAGCTGTATGCCGCCCATTTTCGGCATCTCGACATCAAGAAATACGGCGTCGGGTTTCAGCTCCGCATGGCCATCCAGCGCGGCAATCGGACTGGTGAACGCTCCGGCGACTTGCAGCAATGGATGCTCCCCGACAAGTCTCTCCATTAGATCCAAAATCGGTTGCTCATCTTCCACAATCATGACACGAAGCAAGTGTACTCCCCCCCCTACGGCAACAATTTGCAACACGACATATGCTAGCCGGCCGCATTCGCCGCCTCTCGTTTCGGCAAATAAACGACGACCCTTGTTCCTTTTTTCAAGGCTGAATCAATGGATACGCTCGCACCCGGCAAGGACATCAGCCGTTTGCGAACATTGGTCATTCCAATGCCGGAACCATCCGGACGTTCGCCTGCATTCAACTGATACAGCACATCATCTGCCATGCCTACGCCGTCGTCGATAATTTCGAACCGGATATGCCCGTTTCCGTCCGTAATCGATAACGTCACGGTTCCGGCGCCATCCTTTTCAAAAATGCCATGCCGAATCGCATTCTCAACGAATGGCTGGATTGTGAAAGAAGGGATAACGGCCGATTCCAACCCGGCATCCTGCTGCAGTTTGAAGGATAGGCGATCGCCAAACCGCGCCTTCTCAATCTCTACATAAGCCCGAATAAGTTCCAGTTCTACGTTTAGCGGCACATACGGCGCGTGAAGATCCCGCTGAAACACCGTTCGCAAATAGCGGCTCAGCATGGAGAGAAGGTAAGCCGCTTTCTTTCCATCCGTGTAACAGAAAGAAACGATGCTGGTAATCGCATTGTACAGAAAATGCGGCTTGATCTGCGCTTGAAGAAAAGCGATCTCGTTGCGCATGGCTTGATCCATCGAGGTTTTCATCGACAATAACGTCCGAACCCGCGCGGCTAACGTCTTCGCATCGAACGGCTTGGCGATAAAATCGTTCCCTCCGGCCCTGAAGCAAAGCTCGATATCGTACAAGGAATCCCTCACCGTGGCAAAAAGGACAGGCAGTTCGAGCACGGAGCGCGTTTCCCGTACGGCTTGGCATAAGTCGATACCCGAGATTTCCGGCATCATGACATCCACAATCATCAGATCGACGCGCGGGTAGGCCTCCAGCTTTTGAAGCGCCTCCTTGGCGGAAAAAGCCGTCAAAACGTTATACTCGTCGCTCAGCAAGTTGAGTAAAATTCTCACGTTGGACGCTTCGTCGTCGACAACCAGTATCGTATTCTCCCGCATCGGATCGACGACATCCAGTTGCATCTGGAGCATGGAGGTCATCCTGCTTCCGGATACCGATGATAACAACGATGGCGCGGCCGGTTGATCATTGACGCCTTGAGCAACCGGCAGGGTAAAGGTCATTCGTGTACCTTGCCCCGGTTCGGACCGCTCAACAAAAATACGGCCGCCCATTCGCTCAATCAGCTGCCGGCTGATATATAGACCGAGTCCCATCCCCGTATAGCCGTCGTTCGGCAAAACCTGATCCGCCTGCTCGAAGTAGCCGAAAATCGCTTCATGGCTTTCCGGCGGTATGCCTACCCCCGTATCCTCAACCGACACGACCACCCGGTCTTCCGCCCATGCGGCGCTGATTTCGATACGCCCTTTTTTCGTATGTTTCATGGCATTGTGAATCAGGTTATACAGCACCTGCCTTACCCGATTCTCATCCGCAGCGGCTATTGTGCCGGGCGGAATACGGTTCTCCCAACGCACATCCTTGCCGGTAAGCTCAAATTCCAGCACTTGGAACGCCGTCTCGGCGGCGACGCGAATATCCACCGCTGTCTGCTCCAGCAGCAGATCGCCATGCTTCAACCGGACAACATCGACCAGGTCGTTCACGAGCGCTGACAGCTTGGTCGACGTATCGTGAATGAGCAAAAGCTCCGTCCGCTGCCTATCGGATAACGTGCCGGCTTTGCCGTCGAGTAAACAGGAAGCGATGTTCTGGATGCCGTGAAGCGGCGTTTTCAACTCATGCGACGTATTCGCCAAAAATTCGTCCTTCAGCTTGTCGCGAGCAAGCAACTGCCCCGTCAACTTCTCGTTCTGCTCTGTTGCAGAGGTCAGACGCAGCGCGAGCAGCGTATTCATGAACATAATGACGGCAAGAAAAGCCATCCGTCGTCCCATGTCCGTCTGAACCAGATCGAGCGAGTAGAGGACTCCGACAAGCAGGATCATGGTGACGGAGATCAGCATGCCGACCACCAAAAAGGATTCCTTGTGCTTCAGTTGTCCGTCCTTCTTCAAGCCAAGTCTGATGGCCCGGTACAAGTAGAAAGCAACCACCAGCGTAACGTAATCCCAAGGCAAATTGCCAACCTTGGAGTATGCCTCGTAAGGCAGAACAAGGACGGTTCCCAAATAAAGAGCGATCGGCGAAAGCAGCAAGGCAAGATGCCTGCGTGTCAGCAGCTTGCCGTCCAGATGATGGAGGAAGATGCCGAGTACGGCAATGTTCGAAAATCCGCCAAGATTATACATTTTGTGATAAAATTCATTTGAAATGCCCGGCACGAGCTGCAGCACAAATTTGTCGCCATCCAGCACGACGAGCACCATCAAAGTTAGAAAATACAGCCCGCTGTAAAGGTACGCCTTGTCTTTCAGGCGCATGACGTAAATGCTGAGGTGATACCCGCCAAACAGAAGCAGGATGAACAGGCCGAAAAATTCGAATGCAAACAAAATTTGGCCTAACCGTAAAATATCGGCCTGCGAACCGAAGTATAAATCCTCGAAGCCGCCGCCATTCGACAGGGTGAAATTGGCCACTTGCAGGATGATTTCCATCTCCGGCCCTTGTACCCAGGCGAACGTGCTGTAAGGTTTGTTTTCAGCCTTGTAATCATGGTTGGCAGCAGCGGTCGGGTTGCCTCCATTGCCAAGCAATAGGCCGTTCACGTAAAGGCGGTGCGACGAGTGAACGTTTGACACCCGGAACCCGTACTGGCCGCCAGTCTCGGGCAGCTTCACGGTTAACCGATAGGTTCCGTATGCCGTCTGGCTTGCTTTGTCGACAGGAATGCTGCTGTACCATGCATTCGGAATTTGGGCGGAATAGGAAGACGCGTTTGTTGTTCGCCCATTACGGAAATCATCCGGCGTAAAGAGTTCATTCGGGTAAAAATTCCACTCTCCGTTGAGCGCAATAAAGCTTTTCTGTCCGAAATCCCACCGGCTCAGATCGAGAACGCCCTGCCGTGCTTCCGGTGCCGTCCGGTCAGGAACGGTATATTGGTACAGCGCGATCAGAAGAACGAACGAGATCAGCGGAATGAGCGCAAGCCCCGCCGCCCGATAGCCGAAACGTATTCCCTGCCGTAAACTCAAGCTTCTCATCGCCGCCCTCCCAATCCCGTCTTCGGCTTTCAGCATGTTCCCTCAGCCAGATACGCCGGAATGTCGCGCGGAGGAGCAATCAAGACCCGGAACTGCGGGGCACCCGGCTCGCCGTTTGCAGCATGCATAGCGTTTACCGTCAGATTAATCTGCGAAGAGCGCGTGCCATGAAAATAAAGAAGCGATAAATCAATAGAGGAAGATTCCATTCCAAGACATCTCCTTGCAACATTGTTCCGTGGTGCTTATATGCTGAATCATACCATAGCATACTCCTAATATCCTCACTGTTTTGAAAAGAGTCGGCAACTGCAAAGTCGCCTTGTACAACATTCTATAAGAACGTAATCCCAAAATACTCACAAAAAACGAGGCCTGATAACATCCCTGCTCCTAATCAGGATTTAGCATATCAATCCAACAGCCCGGGGACGAACATCTCCCGCCTGCCGCTGCCGAGAAATCCAATAAGCGCGCCGATCGAAAGTCCAAATAACATAAACCCTGGCGTAAAAAAGACAGATGGCGATTTGGCTCATCCGAGTGTGAAACTGACGTTTGCCGATTTTGATCGGTTATTTGCCTTGCAGACTCTAGCCGTAGAGTGGACGATTTATTTATCCCGGTATATAGTCTACCAACCACCAGAATTTGGTTAATCAACAAGCCTGCAAAAGTGCAGGTTTTTGCTCCTTCTGGCGCTTGCTCCGGCATTATTCCTGCAAATGTGCAGGCTTTCTCGCTCCTACACCGGGCTCAGGCCCATTGGGCCGGAAATTCCTGCACAATCGCAGGTTTTTCCTTACAGCAGACCACTTCCACGGGAAATTCCTGCACTATTGCAGGTTTTGCAGGCTAACCAAGCCCATTCCTACAAAAAAAGCAGAATGCCGCAAAATCGCCGCACTCTGCTTTTTTTACGTGTTCAGGCCCTTCTCTAGGTTGCGCCGCACCAGCGCGAAGAACCAGCTTTCGGGCAAAATTTTGCGCAGCGGCAGCAGCCAGGGCGCCGGGTCGCCTACAGGATAGCGCAGACGTCCGGAGCCATCGGTTGCCGCTTTGTATATCGCGCTCGCTACTACGTCCGGCGATTCGCCTTCTGCTCCGAAGCTTTGCGTATTGCGGAATACCGTCTGGAAGTAATCCCGGTAATCCGTCAATTTTTCGTCACCGGCCATGTCCTGGGAGCGGGAATAAAAATCCGTCTTGATAACCCCGGGTTCAATAATTTTCACCCGAATGCCCAGCGTCCGCAGCTCAAAATGAAGCGACTCCGAGAACCCCTCCACCGCCCATTTGGAACTGTGATAGAGACTGTACAGCGGAAAGGTGACTTTCCCTCCGATAGAGGCAATATTGATGATGATGCCACTGCGATTGCTCCGAAAATGGGGCAGGATGGCCGCAGTCACGTTCATCAGCCCGAATACGTTCGTTTCAAATTGGCGGCGGATTTGCTCGGATGTAAAAGCTTCGAAAATCCCGACCGAGCCATAGCCCGCGTTGTTGACAACAACGTCGATTTTGCCGAAATGAGCGACCGCCTCGCGTACGGCATCCTGTATGCTGTCCGTATCCGTCACATCCAGCTTAAAAAGCTTCAAATTCCCGCCGGTCAATTGCCGTTCCTCTTCCGGCCTTCTCATCGTCGCCGCCACATTCCAGCCTTGCCGCAAAAACAGCTGGGCAATCGATCTCCCGATACCGGACGAAGCCCCGGTGATGAACACGGTTTTGCTCATGACCTATTCCTCCCCAAATTTCGATTCGTTTAATCATATAAACATATTATCCAAAAAAATTCGCTCCCACCGCAAGGCAGCAGCAATTATCAGCACTCCGTTTCAATGGCGTGAATCAGTTCCTTCAACTTGTCCAAAGTGTTGTCCAATGTCAGGGAATAGTACCTCTGTGTGCCGGATTGTTTTGCGAAAACGAAGCCGTTGTCGCGCAGCACCTTCAAATGATGCGAAATCGCAGGGCGGGACAGCGCCGAGCTCTCGGCGATTTCATTCACAGTCAACTGCTCGCGTTCGGCAAGCAGCAAAATAATATCCTGCCTGGCCGGGTCCATCATGGCCTGAAATAAAGGGATGCAGGAACGGAACGTTTCCATCGCTTTTTGCCCCATGTGCCGTTGTTCTCCCCTTTAATGTTTATATGTTTAAACATATTAAAACAAACCACCTAGCCATTGTCAAGCGCGACTGGTAAAAAAGCGGATGCTTCCCGGTCCCGGATGGAATCCGACACATCCGCAAGCCGGTCAGACGCGGTATATCGACAGCCTCCGGTACAGCCGCTTCGCTCCTAGCCCGTCGGTCCTCTGCCGGAAGAGAGCACGGGCCTTGGTTTGGCCCAAGCTCGCCGCCAGTCCGGGCCCGACTCCCGCCTTAGCTCGATCCCGAATCGGTCTTGGTTCCGGCCCCCCGGGCCGACCTCAGCTTGAACTCGGCTCGACCTCAACCCCTGCCACGGCTTGACCCCGGTTCGCCCCAGGTTTGCCTGGTTCGCCCCCCCTTCGCCGGGAAAACCTGCAAAAGTACAGGAATTTGAGGCTGGAATCCCTCATCTGAGTGAAAAGCCTGCAAATGTGCAGGCTTTAGTCATAATCTCAGCTGGAATGTAGGTTTGCCGCTCAAAAAACTGCATTTTTACAGGAATAATGCATTCCGGGACGTTCGAGCAGTGAAAAAGATGTATTTTTGCAGGAATTTATCACCTGCAAAATAATTGCAGGCTGTCGCCGGACCATAGCGGGTGTACGTCATCACCCGCAAGGCCATGGCGAGTATGCGCCTCCTCGCGCAGGGTATGGCGGGTTTGCACCACCACGCACCGGGCCATGGCGAGTGTCCGCCACCACACGCCGGGCCGGCCAAGCGCGGTCGAACTACACCGTTCGACCACGCCCCCGCACCGATCGGCGCTAGCCGGTCATCCGCTGATCCAGCTGAGCAAGCACATGCGGCCAAGCCTCTTCATGCGCGTTTTTCGCTGCTTCATCGGGAAATCCGGCATGTGTGAGGCGAAGCCTTGTCCCGCTTCCGTGAGGCTCAAGCTCGACCGTGACTACCGTCTCGGCTCCTTTGGTCCCCGAAGTCAGCCACGTCAACTCGACGAGCCGATCGCGTTCCAGTCTGAGGAACCGTCCGTAATGCGGATGCCGGTTCCCGTCATAATGGGTCTCGAAAAAGAAGACGGCGTTGACCTCGCCCTTCATCAGCACCGACCCGGGCGCCGCAAACCAGCGGTCGATCTGCACCGTCCACGCCCGAAACAGCACGTCGGGCGCTGCCTCCATCAGGCGTTCCGCCGTCAGACCGAACGGCCTCGATGAAAGATCAGGCATAGCAATTGGCTGCGTCATGCTATTCTCAATTCCTTTCGCTGCAATATGAACCCGTTTAGTTTATAGTAATACGGCAACCGATATACCGAAAGAACTCATTTCCCCAACCGGGTGAAGTCTCCCCGCAAGCACGATCGTATGATTCAGCAACCACACGCAGCCCCCAGCACGCGGTGCGACATCGCATGAAGGTGGTCAACCACGCGGGGTTCAGCCATCCCCAAAGCGGCTTGTCCAGTGCCGCCGCTTAAACGCACCAAAAAAGCCGGAACAGGCCGACGTGGCGCTATCCCAGCTTTCTAGTCCATTCACTTACAGCGGATGAATATTGAATTCAAATTCCAAATCCTGATCGGCTTGGATCAGGTACTCCTCGTGCACCGGCGCGCCCCAGCTGTCGTCGCCGCCAACGCCCATCTGTCTGCCCGCCACCGTGACGACGGTATAGTGCACGTTCGGCAGCTCGTAATGATGGTACGCATTTTCCAGCTCGAAAGCGGTATACGGCGAAATATTGCACTCCACCGGCTGCGCGGCCGGCGAAGTAATCCGCAGTCCGTGGCCGTCGGCGTTCGTGATCGATACACGGCGGACGCCTGTCCGGTTGCCCGATTCCTGCGGCACGACGTAACCTGACACGTTGTCTGCCGCGTTATTGCGGAATACGCCGAGTCTGGCGCCGAAGGCGCGGTCGATGTAGTTCTCTTCCGGCCCCATCGCGTACCAGTCCAAACCGGAGTAATCGGCGGGAACTTTGAACGACAGTGCGAAAATCGGCAGCTTCGGCAGGCCCGCCGCCCCTTCGTAGCGCGATTTGACGTTCAGGCTGCCGTCGGCATACACCGTATAGGCGACAGTCGCCTGAATGTCCGCGCTGATGCTGAACTTGTAGCGGAACGTAACGGTGACGCTGCCCTCATGCTCCAGTTCCATCAGTTCGACCCCGACGCATTTGCGCGTCAGGCTGGCGGCGAACCAGACGCCGGAATCGTAGCCGAGCGAAAAGCCTTTGTCATTATCGGTCGTCGCCCGCCAGAACAGCGGCGCCGGAGGGATGCTGATCATTTCCCGGCCCGCGTAGTTGAGCGAGATCAGGCTTCCCGCCTGCTTCGAGAACATGATGCTGAAATTGCGGCCGTGCACGCCTATGTTCACATCGCCTTCCACAACGCGGATCGAACCTTCGGGACGGGCAGGCGCCGCCTGGCTTTCAACCCGAAATACGTGCTGTCCGAACGAAGTCTCGTATCCCGCCTCAGCCCAAAGCGTACTCTCCTTCAAATGGAGCGACGCATGAATGGCATACTCCCCGGGCTCGTCCGCGGACGGCAGTTCGAACGGCACGTACCCTTCGCTCTGCGCGGGCACATGGACGCTGCTGCTGCTGCGGAATATTTCCTTGCCTTCATGATAAAGCGCAACGGCCAGTTCATACGCATCCGTGCCTTCAAACAAATTCTCGTTCGTCACTTTCACGCCTTTGCGATCAGGCACAAGCTTGATGTTCTGGTACAGGAACTTCACTTCCTGCATTTTCGGCGATTCTTTGCGGTCCGCATAGACGATGCCGTTCGTGCAAAAATTGTAATCGGTCGCACGGTCGCCAAAGTCGCCGCCGAAAGCGAGAAACTCTTTGCCGTAGCGGTCTTTTTTGACGATGACCTGATCGATATAATCCCAGATAAAACCGCCTTGATACATGGCGTATTTCCGCTCCAGCTCCGTATATTTATGCATGCCTCCCAGCGAATTGCCCATAGCGTGCATATACTCGCAGCTGATGTAAGGCTTTTGCGGGTTATCGTTCAAATACGCCTCGATATCCGCAGGCTTCGCGTACATCCGGCTTTCCATATCGCTTGTATCGTTATACTCACGGTTATGAAAAACCCCTTCATAATGAACAAGCCGGCTGGGGTCCGTCTCGCGGAAATAGTTCGATACGTTCAGCAGCACTTCCCCTGCATACGACTCGTTCCCGACCGACCAGATCAAAATGGAAGGATGGTTTTTGTCGCGCTCGACCATTGATATGGCCCGGTCCATCGAGATATCCTGCCATTCCGGCTTATTTCCCGGGACGTTCCATGACGGTTCGACCGCACCCATTTTTTGCCATGAGCCGTGCGATTCCATGTTCATCTCGTCAATGACATAGATGCCATATATGTCGCACAGTTCGTACCATAGCGACTGGTTCGGATAATGCGACGTCCGGACGGCGTTCAAATTGTTGCGCTTAAGCGTGGCGATATCCCACAGCATGTCTTCCTTCGTAATCGCCCGTCCTCTGCGCGGGTTGAACTCGTGACGGTTCACGCCTTTGAAAACGATGCGTTTGCCGTTCAGATGCATAATTTTTTCGATCATTTCGAATTTGCGGAAGCCGACCTTTTGCACTACCGCCTCGACAAGCTTGCCGGCCTGATCGTAGGCGCTTATGTACAGATCGTACAAGTACGGGTTCTCCGCGCTCCACGGAACAACCTTCCCTGCGTCCGCAGACAGCGATACGGCATCGGCCGAACGCACATCCGACTTGGCCGCCGCCACGGAACGCCCCTGCGCATCCTTCAATTCAAGCGCAAAGCTAGCTTGCTGCGCGCCCGACAGCTTCAAATCTACGCGAAGACTTCCGTTCGCATAAGCGGCATCCAGATCGGCATGGACAAAGAGGTCCGATACGTGAATGTCCGGCAAGGCATACAAATACACGTCGCGGAAAATGCCCGAAAAGCGCCAAAAATCCTGATCTTCCAGCCAACTGCCGGTGCTTCTTTGGTACACTTCAACCGCCAGTTTGTTTTCGCCATCCCGGAGAAACGGCGTCAAGTCAAATTCCGCCGGCGTAAAGCTATCTTCGCTGTAGCCGACAAATTCGCCGTTCAACCATACGAAAAAGGCCGACTCCACGCCCTGGAACGAGATGCAGACAGGCCTTCCTTTCATATTGGCAGGCACCGTAAAACAGGTGACATAGCTGCCGACCGGATTATGATCCTCCGGGATCGCCGGCGGGCGGATATCGTTGTGCCCGTCCCACGGGTACATCGTATTTACATATTGCGGCTTGCCGTGGCCCTGCAGTTGGATATGTCCGGGCACATCAATGCTGCCCCAGCTCCCGCAATCGTAATCAAGCTCGTAAAACCGCTCGGGGCGGTCGGCAGGCTTCACGGAATAGCTGAACTTCCAGCTGCCGTTCAGATCGTGCCGCAGCGCCATCGGCGCATACGCTTCCGCCTCCTCCAGCGTTTCGTAGTAACGATGATCGGAATGCGCCGGCAGGCGGTTCACCGCGAATACGCTCACATCGGTGAGCCAGCTCAGGCTTGGCTTGGTCAATTTCATTTCCGTATTCCCCCATTGGATGATTTTCAATTACTCATAATAACTGCGAACGACGATGTCCTGATCGTAATTGCCGAACCCTTTGCCGTATAAAGTCAGTCCACCCCGGCCCTGGGCCACGTCCTCGGCGCTAATCCGCAAAGTCCACTGCGTGTTTTCCCACTCTACATCCTTGATCGTAACATCGGAAATTTGCTGGCCGTCTATAAAGGTGCCGTTCGCATTGATGCGAACCACTTTCAATAAACCGTACTGATTGACGTCACTTTGCCACCAATCCGGTGTCAGCCTGCCTCTCATCCGCCCAAAATCGCCGGGACTCGTCCATACGCCGAGCAGCCGGTCATTGATCGTAAAACGAATATCGGATGGCCAATTGTCATTGATCATGGGAGCCTCGGAGCCGATTTCCAGCGAAATCTCGATTTCCTGTACGAGTTGGTCTTTGAACAAATAGTTGGGTATTTTGTATTCGACAAAACCTCTGGCAAACCATAGAATGCCGGCATGAACACGTTCGGGATCGAGAAAATAGGTTGGATTGTCGTAGTGGCCGATGATGTTCGCGGTCGTTGCGATGCCGCACGTAGGCGAGACTGCAAAATCCGTGTAATGCCCGACAGGCACGGAAACTTCAACGAATTTCCTGGAGGAAACGGCCGGACGGGACAAGCGGATTTGCAAATATTCCGTCGACAGCGAGCAAAATTTGTACGTCCCGCCGTTAAGCCTTTTCATTTTGCAGCTGACAAGCCCTGCCTGTTGTAATTTGTTGACATGCGTGCTGACAATCGCGCTGCTGAGATACAGCTTGGCCGCCAACTCCTTGATATGCATCTCTTTTACATACAACAAGTCGATAATTTGCAGCCGAACCTCGCTCGCCAAAGCCTCGTACACCCGAAGCGACTCCGCATCCGTTGATAAATACATAATAACCCATCTCACCTCCAATAAGCAATTTAGTTAATTCAACGAACAATTGCCCGTATGATATTGAATGCTTTTCTTTATTATGATAAATATGAAATAGAATATCAATGACTTTGGATTAATTTATTTATTAATTCAAAAATGGGAGGACATTCATTCAATGCCTATAAAATCGACGATGCTTATCGACAAAAATTTCACCGTTTCTGCCGTAGATCCCCGGCTTTACGGATCGTTTATCGAGCATTTGGGGCGCGCCGTATATGGCGGCATTTATGAGCCCGGCCATCCGGCTGCGGATGAGAACGGCTTCCGGCGCGATGCGCTGGATGCGATCCGTGCCCTGAACGTTCCCATCATCCGCTATCCCGGGGGAAATTTCGTATCCGGCTACAATTGGGAGGACGGCGTCGGCCCGAAGGCAGAGCGGAAGCGTCTGTTGGAGCTGGCCTGGTGGACGACGGAAACGAACGAAGTCGGAACGAATGAATTCGCGGACTGGGCCAAGCTGGTCGGCTCGGAAGTCATGATGGCCGTCAATCTCGGCACGCGCGGCGTCGATGCCGCCAGAAATTTTGTCGAATACTGCAACCATCCCTCCGGCTCTTACTGGAGCGATCTGCGCATCTCCCACGGCTACAAAGAGCCGCACAAGTTCAAAACATGGTGCCTCGGCAATGAAATGGACGGCCCTTGGCAAATCGGCGCCAAAACCGCCGTAGAATACGGCCGGCTCGCCAATGAAACGGCCAAAGTGATGCGCTGGGTCGACCCGTCCATCGAGCTTGTGGCGTGCGGCAGCTCATCGAGCGGCATGAGCACGTTCGCCGAATGGGAAGCTACCGTGCTCGACCTCGCCTACGATCAAGTGGACTTTTTATCCTTGCATACTTACTACAATAACAATGAGAACGATTCCGCCAATTTCCTGGCAAAATCGCTCGATATGGATCAATTCATCTCCAGCGTGGCCGCTATTTGCGATTACGTAAAAGCGAAAAAACGCAGCAAGAAAAAGCTCATGCTTTCCCTGGACGAGTGGAACGTCTGGAACTCCATCGGTTCCAGCCGCGCCGAGGAACGCTGGCAAGTGGCTCCGCCGGAATTCGAAGACGTGTACACGCTGGAAGACGCGCTGGCCGTCGGCTGCTTCCTTATCACGCTGCTCAAGCACGCCGACCGCGTCAAAATGGCGTGCATCGCGCAGCTGATCAACGTAATCGCGCCGATTATGACGGAAAACGGTGGCCCGTTGTGGCTGCAAACCACATACTATCCGTATCTTCACGCTTCGCTGTACGGCAGAGGAACCGTGCTTCACTCCGTCGTCTCATCGCCGAAATACGATTCCAAAGACTTCACCGATGTTCCGTATTTGGAAGCAATCAGCGTGTTCAACGAAGAGCAGGGCGAAGTGACGATTTTCGCCGTGAACCGCCACCTATCCGAAGCGCTCGAGCTTGACGTCGACGTCCGCAGCTTCGGCGAAGTCGGCATCCTCGAACACATCGTGCTGGAGCATACGGATATTAAAGCGGCCAACACCAAAACGAACCCTGCCCATGTCGTCCCGCACAACAGAGGCAACGCCAAAACCGAGAACGGCCATGTAAAAGCCGTACTCGGCCAAGCTTCCTGGAACGTGCTGCGGCTCCGGATCAAATAACGTGCCCCCGCTGCGGGGGCACGATCGCAGCGGCGCCGCTCGGCGGAACGAGCGAGGCCACGGCTGCGGCGGAGCCGCTTGGCGGCGCGAGCGAGGCCACGGCTGCGGCGGAGCCGCTTGGCGGCGCGAGCGAGGCCACGGCGGCGGCGGCGCGAGCGAGGTCGCGCTTGCGGCGGCGCCGCTCGGCGAAACGAGCGAGGCCACGCGCTTGCGGCGGCGGCGCTCGGCGAAACCGCTCGCCGGGGAGGCTCTGCTCCATGCTACGATAGCGAACGCCTAAGCAATCCGGGGAGGCAAAACGGCTCGACTGCCGGCAAAAGCCTGCAAAAGTGCAGGTTTTTTCGTACGAAACGACTGGTTTTGAGGAAAAGCCTGCAATTGTGCAGGAATTTCCGGTTAAATGGACCCAAACCCTGCACTTTAGCCGAAAAACCTGCAGATTTGCAGGAATTATTCAAAACCAGCGCATCCAGCAGCAAAAAGATGTATTTTTGCAGGTTTTCTGCGGGGTGCCAGTGATGCAATAGCTCTAAGCGGGCAAGTGTATAGTCTCACTTTTTGCCGGCTTATTTTGGCGAGCAAGATGATTCCTCAAGGCATCGCTTCCGGCCTCCGCTATCCGGCAGACCGGATGCCCGATTGGGAGCAGCAATAGGAGTTGAAACGCCGTACCGTTACCCCGCCCCGCAACAAAAATAATCGCCCATTCCGACGTCTACGGGACATTCGTCCAAACAATATAGTACATGAACCCGTATAATATGGCGTAATTACAACTTTGCTTTAATAAGGAGGAGACCGCTATGGGCGCAAGTTGTGCAGGTTATGGTATGAGTACGAGTACGGCTGCAATCCTGGTTCTGTTTATTCTCTTGGTTATCATCTCTGTAACTTTTGCATGGTAATTCGCTAACCGGGAAAAAAGGCTTCGGGTCGATCCCGCAAGCCTTTTTCTTCTTTTCACCCCGCCGCAACAGGGATCATGATCGTGAATTCAAGGTTGTTATCGTAAGGATCGCCCGCCCGCCATCGGGTACACTTCAAAATGCATAAGGTCCCCGCCGGCCCCGGACAAACCTTGCTGTTCCATCCAAATCAGTGACAGCACCGGCATCCGCCAATCCAATCACAGCACACTCGAAAACACGTGAAAAATTAGCTCGGCAAAGGTGCTTGGCAGATCGGTTATATTCATGTAAAATGTAATTTGTATCCGCATACAAGACTGGACAAACTATTGTGTGGAGCCGTGGTGTAGAGGCCTAACATGCCTGCCTGTCACGCAGGAGACCGCGGGTTCGAATCCCGTCGGCTCCGCCAAATTTTAACATTCAACCTAAACTTGAAAAACACCGAGCAGAGTGACGCCTCTGCTCTTTTTTGTATTCGTCGAGGAGCGTGAGATTATGACCCGTCGAGGACGGTTCGCACCAACTCCATCCGGACTGCTTCACATCGGCAATGCCTTCACCGCTCTCGCCGCCTGGCTGCAAATACGCCAAGCCGGCGGCGAGTTCGTGCTGCGCGTCGAAGACATCGACAAAGCCCGTTCGCGCCGCGCCTACGCCGAGCAGCTGCAGCTGGATCTGATGTGGCTTGGCATCGATTGGGACGAAGGCCCGCTCGTCGGCGGCCCCTGCGCGCCGTACGAGCAAAGCCGCCGCGAGCGGCTTTACGAAGAGGCGCTGGACCGGCTGCAGCAGGCCGGGCGGCTGTACCCGTGCTTTTGCAGCCGGAGCGAGCTGGCGCAAATCGGCAGCGCGCCCCATGGGCTTGCGTCCGAAGGCGCCGGCTACCCCGGCACGTGCCGCACGCTCTCGGCCGAGGAGCGGCAGGCCCGGGCAGCGAAAAAAACGCCGGCCCTCCGCTTCATCATGCCGTCGCATGCGCTGCCGTTCCATGACGCGCTGGCCGGCCCGCAAGCCTGCCCAGGGGAAGCGTCGGGCGACTTCGTCGTCAAGCGCGCCGACGGCATGTTCAGCTACCAGCTCGCCGTCACGGTCGACGATGCCGCCATGGGCATCACCGACGTGCTGCGCGGAGCCGACCTGCTGGACTCGACGCCAAGGCAGCTGGCGCTCTACGAGGCGCTCGGGCTCAAGGCGCCGGACTTCGCCCACGTTCCGCTGCTGGTCGATGCAAGCGGCCGGCGGCTGGCCAAGCGCGACGGCGCGCTTACGGTTGCGGCGCTGCGCGAGGCGGGGACAGCGCCCGGACGGCTGTTGGGCGCGCTGGCCCATCTCGCCGGGTGGATAGACCGGCCTGAGCCCGTAACGGCTCAGGAGCTGATTCCGGCCTTCGGACCTGTCCGGCCGGCTAACGGCGCGCTCATCGTCAGCGAGCCGTTCAGGCGCTTGCTCGGGGCGGATTAAACTGCTGCATGCGCCCGCTTCGTTTTTGCCGCGACGAAAGGAATAAACAATGCAACCAGACAAATACACAAAACATACGGAAGATACGTTTGGAATGAATAGAGGACGGTTCCTGCAATAGGGCCGACGAATGAACCGACTCCTTGCACAGCGGCCGCAAAAGACGCTACGCCGGACTGCTCGTGTTCGCTTACGGCAAGCGATGCCGCAGCGGTATAGCCGGGCAAGGTGAATCCGATGCCGATGCCGAAAACCGCAAAAGCAGCCGCATAATAAGAAGGCGCGGCCATAAACCAAAAGAAGCCAAGCGCCAGGGCGCATAGTCCGATTTTCAACATCGTGACGGGCTTCCATTTCAGGAAACGGGTGTTCAACACTTGCACAGCCACGACAATTACTCCGGCGATCGTCAAGGCGAGGCCGATCATTCTGGCCGCCCCTTGAGCGGAAGCGGCAAGCCGGTCCTGCATGTAAAAGCCTGCGGTCACCTGCAAAATGACCATCACGACGGACAAAGTCAATCCGATGCCGATATACAAGCGGATGCGGTAATCCCATGGGGACAGCTTGGCCGCTTTCTCCTGTACGGAGACGGTTTGCCGGCCCGGAATCCGAATCCCGAACAAAAGGATGACTGCCGCCAATAACACGCCCGAGACGTACATGGGAGCGGTGAGGCCAACGGATGCCAAAGCGGCTCCCATCGCCGGCCCGAGCACAAATCCAAGGCCGTTGGCCGCTCCGAACAGAGCCATCCCGTTCGCCCGGTTTTCCGCGGACGTCCAGTCCATCAAATAACCTTGCGCCATAGCCGGAATCGCCCCGAAGAAAAATCCGGCGACCGCACGCAGCGCCAAAAAAATCCAGTAAAGGTGCCCCGCACTTGCGGAAGCCGTATCGGCGATATAGGCAAACGCGACAAGCGTAACCGCGTAACCGGCCAACGCCGAGATCATGATCCGTTTTCTGCCGGCCCGCGCCCATCTGACCCATACAAAGCTGCCGACAATCCAGCAGATCCCGGTGATCGTAACCAAACTGCCGGACTGGATTTCCGTCAATCCGAGGCTCCTCGCAAGCGGCCCGAGAATCGGGTTAAAGGTCGCGATGGAAATCATGGCGGCAAGAACTGTAACAAAAATGACGATAAAATGATTTTTCATGCTTATTCTCCTTTTCGGTCTAACCTGCAGGTCAACAGCTTTTTATTTGATAATGATTATCACTCGTCGGCAGTTTTTTCGCTACCTGTGGAGGAAGTTTTTTTCCCTGCAAAAGGAGCCATGAAAAACCCCCTTCAAACATGGGTTGAAAGGGGTTGGTTAATCGTTTTCAAATATTCGCCGGGATTGCAGCCGTACTGCTTGCGAAAAGCGGTTGTAAAATTGCTGATATTGCTGTACCCAAGAGAAACCGCAGTTTCCCCGACATTCATCCGCTCCGTCTCCATCAGCCAAAGCGCCTTTTGCATCCGCTCCCGGCGGACAAGCTCGAAAACCGTCATACCGAACAATGTGCGGAAACCTTTTTTCAGCTTGAATTCGTTGATCCCCGCCCGGTTAGCCAGTTCCTTGATCGATAACGGCGTTTCCAGATTGTTTAAAACGCACTCCCTGGCCGCATTCAGCTTGTCGATATCGTCGGGCCGCAATACGAAATTCCGGCTTGCCGAAGCTTGCTCCTCCTGCTGGAAAAATAGCGCGATAAGCTCCATCGCCTTGCTTTCCATATACAGCCGCTTCATCGGCCCCTGATAGGCGCATTGCATGATGTCAATGACGCATCTTTGAATGGCCGGAGAGTTCGGATAGCGGTCGATGCTCCCTTGATGACGCTGCAGCAGCGTTCCAATGCGGGACATATCCGCCGCATCGCCGGCATAGCGGAACAGCTCGTCGGGGCGCAGACGCACTTCCAGCGTCCGGTTGCGGATTCCCGCTTTCTTTTCCATATAAATTCCGACATCTTCCAAACAACATACGTTACCCGTCCGTTGACCGATATGCCTTGTACGGCCGTTCCATTCGCAGTAAATTTCGCCGCTCAAACAATAGTTCAACTCGAATATCCGGCAGCCTTCCTGAACGCGCAGCTTCAAATCCTGCTCAAAGGTGAGGTCGGAAACGACGATTTCCATACCGGAGCGGATCCGCATCCGGGTGACGGTCCCTTTGCCGAGACGATCCGGCAGCGAAAGCTGCTGTTCCCAGCCCCTGCTATGAACATCTCCGTTTACGTGCTCCGTAAACCGGTCAAAATAATCGTGAATATCGGCAATCAGGAGATCCGCAGCCAAAAAAACTACCTTCTTTCCCCAATATATAAATGAGAATAGTTATCATTTTGCTCATTGTACTTAATTTTTCCGTACAGTTCAAATTCATTTGTCGGATGACAAGAATTTGTACCGATAAATGACAAGAATATGTTCCGTTTGCTCCCTGGGTTCCACGGCGCATCCTGTCTAGTCTTCTCTTCTCCGCGGTAATCGGAACATAGTGTTGACACACAGAATTGACAAGAATGGATCTTATTCGGACTATATTCTTGACACTCGACATCATTTCGTACAAAATCGCTGCAATTGTCAAAAAAAACGCATCCGACTAACGCGGGATAAACGCGAAGCGCTTGGTCGAAGGCGCGCGAACGAAGCTGAGAAAACCTTTTTATAGAAAAAATCTATTAGACAACTGGCAGAAACGAATGGTAAATTTAGGACTATATCACACTTAATTGATGTGATTTATATGAATTATTAATAAACCGGGTGCACAGTGCGGCTAACAAACGAAAGGCGGCGGCAGCATGGAGCTTTACTGGAAACGCAATCTTTATATGCTATGGCTGGGCATGTTTTTCAACCACATAGCGTATACATTGTCGGTGCCCTTTTTCCCTATTTTTTTGCAAAACGATTTGGGGATTCAGAGCGGCTTGGAAGCTTGGTCCGGCGTTTCCATTTCGATCAGCTTTTTGATCAGCGGATTGTGCGCGCCTTTTTGGGGATCGCTCGCCGATAAATACGGCAGTAAGCCTATGCTTATCCGCTCGGGGATAGGCTTGGGCCTGGCGCATCTTGCCAATTTTTTCGTGTACGATCCTTACACGTTTATTTTTGTGCGCATTTTTCAAGGGTTTATGGCGGGCTTTAGCCCCGCTTCCGTCGCTTTGGTCGGTACGAATACACCGGAAAAGCATGTCGGCTACGCGCTGGGCGTCATCTCGACGTCGACGGCTGCGGGAGGCATTATCGGTCCGCTTGCGGGAGGGGTGCTGAGCCATTGGATGGGGCTGCGGGAATGCTTCATCGCTTCCGGGCTTATTACGCTAGTATCCGCGCTCATCGTTCTGGCAGGCGTAAAAGAGGTGCACGAGAAGCAAAGCGGGGCCCGTCCGAGCGTGCTCGACGATCTTAGACAAGCCGCCGGCAACGCGAGATTGATGCGGATATATGGGCTTATTTTGCTCGTCTCGACTTCGGTTTTGATTTTGGAGCCGCTGCTCACGATCTACGTGGTGCAAATCGGCGGCAGCATCAGCAGCGCTTCGCTCAGCTCGGGCATCGTTTTCTCGGCGGTCGGCATCGCTACGGTCATTATGGGCCCCCGCTGGGGGAGAATCGGCGAAAAAATCGGCTACGCCAAGACGCTCTTCATCGGGCTGATAGGCGGCGGCATCGGCAATCTGCTGCAGCTCTTCGTTCATCAGCTTGTCGGCTTCGGCATCCTTCGCTTCTGCTACGGATTGCTGTTCGCAGCCGTTTATCCGTCCATGAATGCGCTGATCGTAAAATATTCGGGCCCCGACTTCCGCGGCAGGGCCGTCAGCTTGAGCCAATCGGCGAACCAGTTCGGCATCGTGGTCGGCCCGCTGCTCGGCGGCTTTCTCGGCGGATGGATCGGCATTCAATTCGTCTTCCTGCTCACAGGCCTGTCGCTCCTCGGAGCCGCCTGGACCCTTAAAGCAATCGGCTCCAAGCAAGCCGACCGGACGCTGGCCGGATAACGGCCTAACCCAGACGGGGCGGATACCGGTGGCGCGTGGCTTGTTCGAAACCGTATGCAATTTTGATCAGCACAGGTTCACTGAATGCTTTTCCCGAGAAGACTACGCCAAAAGGGCCTTTCGTGGAATCGCCGTCCGGGTCAATAACTCCATTCGCCGAATAGCCTGCCGGAACGGTGATCAAAGGATACCCCAACCGTGCAGCGATATACATGCCGTCGACATCCCCAGGCAGCATCAAAGCGTCCAAACCGTATGCATCTATGGCATAATCAATTCCTTGTTTCAAAGGCAGTTCCATGTACGCTTGTTTCTTTTGCAAATAGGTTTGCTCCGTCAATGCCGTCGCTTCCGCTGCGGTCAGCGTGTCTTGCCCGTATCGGAGAGCTGTCTCCGCGTTTTTTTCATTGAATGCAATCAATTCTTTCAAAGAGTGAACCGGCACGGAATCAGCCAATTGCGATAAGTACTCGTTCAGCCCCTTCTTGAATTCGTACATGATGACTTCGTTGTTCCAGCTTTGCTGTTCGACGTGAAGCACGACCGGGTCGACAATCGCAGCGCCTTCTTGTTTCAAAACGGCAATGGCGGCTTCCATAATCGCAAGCCTTTCCTCGTCCAAATGCTCATAATAATGCCTCGGAATGCCGATTCTCGCATGGCGCAAAAAGTGCGCATCCAAAAACGGCGTATAATCGGAAAAGGAACCGTTCTCACCCGCCAAGGTTGCGTGATCTTTGCCGTCGGCTCCAGTCAACGTGCCCAAAATCACAACCGCATCCGAAACCGTCCTCGCAATCGGCCCCGGAGTATCCTGGCTGCCGGAAATAGGGATAATGCCGGTTCGGCTCACTAATCCGACGGTAGGCTTGATTCCTACGACAAAATGTTGGCTCGCAGGGCCGACGATGGACCCCGCCGTTTCCGTTCCGATCGCTGCCGCTCCCAAATTGGCGGCTACTGCGGCGGCAGATCCCGAACTGGACCCGCTGACGAAAATTTTCCCCAGGCCATATGGATTCAGCACAAACCCGCCCCGCGAGCTGTACCCCGCCGGCATCGCGCTTGACATGAAATTGGACCATTCCGTCATATTCGTTTTCCCGAGAAAAACGGCGCCTGCCGCGCGGAGCTTTGAGGCGACGAACGAATCCGCCGCAGCGAAGGATTCGGCTAGCGCTATCGAGCCGGCGCTCGTATGCATATTATCGTGCGTGTCTATATTATCCTTTAATAAAATGGGAATCCCGTGCAGCATCCCCCGGCTTCCTTGTTCTTTGCGTTCCCGGTCCAAAGCCCGTGCTGTTTGCAAAGCATCCGGATTGATTTCCAAAATGGAATTAATCGCCAAATCATACCGGTTAATTCGCTCCAAATACACCTGTACGAGCTCTTCCGATGTTACGGAACCCGCTTCCATCGCCGCCTGCATACTCGCAATATCTGCTTCTATGATCCATTCCTGCAGCTTTATACTCAATTGACAGCCTCCTGATTTTTGGAAAAATATGCTAGCCACTTAACCTTACCACACTTGTTTCGCGGGCAGGAATGGAGAGTTTGGTTATAGTTAAAGTTAAGCCGAACAAAAAAAGGCTGTCCTCCAGGCCTTTGTAGACCTAAAGGACAACCTCTTGAGCTTCATACTCCCGCTCTATTCCGGAATGGCAATCGCATTGCTGCTGCCATCTTCGTAGCGCGTATTGCTGAAAGATGCGGAGGCGGATTCTACGTCCAGCCAGAACCAATCTTTTTTCGCAACATCCTTCCAGTTTGCTGTGCCGAGCTCAGGCGTCGGGCGTTTCAGCAGCGTATTTATCGCTTTTACCGCTTCCGCCCGCGTCAATGGCCGATCCGGCCGGAACGAGCCGTCTTCATAACCGGCGACCAATCCGGCAGCTTTCGCCGCTTGGATATAGCCGGCCGCCCAGTGGCCTTGCGTGTCCGTGAATGACAGCGCGCCGCCAGCCGCCTCAAGCTTGTTCAGCCTCGTGATAATCACGGCGAGCTCCGCTCTCGTTATCGGCGCGTCGGGCTTGAACGATCCGTCCGGGTAGCCGCCCAGCAAGCCTGCGCCTTGCGCCTGACTAATGGCTTTTGCCGCCCAGTGCGTGTCCGGCACATCGCGGAATTGCTGCACGCCGGTTGGCTGCTTCGGCAGGGTTACGGCTTTTACAAGAATGCTAGCCGCTTCCGCGCGGGTGATCGACTGATTCGGTTTAAAAGTTCCATCCGGATATCCGTCAATCCATCTCGTATAGGAAACAGTATCGACGGCTTTTTTCTGAATCTCGACGATGCTGAAAGTACTGAATTTGGTGATGACAATTTCAATACCGACCGGATTCCTTTGTGCGTCGTATTGAATAGCGCCACGCTGCAGCTCCTTCTGTCCGTCGCTGTGCTCAATATACACGCCAAGAGAAGATAACAATTCGTTTCTTTTCTTCGGGTCCGACGGGATTTCAATTCCTTGTAACGAGAAGGTCAGTTTCGCCTCCTGGTTGGTCAGGTTCGCTTCAACGGTCATCGGCGTTCCATGAAGAACGACTTTCCCGCTTCCCGCCGCTTTCGTTACGAGCTGCGCAGTCAGCACCCGATTCTCGGCTTCCTTCTTAGCGGCTTCCGTGCGAATCGGAACAAAACGGACATTTAAATCTTCATTTGATTGCAGCGCCTTTGCAACCGCATTTTGGGGAAGCGCAATTTGCACTTCATCCGTCTCGATGCTGAGCGACAAACCGTTTCCGTCCAAAGCTTTCAACGTGTCCCCGGAAATATTGACGTTAAACTCGTCGTGCCCGTCAGGAATTTGCGAGATAATGAGTTTGAACTTCTTCTGCTTGCTTGCCGTGGCATCTTCGATTGCCTGTTTGACAATATCAGGCGCTAATACAATCTTGTCGATAATCCTGCCATCCGGTGTACGTTCCCGCTGCACCTCGACCTGCAAGGTCGCTCCATTTTCCCCAAAAGACAAGCTGACTTTCACAGGAGCTTCGGCAGGAATCGAACCCGATCCGGAGCCTGATCCGGAACTGGCCGGCTGCTGCTGTCTGGTTACGTTCACGGTATAAGTCTGCGGCTGTCCGCCATAATTCGGAGTCACAACAATCTGAATGCTGTTGCTGCCCACAGCCAAATTGATCGGCTGGCCGGCAACGCCTGCAAGTGCTGGGACCCCGTTAATGGTGACGGTCGCTCTTGGATCATACACGGAGGCAGTCACCGTTGTAGAATTGACTTCGTAAGGAACGGTTCCCGAATAAGTCAAAGTTTCCAAATTGAATGGCGGCGTTAAATTCACTCCGCTCAGGCTCAATCCGGTAAGCTCCGCACTGCCGAAGCGCGTAATTTTCAATTCATAAATTTGCTTCGACAAATCCTGAGAAATCACTTTAACAGGTATCGAATTCGGTCCTTCATTCAGAGCAATTGTAATGGGCTGTCCGTTCGATGGTTGACCGTTAATTTCCAACCGCGTCGTTGGATCGTATACAACGCCTGTAACTGTCGCCGTGTACACCGCATTCGTTACACTTGTCGTATACACGTCGGTGGCGGTACCGCTCGGCTGAATCTCCTCGACATGTCCGCCTAAAGCAATTTGCAGCTTCACGCTCTTATTCGAGGAAGGGCTGCGCGTTACAGCGATCGAGTACGTATTCGTCGTGCCGTCCTGGGCCGTGACGACTACCGTAATCGCGTTGCTGCCTCCTACGTTCAGCGGCACGTTAACGGCGCTGCCTGACGATGCAGGCGTTCCGTTGACGGTTAGCGTAGCTGTGCTGTCAGCCGCCGCTGCCGTCACATTCACGCTCGCTGCGCTGTTGTCGACGGCCGCCGTATATGTGAGCGTGCCCGGTGCAAAGACGGGAGCAAGCGTTCCGGCGCTGAGCGTCAGCGCACCCAAGCTCGCGTTGTTCGATACGCGCGTCACTTTCAGCGAGTACGTCTGCTGCGTTCCGTCCTCGGCCGTGACGAGCACCTTGATCGTGTTGCTGCCTACGTTCAACGGAACACTGACAGTATTGTCTGCCGCCGGCGCGTTTCCATTCACCGTAAACGTTGCCTTATTATCCGCCGCCGTTGCGGTAACAACTATGCTCGTTACGCCGCTTCCCACGGTGGCCGTGTACGCTGTCGTGTCCGAATCAAAATCCGGCGATAGCTTTCCGGCGCTGAGCGTCAAATCGCTCAATTTCGCGATGCTGGACAATCTTGTCACCGTCAACGTGTACGACTTTTTCGTCGTTCCGTCCTGTGCCGTGACCTCAACCGTGATCGTGTTGCTTCCCACGTTCAACGGTACATTGACGGCGCTGCCTGGCACCGGTGTTGTTCCATTGACCGTTATCACAGCTGTGCTGTCCGCTGCCGTTGGGGTCACATCCACAGTCGTTGTGCCGTTGCCGACGGTTGCCGTGTACGCTACCGCGCCCGGGTCAAAATCCGGCGCTAGCTTTCCGGCGCTGAGCGTCAGCAATCTCAAGCTCGCGTTATTCGATACGCGCGTTACATTTAACGTATACGTCTGCTTCGTTCCGTCCTCGGCCGTAACCTCAACCTTAATCGTGTTGATTCCTACGTTCAACGGCACTGTCGCGGTATTGCCTGTCACCGGTGCGTTTCCGTTCACCGTGAACGACGCCTTGTTGTCCGCCACCGTCGCGGTCACATCCACGCTCGCCGCGCTGTTGCCAACTGTTGCCGTGTACGCCGTCGTGGCCGATGTAAAAACCGGATCAAGCGTGCCCGTACTTAGCGTCAACCCGCTCAAACTCGCGTCATTGGACAATCTTGTCACCGTCAACGTATATGTTTTTTTCGTCGCTCCGTCCTGCGCCGTGACCTCCAACTTGATCGTGTTGATTCCCACGTTCAGCGGCACATTGACGGCGCTGCCCGACGAAGCTGTCGTTCCGTTCACGGTTAGCGTTGCTGCACTGTGCGCAGCTTTTGGTGTCACTTCTATGCTCGTTACCCCGCTTCCCACAGTCGCCGTGTACGCTATCACGCTCGGGTCAAAAGCCGGCGATAGTGTTCCGGCGCTTAACGTCAACAAGCTCAAATCGGCGTTGTTCGATACTCGCGTCACGCTCACTTCGTACTGCTGCGTCGAACCGTCCTCGGCCGTGACAACGACCGTGATCGTATTGACGCCTACGTTCAGCGGCACATTAACGACTCCGCTCTGCGGTACGTTTCCGTTCACCGTAACCGTCGCTTTACTGTCTGCTACCGTTGCAGTCACATCCACGCTCGCTGTTCCGTTGCCGACGGTTGCCGTGTAAACTGTCGTGCCCGATGCAAAAACCGGCGTCAGCGTTCCGGCACTGAGCGTCAAACCGCTTAATTTCGCGTTGCTGGACTTATTTCGCGTCACGGTCAGCGTGTACGTCTGCTGCGTCACACCATCCTCGGCGGTGACAACCACTGTGATCGTATTGATTCCTACGTTCAGCGGTACATTGACGGCACTGCCCGACCCTGCTGTCGTTCCATTCACAGTTAATGTCGCAGCACTATGTGCAACCGTCGAGGTCACGTCTATACCGGTCACATCGTTGTTAACAGTTGCCGTGTACGCAAACGTCCCCGATGCAAAAATCGGCGTCAACGTGCCGGCGCTTATCGACAACACGTTCAGGTTCGCATTGTTCGACACGCGCTTCACTGTCAGCGTGTATGTCTGCTGCGTCGTGCCGTCCTCGGCCGTGACAACGACCGTGATCGTATTGATTCCCACATTCAGCGGCACTGTCACTGCATCGCCCGACAATGCGGTGCTTCCATTCACCTTAAGCGTCGCTTTGTTGTCAGCCGCCTGAGCCGTCACATCGATGCTTGCCATGCCGTTGCCCACGACCGCCGTATAAGCAAACGTGCCTAATGCAAAGGGTGGTGTTAAGGCGCCCGAACTTACGCTCAGCCCGCTTAAATTCGCGTTGTTTGATAATCTGGTCACGGTCAGCGTGTACGTCTGCTGCGTCGTGCCGTCCTCGGCGGTGACAACGACCGTGATCGTATTGCTTCCTACGTTCAGCGGCACGTTAAAGGCGCTGCCCGACGATGCCGTAGATCCGTTCACAGTTAGCGTCGCTGCATTGTGCGCAACCGTCGGCGTTACGCCTATGCTCGTTACGCCGCTTCCCACGGTCGCCGTATACGCAAACGTCCCCGAGTCAAAGCCCGGCGTCAACGTGCCGGCGCTTATCGCCAATGCGTTCAAGTTCGCATTGTTCGATACGCGCTTCACCGTCAGCGTGTATGTCTGCTTCGTCGTGCCGTCCTCGGCCGTAACCTCAACCGTGATCGTGTTGATTCCCACATTCAACGGCACTGCCACCGCATCGCCCGACAATGCGGCGCTTCCATTCACCGTAAGCGTCGCTTTGCTGTCCGCCGCCTGAGGCGTCACATTGATACTTGCAGTGCCGTTGCTCACGACCGCCGTATAGGCAAACGTACCCGATGCAAAAACCGGCGTCAACGCGCCCGAACTTACGCTCAGCCCGCTCAAATTCGCGTTGTTCGATATTCTGGTCACCGTCAGCGTGTATGTCTTTTTCGTCGTGCCGTCCTCTGCCGTGACCTCAACATCGATCGTGTTGACTCCTATGTTCAGGGGCACGTTAACGGCGCTGCCCGACGATGCCGCAGATCCCTTCACCTTAATCGTTGCCGTATTATCCGCTACCGTCGGAGTCACGTCTACGCTCGTTACGCCGCTTCCCACGGTCGCCGTATACGCGAGCGTCCCCGAGCCAAAGCCCGGCGTCAACGTGCCGGCACTTATTGCCAACGCGTTCAGGTTCGCGTTAGTGGACTGAGCCGCACGGGTTACGGTTATCGTGTACGCCTTTTGCGTGGAGCCGTCTTCCGCGGTTGCGTTGACCGTAATGACGTTGCTTCCTACATTTAGCGTCACGGCTCCACTGGCTTGACCGCTGCTTACCGCAACATTGTTTACTTTAACGGTCGCATGAGATTCGTTCACAGTTGGAGTTACCTTTACCGAACCGACCGCATAAGGAACATCTGCCGTATAGGCAAGCGTCCCGGAAGCAAAAGGTTCCTTTAACGACGCATTCGATAAAGCCAGTCCGCTCAGGCTTGCATCGCTGCTCTGCACCGTCGTATTGTGGGTGCCTGTATCGTTGCTGAAGTCGAGATTGCCGCCTCCGGCTACTTGCACAGTGCTTGTCACCGTACGCGGCGCATTTGCCGCGACATTGACAGTCACATCGATGACAGGATAGCTTGCTCCGCTGCTCAGCGCATCTGAACGGGTACACGTCAACGTTCCGACCTGGCAAGTCCAGCCGGTTCCGGCAATGCTTGCAGCCGTCAGACCCGTCGGCAGCGTAACCGTCGCCGTAACCGTGCCGTTCGTTTTGGCTTTTCCCGTATTGGATACGGTAACCGAATAATGGGCCCCGGTCTTGCCTTGAGAAAATACTCCGTTCGGAGCGATCGCAATCTGCAGATCCGTTCCATCCGGATTGGCAGCGACGTCCCCAGGCGTATTTCCGCTAATGGTTGTATTGGTCACAACCGGGGCCTGGCTCGCATTGACAAATATGCCGCCTCCACGCGTCGCGGTGTTGCCGGTTACCGTCGAATCCGTCAGCGATACGGAACCTGCATAAAAGTCGAGTACCAGCCCGCCACCGTCCCCGCCTGCAGTATTGCCCGACAATGTCGTGTTCGTAATGACGGCCGGAGTTCCCAAAAACAGCCCTCCGGCCCGGCCGCCGAAGCCGCCGGAACTTATCGCTTTGTTGCCCGTTATCGTGCTGGAACTTATCGTGACGTTCCGCAAAGACGACGTGGCCGATACGAACGAAATCCCTCCGCCGGAGCCGTACGCAACGTTATTTTGCACCGTAACGTTGGTCAGGTTCACGCTCATGTCGCCTTCCAGATAAATGCCGCCGCCCTGGGAACTATAGCTGGCCGAGCTCACTTCGCCCGCCGTGTTACCTGTAAACACAACGCCCGTCAGCTGCACCTTGCCCGCCGGCAAGCCCGAAACGAACAGACCGCCACCGTGCCCTCCGGCCGAAGCGATATTGTCCTGGATAACGGAATTGCTGATGGTCAGCGTCTTGGTCCCGACGTCCCCGGCGATTCCGCCGCCTCCGTACCCGTCAACGTCGGGAGCTTTGCCGTAACGAATGGTCAAGCCTTGTATAGTCACGTTATACCCTATCGAGTCAAGAGTCGGATTAAATTCGAGCACCCGGTTCGACGCCGTCAAAGCGCTGTTTGTGCTTGCCTGAATAATCGTATCCAACGGATTATTGGAAGTACCGGTAAGCGTAATATCGCTCGTAATTTGCAGTTGGCCCAATGTCAGCGTATATGTACCTGGCGGAATTTGAATTTGATTTGCGCCGCCAAGAGCATTCGCTTCCATGATCGCCGCCCTTAGAGAACACTTTCCGCCGTAGTCCACGCACGCATTATCCCCGGGACTGGCGTCCACAGTATCCGCTGTTGTCGTTACCGTAAATGCCGCCGCATGCGCCGAACCGCTAAACCCCAGCAGCGCGCCTGCCGCAAGCAAAATCCCGAACAAGGCGACTTTGACATATGTATGCCTTAAAAAAGAACGCCCGTATCCTTCCTCTTCATAGATCACTTCCCCATGCTCCTCTCAGCCCCATCGTCGAATAACCTGACATTACTATGTGCGCGGCGGGAATGTGCCCTGCAAAGCAATGCAAAAATTGAGCGTCAAATACGGCTGCATATTGTTGTGCGTCTGCCCGCCGCCCGCCGGCAAATTGGCCGTCGCTCCCATGGTCACCGGCGCCCCCGGGCTTGTATACGCAAGTCCTGCGCGCCTCCCGGGCGTATCCCTCCAGATTTGGCCGGCCGGCGACTCTTGCGTACCTCCGCCGGTTCCATATTGCAGCATATGGGAATGCGCCGGCATCTCGGACGGTATCAGCGTGACATACTCCGTTCCGCCTGTTTGACCGAGCGAATACAGGCTCAGACCGGGACCTTGTCCGGCATGCAAAGCTGCCATTCCCTGCAAATTCGGAAGGGCAAACGTAGTTCTGCCGTCTCCGCCATAAGTAGTCCCCAGCAAGGAGAACAACGCCACATTTTGCGAAATCGGCATAATCTGCCCATCGCACAATGCCCAGCCTTTAGGCGCAAAATTGAATGGGAAAATGCAAATCTCTCCAACAAACGGTGTAGCAGTCATAGTGTCTCTCCTTAATTTTGACTTGGAAATACGCCGGTTGTAGCAATAATAGCGTTCAAAACCAAATAAGGCTGCATGTTCAAATGCGCCTGACTCCCGCCGGCGGGAGCAGCCGCGGTATCCGACGCGCTATCCGCCACCAATGCGTACGAGCTCGTAGAGGTCACAGCGAAAATATTGTTTTGCGCAGTCTTGGCCGAGGCCGGGCTGCCGCTGGCCGTGATTGCATGCGTATGCGCCGGCAATTCGTTAATGGTTAACGTATGACCCTGCTCTCCGCCCCTCTCCCCCAAAGTGTGCCCGTTCCCTTGATGGATGGGCACTCTGCTCTGCAAATTCGGAAGACCGAAATTTACCCGGCCGTCGCCGCCGTACGTTGTGCCGAGCAAAGAAAACAACGCTTGATTTTGATTGATCGCCATCAGTTGTCCGTTGCAAAGAGTGTATCCGCCGGGAGCGAAGTTAAATGCGACCCAACGAACTTCGCTCAAGAAAGGCTCGGTTCCGCTTCCGCCGTCCGGGGTGGGAAAAATGCCGAATAAGCTGATGATATAATTGACCGCCAGATAAGGCTGCACATTGGCGTGCGGCTGGCTCCCGCCGGAAGGCCCGACGGTGGAAGCATTCCCCATCATGGTCGCTTTCGTCCCTGTCCCATCAGTGAACTGGTTTAAAGTCGACCTCGCAACCACCGTATTTTCGGGACTGTTCGTACTGCCGTATTTGGACGATACGCCGGAGGTGTGAGTATGGGCGGGAATTTGACTGACGGTTAACGTAACGCTTTCCGTTCCGCCCGTTTCTGCATGTACAAACCCGTTTCCCTGATGAATCGGGACGCGGCTTTGCAAATCCGGCAAAGCAAAAGTGCTCTGGCCATCCCCGCCGAAAGTTGTACCTATCAAATTGAACAATGTTTCGTTTTCGCTAATCGCCAGCACTTGCCCGTTGCAAAACGCCCAACCGGCAGGCTCAAAATTGCCCGCAAAGATGCGAATCTCCCCTACAAAAGGCTGTCCCATCGTGTCCCCTCCTAAAAGCCGCTCATTTTCCATACTTGCCACTGCAATCAATCTCCGCTTCAGAGCAAACCAATAGAGGATGATCCTGAATATCAGTCCATCCCCCGGCTCTATCTCGCAGCTAGTCGATTATGGCAGCAATATGATGAATATAATTCTAGCAAATATATTAGGATAAATCATTCATTTTCGTAGATTTTGTGCTATCTTTATATTAAAAACACCCCATGTTCGGAGGAACTGTAGAATGGAATCGAAAAAAACGCTATCTCGCCGACATTTTTTGAAATATTTAGGAGCAGGAACCGCTTCGATGGCGGCTGCATTTTCCGGACTAAGCATCCTAAGTACAAAAGCCAGTGCAAATTCCGGCGTCAACGATTATGAGCAGCTGCCTGAGACGTTTAATCCTACCTTACATACCGCAGCCGATGCGGATCAATTGCTTTTGGCCGGCGGATATGCTTATGACGTGCTGGCCGCATACGGCGATACGATCAATAAATCGGGCGATACGCTAGGTTTTAACAGCAGCTGCACATCTTTTTTTCCGATTCCCGGCTCCAGTTCCGAAGCGCTGTTATGGGTCAATCACGAATCGGCCCGGTATCCATGGATGTTGGACCGTGCAAAAGCTGTGACGTGGGAGCAGCAGAAACAGCTGCTTTACGATCAAGGCGGTGCCGTGCTGCATATTAAAAAAGATGCCTTCGGCCATTGGAAGCTCGTCTCCGACTCTACCATAGCCCGCCGCATTACCGGGTTAACGCCTGTCGAACTGTCCGGTCCCGCCCGCGGTTCCAAAGCCGTCGGCGGTGCGACGCTCGTTCAGGGCACGTTCGCCAATCGCGGGGGCGGGCAAACTTTATGGAACACCCAGCTTACGTGTGAAAATCGATTCGAAGCGACCAGCCGCGACGCCGGTCTGGCGCCCGTCCATTACGGATGGGTCGTCGAAATCGACCCGTTCGATGAGCAGAGCAAAGCCGTCAAGCATACGGCGCTGGGCCGGTTCCATCATGGCAGCGCAGCTATGACGTTGAGCGGCGACAACCGGGTTATCGTGTACATGGGCGAAGATTCGGCGGACGGCTTCGTCTACAAGTTCGTAAGCTCGGGCAAGTGGTCGGAGGCGGACGGCAAGTCGAACGCCAGGCTGCTCGGCGACGGTACGCTCTATGCCGCCGATTTTGTTCAAGGCCGCTGGATCGAGCTTTCCATCGATAACGTTCGGAAGCAGTTGAGCCGCCTGGCCTACCAGGTTCCGGAAAGCATGTTTAAATCCAGGGAAACGCTGCTCGAGCAGTTTCAATCCCAGAGCGACGTCCTGGCATCCGCCAGCGAAGCCGCGCTGATCGTAGGAGCCACTACCTGCGACCGGCCGGCCGCTCTAACCGTTCATCCGGCGAATAACAACGTGTTCATCGCCTGTACGCACAACGAGATCCGGGGCAACCTGCACGGCCAAATCATCCGCTTGAAGGAAGGCTTCGGAGAAGCGTTCGCCTCCGAGACTTTTATCACCGGCGGGCGCCAGAGCGGCTTTAGCTCTCCCGGCAGCCTGGCTTTCGACGGCAGCGGCAATCTCTGGGTCGCTTCGGATATTGCCCCTGAGCGGCTGAATACCGGAGCGTGGGCGGAATTCAAAAACAACGGGCTCTACCTCCTGCATCCAACCGGCGCCGCCCAAAAAACAAAGCAGTACGCATCCGCGCCAACGGAAGCGGCTTTAAGCGGGCTTTCCTTTGCCGGGAATCAATCGGCTACGTTTGTAGCCGTTAACCATCCCGGAGCCGCAGGCGCCGGAACAGACAAGCCGACCAGCGGATGGCAGCGCCGCCCGGGACAAAAAGAAGCCCGCTCCGCCGTCGTCGTTATCACGCGATCGCTGTAAAAGGTGATCCACATTCTGGTTTCCGCAACCGAAATAAAGGGGAAACCTTCACTTCCCCAAAACAAGTAAAAAAGACCGCGAATCCGCGGCCTTTTTTACTTGTTTTTACATCGTCCCATTGTCCGTAAGCAAGAACTTCAACGATAAAACATCAAAAATCCTTCACATAGAACGTCCATGCATGCGATCTTTTTGGTAGCGCAACCTCAAATCCATCGTCTTTCAATCTTTGATTAATCTCATTTCTCTTCGCTCTCCTGCCCAAATCCAATATGAAAAGTCTTGAGGATAGCTGACTTAAACGCCTAATGTGAACACCATCCCCTCATCATCAAACAGTACATCGAACGAATTCTCAGCAGAAAAAAGGCTTAGTCTGCTCGATTAAGGTCCCGTTGTCGCCGCCACGTACTAGTCTACAACTTTATTTTCTTTTGACAGTTTCACTATTGTTCTCTTTTCTGATAATAGACTATCTAACATTTTAAAAATAGAAAAACCAAAAATTCCACTAAGAGAATTAAAGATAATATCATCTACATCAAATATTCCTACTCTAGTCACCAATTGAATAAGTTCAATACAAAGTATCACTGATATTAAAAGTTTCACATACCTAGCTTTTTTTCTAAATGAATAGAAAATAGATGGAATTAAGAGTCCAAAAGGTACAAACATGCACAAATTACCTAGATTTGTTAACCAAAACCTTATACTACTTAAATTAACTTTGTAAAAAAAAGATATAAATGGTATGAGGCTATACTCATAATCATTCCATGTACTCGCCCTTATAAATAAAAGTCTATACATAACAATTAAATAAATAACAAGCACAGGCAACAATATCTTTTTGCTATAAAAAAATTTTCTTACCATTTGTATCAATTCTCCTTGTTAAAAAACACACAGGGGTTTGCCCATTTGGACACACCCCGTTTTTTATCCATTTTAGTACACTTCACCAAAACCAGCAAATGATACTTTTCCATCTCCTGACTGTTGGGTATATTTTGGAATTTTAAATCTTAATTTAGCTCCTTTAAGACCAGCTGCTTTACCTGAAATAATTTTTGAATCAGAACTATTTTGATTATCTTGAATTGCTTGTACTTCTCCCCAGACCGTATCCCCTGACCAACTTTCGATAACAACAGCATAGGTTACATTTGTGGTAATATCTCTTCCTAGATTGGAATCACACCATTGTCTAAAGTTTAATAGTAGTTGACTTTTAGAAAAATCAAAAGTACTGGACGAGTAAAATGTAGTATTCTCTATTCTATTCCACCAATTATAAGTAAGCAAAGCACTTCCCGCTGCTTTTAGGGAATCAGCACTATTAACCTTTTTCTCAACCAACATCTTCTCTGTTACTATATTATTTGAAAGTTGAATATCGGCTTTAACTGTCTCTTCCTCTGTCGGCTCTTTGATTACTTTAAAAGAGGGTTTTTTTTCCAAATCATCATTTTCCACAACAACTTGCCATTTACCCTCATTTTTTCTTACAGTAAATGGAGTCTCTTCTTTACTACCGTCATTTGCAGAAAGGATAACTACATACTGAACTTCATCGTTTGAAATTTTATTTTCTTTCTGGATAACATATTGATTAATTTGGTTCCTCTTATATTCGAGCATACGCGTATAGTTCTCTATTTCTTCCGCCTCAGACGAGTATCTATTGTCTTTTACAATTTCGGAAATTTTTTGTACATCTTTTGTTTTAATAGCAGTTAGGTATGCCTCAATAACTTTTTTAGGCGAGTTTCCTGTAGAACCTTCTTTGCTAACCTCGACATTGCTTGCAAAAGCTGTGGCTGGAAGAATTGCAAGAGCCATTGTCAAACTCAGGATCATTTTTTTTCATAATTTCACCTTTTCTCATATTTATTGGAATATAATATTTTTATATCCATGTTAAATTATATAATAATTTACCATATTAAGTAAATGAATATAATTACCTATATATTGTAATCTATCAGTATGAATTCAAGTATTCATAAGTTATACAGTTTACGCCAATGTTTGGCAGTTGCTATTTGAAAATCATTTATTTGATGAAAAATTACGCAAAGATTGCGTAGCCCCCTTGACTTTTGGAAAAACGGACAACTGCTATATAGGATACCTTTTCTCCAACAGCATCTCTCAAATTAAGGATGGATTTCCATTAAAACGCTACAAAGTCTGCGGTTTATTAGTCGTGATAGCAACAACTTGTAGATTGCCGCGAACAGGTGTCAGTACCACTCTACAACTTTATTTTTCTAAAACGGCAAGCAAAAAACGGCAGACCGAACCCGGAGGTTCAGCTGCCATTTTGGTCATTTAACGTGAGCGTAAGGAGCCTTGCCCGATACGAGATTCAAGACGATGCCGTGCTCAAGAAACGCTTTTAGCCCGCAGAGAACAATCGTAAATCCTTCCGTTGAGCCTATCGCTTGCTTGACGACATCGTCCGCTTCTCCCTGAAACCCCGATCAAGCAAAAACCTCGACGGTAAAACCTCCCGGCGCCAACACGTAAAATGTCCATGCATGCGACCTTTGCGGCGGTGCGACATCGAATCCATCGGCCGTTAGTCGCCGGTTAATCTCGTTCACCTTCTCTTCATTCTCCTGCCCGAAACCGATATGAAACGTTTTGGGATAGCTGACTTGAGCGCCTTTCATCAAGGTAAGCACCATCCCGTTGTCATCAAACAGCACGGCAAACGCGCTGCCGCGCGCGTCCCCGCCGGTGTCCATACCTTTTAAACCGAAATATTTCTCCAAAAACGCCCGAGCCGCCGCAACGTCAGTGACCGTAAGATTCAGGTGATTAAGCTTCATCGGCTTCACATCCTTTTCTTATTGATCTTTCCTTATAAATGTATCACATTTTCTTTTTAAATTGCCTATCTGAAGGTTACCGCATTGAGTTGTCCGCGGCATAGCGTATATAATAAAGCAAGAATATAGTTTAAAAGAAAAGGTGTCATTCATGAGCATACTTAACGTAGAACGACTAAGCCACGGCTTTGGAGACCGCGCTATCTTCAACGATGTATCGTTTCGCCTGCTCAAGGGCGAGCACATCGGACTCATCGGCGCTAACGGCGAAGGCAAATCGACCTTCATGAACATCATTACGGGCAAGCTTCAGCCCGATGACGGCAAAATCGAATGGTCCAAGCGCATGCGCGTCGGCTATCTGGATCAGCACGCGGTGCTCAGCCGGGGCATGACTATCCGCGACGTCTTGAAGGGAGCTTTCCAGTACTTGTTCGATATGGAGCAAGAGATGAACGACATGTACGCGAAGATGGGCGACGTCTCGCCGGAAGAACTGGAGCAATTGCTCGAAGATGTCGGAACGATTCAGGATACGCTTACCAATCAGGATTTTTACATGATCGATGCCAAGATCGAGGAAACCGCCCGCGGACTGGGGCTTACCGATATCGGGCTTGATAAGGACGTTCACGACCTGAGCGGCGGACAGCGGACGAAAGTATTGCTGGCAAAGCTGCTGCTCGAAAAGCCGGATATTCTCCTCCTCGACGAGCCGACGAACTATCTCGACGAGCAGCATATCGAATGGTTGAAACGCTACCTGCAGGAGTACGAGAATGCATTCATTCTGATCTCCCATGACATTCCGTTCCTGAACAGCGTCATCAATCTGATTTATCATATGGAAAATCAGGAGCTGAACCGCTACGTCGGCGATTACGAGCATTTCCAGCAAGTGTACGAAATGAAAAAGCAGCAGCTGGAATCGGCCTATAAACGCCAACAGCAGGAAATCGCCGATTTAAAAGATTTCGTAGCCCGCAACAAAGCGAGTGTCGCGACGCGGAACATGGCGATGTCCAGACAAAAGAAGCTGGACAAAATGGAAGTTATCGAGATAGCGAAGGAAAAACCGAAGCCGCAGTTCAATTTCAAAGAGGCGAGAACGTCCGGCAAGCTGATTTTCGAAGCCAAGGAGCTCGTCATCGGTTACGAGGAACCGTTATCCAGACCGCTCGATCTCCGCATGGAGCGCGGCCAGAAGATCGCCCTGGTCGGGGCGAACGGCATCGGGAAAACGACGCTGATGCGCAGCATTTTGGGCGAGATCAAGGCTTTGTTCGGCTCCGTTCAGCTTGGAGAAAACTTGCATATCGGCTACTTTGAGCAGGAGTCCAAAGAGGCCAACAACAATACGTGCATCGAGGAAATATGGAATGAATTCCCATCTTTTACGCAGTTCGAAGTGCGCGGGGCGCTGGCCAAGTGCGGACTCACGACCAAGCATATCGAAAGCAAAATTACCGTGCTTAGCGGCGGCGAAAAGGCGAAGGTGCGCCTCTGCAAGCTGATCAACCGCGACACGAACCTGCTCGTGCTCGACGAGCCGACTAACCACCTGGACGTCGATGCCAAGGATGAGCTGAAACGCGCCCTCAAAGCGTACAAAGGCAGCATCCTGCTCATTTCCCACGAACCGGAATTTTATCGGGATGTCGTTACGGATACATGGAACTGCGAGTCCTGGACGACGAAAGTATTTTAAAATCGCAGAACAACGTTAAAACGGCCCTGTTTGCGCCATGCAGACAGAGCCGTTTTGTTATTTTCCGCAAATCGAAATATTACTTCGCTCTACTGACGTTCAGCGCGCGATACACAATGGCGGCCAGGACCGCTCCGACAAACGGAGCCGTGAGAAACACCCATACCTGCGACAACGGTTGCCCGCCAAGCAGCAGCGCTGGCCCCAAACTTCTTGCCGGATTGACCGACGTTCCCGTTAAGCCTATGCCCAAAATATGCACAAAAGCAAGGGTCAGACCGATGACCAAACCCGCCACGCTGGCATGAATATCCGCCGATGTGACGCCCAGAATCGTGTAGATAAACACAAACGTCAGCACAATCTCGACGATGATCGCCATTCCGACCGAAATGCCGATCCCATACCCCGAACCGAAACCGTTCTGACCGAGTCCCGTCACATTTTTGCCCGTGGAAGCGATGATCGCGTAGAGAAGGCCTGCACCGGCGATAGCACCCGCCGCTTGCGAGATGACGTACCCTACGAAATCCTTCCCGGATAATTTGCGGCAGATCAGCATAGCCAGGGAAACCGCCGGGTTGATGTGGCAGCCTGAAACCGGGCCGATGGCGTAGGCCATCGCAACAATGGATAAACCGAATGCAAAAGCGATGCCCAAATACCCGAGCTGTCCCCCCGCCGTCGCGGCACTGCCGCAGCCGAACAGAACGAGAACGAACGTCCCGATGAATTCGGCGGCATACTTTTTAAAAGATGTGCTCATAACTTCCTCCTGCCTCATATGCGTTTTCCCGATATTGTAAATTATGCGAATAAACAAAAACTGAACACACCGTTATTTTCAAAAATATTGTTAAAGGCAGCATGTCTACTTGGCAGCGGAGAAACTCATGCGTTAGAAGCAACACGGCTACTTGGCAGTGCGGAGAAACCCACACGTTAGAGAAATATGGCTACTTGGCAGTACGAAGAAACCCACACGATAGAAGCATCACAGCCACTTGATCGCACGGAAAAAACCTGCAAAAATACATCTTTTTGCTCTGTAAAGCGCTTGCAAAGTAAAATTCCTGCAAATGTGCAGGCTTTTCGGTGTCCAGATGAGCCCAGGCCCGTTTGAGCCGAAAATTCCTGCACATTTGCAGGCTTTTCCCAAAAACGGGCCGCTTTTGCCGAAAAAGCCTGCACTTTCGCAGGTTTTTCGGCTAGCCGAGCCGCTTCACGATCGGCTGCGCCTTTTGAGCAGCCCGGCTCGCTAGGCGCGCGTTGCGATGCTGGCGCATGGCGCCCCTTCCCCCCGCGGCCCGGCTTGCTGGGCGCGCGTTGTATTGCCGGCGCATGGCGCCCCTTCCCCCCGCAGCCCGGCTCGCTAGGCGCGCGTTGTGTTGCCGGCGCATGGCGCCCCTTCCCCCCGCAGCCCGGCTCGCTAGGCGCGCGTTGTGTTGCCGGCGCATGGCGCCCCTTCCCCCCGCGGCCCGGCTCGCTGGGCGCGCGTTGCGATGCTGGCGCATGGCGCTCCTTCCCCCCGCGGCCCGGCTTGCTGGGCGCGCGTTGTGTTGCCGGCGCATGGCGCCTTCCCCCCGCGGCCCGGCTTGCTGGGCGCGCGTTGTGTTGCCGGCGCATGGCGCCCCTTCCCCCCGCAGCCCGGCTCGCTGGGCGCGCGTTGTGTTGCCGGCTCGTTGTCCGGCGAAGCAGAGCGTGCAACGCAAAAAGCCGGCCAATCGGCCGGCCGGCTTATCACGCTTATTTCAGATCGAGCAGGAACGTTTTGATCTCATACGGCTGAATGTCGAATTCGATAACGGGCTGCTCCCGGAGTTCGCCGATCGGGCGCTCCATCAAATCCGTTTCCTGCCAGGACGCCAGGCGGAAATCGCTGGTCAACCGCACCGTTCCGCGGGTGCCGGTGAATTCATGCAGCCGCACGATGATGCGGTCGCTGTCTTCGGCCTTTTTCACCGCGTCAACGGTGACAAAGGAAGCGTCCGGCTTCAGCAGGCTTCTGCCGGAAAGAGCCGAGCTGCCCTGAATATAGGTCAGCGGATTGTTCAACGCCCACGCCTCTTGCGCCGTTTGGCCGTCGACCCAGTCTCCCTCGTGCGGCAGCAGCGAGTACGTGAACGCGTGGCTGCCCTGATCCGCATGAGGATCGGGATGCGTCGCCGATTTGATCAGCGTCAGGCGCAGAACGTTGTCCTTCACATCGTAGCCGTATTTGCAATCGTTCAGCAAGCTGACCCCATAGCCACGCTCGGACAAATCGGCCCATTGATGGCCGACCGTTTCGAATCGGGCATGATCCCAGCCCGTGTTCCAGTGCGTAGGGCGTTTTACATTGCCGAACTGGATGTCGAACGTCGCTTCCGTCGAGCGGATGGAAACCGGGAACGCCACTTTCAACAGCTGCTGCTTCTCATGCCAATCCGCTTCCGTCGCAAAATCGATCCGCCTGCTGTCGGAATATACGATCAACTTTTGGCTCACAGTGGAATCCATATACGCCCACTTGAATTGCAGAACCGCTCTGTACATCCCGCATTCGATCAATTCCAGAGATTGCAGATTTTGAAACAGGTTTTGTTTTTCCTGATAAAAAATGTCGATATCCCACGCCTCGTAATTAATCGGCTTGTCTTCAAAAACTTGCAGCACATTGCCGAGCTGCCCGGCAGCCAAAACTTCCCTCCGTGCCTCACGGTCAAAAATCCGCGTCAACTGCCCGGCCTCGTTCCATTCCAGCACGTAGTACGGCGTCGTCAAGGAGCGCCCGTCATAGTTAAACAGGGCCGCCCCCGCTTGCTCCGCTCCCTTTTCCGCAGTCCAACTTATCGTCGTGCAGCCAAGAGCCGGAACCTCTTCCACCGCCACTTGCCAAAAGCTTCCGACGCGTTCCGCCTTCAGCGGGCGGCCGTCCGCTCCTCTCCAGCTTCCCGTTTCGCAGCCGTCCAGGGCGGGAATGCTCACAAGCTCCGACCGCGCATAAGAGGCGCTGTTGAACACGGTCCAGCCCATCGCCCCCGGCCCGCCGGCTTGCTCTGCGCGATCCGCGGCCGCCAATTGCCCCGTGGCAGTCAGTTGCCCCGCGCCGGCCAGATGCCCTGCGGCGGCCTGCCATACCTCGCGGCCCAGGCGTTCCGCTTCCGCGTATTCCACGCGGGAATCCTCGTACACTTCCGTGATCGAGGAGCCGGGAATAATATCGTGGAACTGGTTGCGCAGCAGAATCTCCCAGCCTTGATACAGCTTTTCCTGCGGATAAGCGGCCCAGGATTGCCCCGCGACGCAGTTCAGCGCCTGTATCCACTCGCTTTCGCGGTACAGCAGCTCCAGCTTGCGGTTCATCCGTTTATTGTAAGCCTGGCTGGTATACGTCCCGCGATGGTACTCCAGATACAGCTCGCCATCCCAAGTATGCACATATCGGTCTGTCGCCTGAACCGTCTCCTGCAGCTTCTCGAAAAACGCATCCGCCCGGCTCGGTACGACGTTAGGAAGACCCGGCATCACTTCCAGCCTGCGGCGCATTTCCAGCATCTCGCGGTTCACGCCGCCGCCCCCATCGCCATAGCCGTAAGCGAGCAGCAAATCCCGGTTGATCTCTTTGTCCTGGTACCTATTCCAAATGCCCTGCACGGAAAAAGGCTCGATCAAGCCGTTATACGTGTGCGACCAACCCTTGTGCGTCGCAGAAGGAGGCGTCGTGATAACATATGTCAGCACCTCGGAGCCGTCGATACCGCGCCATTGGAACGTATCGTGCGGCAGCCGGTTGTACTGGTTCCAGCCGATTTTCGTCGTCATAAACGTATCGATGCCCGATTTCTTCAATATTTGCGGCAAAGCCCAGCTGTAGCCGAACACGTCCGGCAGCCACAAATACGTGCATTCCGCCCCGAATTCCTCGCGAAGAAAACGCGTGCCGTACAAAATCTGCCTAACGAGCGATTCGCCGCTGGTCAGGTTGCAGTCCGCCTCCAGCCACATCGCCCCGCCGGCTTCCCAGCGGCCCTCTTTGACCCGCTCTTTAATCTGCGCATAGAGCTCCGGGTAGTCGTTTTTGATGTAGGCATAAAGCTGGGGCTGCGTCTGCAGAAACACATATTCCGGAAATTTCTCCATCAAGCGGAGCACCGTGGAAAAAGAGCGCGCCGCTTTCTCCCGCGTATGCGTCAGCCGCCACAACCACGCCACGTCGATGTGCGTATGCCCGATGCAGTGCACCGTGACCGCATGCCGTTTCTCCCATTTGGACACCGCTTCGCGCAGTACGTCCCTTGCCTCTTTTATGCTTGCGTAAAAAGCATCCGACCCCGGCTTCGACCAATCGAGCCGCAAAAAGGCGCGGTCCGCCGTTTGCAGCAGCTCCTGGCGCTGCGGATCGTTCTCGCCGAGCGTCTTGGACGTTTCCAGCACGGCACGGCCGGTGTAGTACAGATCGTCGGCCGCCTCATCCAGCCAGGCCAGCTCTGCACGGTAAAATTGATGCTCCTGCTCGACAGGCGGTCCCCCGCCTTCCAAACCGGACCACAGGCGGAAGCAAAAGTCCGCTGAAGCCCCGGCAGCTTCCCGCGGCAAAAACACTTCAAGATGGTTCGAATCCACGCCCTGGTAAGGACTGCCATTCAGATACAAAAGCGATTCAAACCCGGAGTTGTTGCAGTCTCCCGTTTTACCGAAGTCAAATACGCCGACGACCGTGCGGTCTTTCCAAGCAGCCGGGACGTCCACTTGCTTGCGCAGCCATACGTACAGATCGCGGCCTTTCCAGCGGTCGCCTTTTGCGATCGTTGTCCATTCTCCGGCATCAGGGGGCCGCACGCCGTTCTTTTTCTCCTCATCGACCATGAAAGCCCATTCATTCAAATCGATAGCATCGCGATACCGGTAGGCGCCAAGCTCTTTCAACCGCTGCGTCAACTTCTCCACAGTCCAAAACATGCGTGCACTCCTCCATTATATAACACGTGTTATTATTTATAATGAAACTGCTCTCTCTTAAAAGAGCAGTTCATTTCCAGCTGTGCCGGCACCTGCGTTGTGCCTTTTAATCCCGGTCTTCCCGGCGGTCTATCCGGCCTTCCGATTTGGTGCTCTCGCCTGTGAGCAAGTCGGCTTTCAGCCAATGCTTGGCGGATGCTGCCGGACCCTTCTTGCTTGCCATCAGCTCCAGCAAAACGCGGACAGCCGCTTCGCCCATCCGCACGTAAGGAATGTCCATCGCGCTCAAGGACGGCACAAGGTAACGGTTCAGCCGCAAGGTGTTATCCGCCGCCATGACCTGAATGTCCGCCCCGACCTCAAGCCCCAGGCGACGGGCCGCTCTGTACACCGCAACCGCGCCGAAAGACCAGTTGCACAGCAGGGGAGCCATGTCCGAAGCTCCGGCCTTCATCCGCTCCAAAATCTGTTGCACGCCGGGTTCGTCGTCCCGCTTAAGCTCGTAAATCACCGGCTCCGCTTGCCGCTGACCGCACCAATCGATGTACGCCTGCCTCCGGCTCCGTTCCACCCAATTATGCTCGCTGCCGCTTTGGTTCATCTGCATGTAAGCCGGGTATCGCTTTTGTCCGGCGCTGGCGTACATATGATCAAGCGCGTCCATGATGCTCTGCCTGTAGTCCGTCAAAACGGACACGACCGCATCCGATTCCGCATAGCCTTCCACCGATACGTAAGGGACACGGGATTGCTTCAGCTCTTCCACCCATCGCTCGTCGGCGTAGCTGACCGGGTCCAGCGATACGATTCCGTCGATGCGACGCTGCAAAAATAAATCGATCAGCTTGAAGCGCCCCTCTTCCTGCGTCCCCTGACCGCTGATCAGCAGATGGTAGCCGGATTCTCCGCAAGCCTTCTGCATCCCTTCCAGCACCTGCAGGAACAAAGGATGGCTAATATCGCCGAAAGCCGCAATACTGCCGCTTTTTCCCGTCTTCATGCCCCGCGCCTGGGCATCCACATGATAGTTCAGCTCGCGGATGGCGGCCAGCACCGTTTCCCGCGTTTCCTGGCTGACGCCGATGCCCTGCGTCCCGTTCAGCACCGCGGATACGACGCTGCGGGATACGCCGGCCAGACGGGCGACATCGTGGCTGGTTACTCTTTTATTACCCAACTGCTTCCACCTCTGCTTTTAATATAACACGTGTTATATACCGTGTAAAACTAAAAATCGGTACAATGAAAAAGAAACCCAAGCGCTTTGAAAAGCCCGGGTTTCCTGCGATGCAAAAAGACTGTCAATCGGTAACGGAGTCGCTTACTCCGGGCTGCAGAGCGGGCTGATTGCGCCGGCGGGCCCTTGCTTCGTAGACGAAGTAAACGACGATAAGAATCGCATAAAACACACTGGATATGCGATACATAACCGCATAGCCCGTTAAGCCGGCGATGAACCCCAGCAGCGCGGCGCCGCCGGCAATGCCGATGTCGAACAAGTTAAAAAAGGTTGCCGTGGCCGAGCCGCGGCTTTGAGGGTCTACCCGGTTTATGACCCATGCTTGCAGCGCCGGGAACAGCGCCCCGAAGCCCAAGCCATAAAAAACAGCGGCAGTCAGCATCGTGACTGTGGAAGATGCATAAGACAAAATCAGCGTAGCTACGAACGTCAAGAAGACGCTCGGAATGATAACCCAGGCAGGCCCTTTTGTGTCAAATACTCTTCCTGATACAAAACGAACCAAAACCTCGAATATCGACATAACCAGAAAAAAGTAGCCGATATTCCCGATCCCCACTTGCTTTCCATAAAGGGTAATGAAGCTCAAAATCCCTCCAAAACCGAGGCCCACCATCATCGCAAGCAGCGAGGGGAACAGCGCCTTCTTTTCCACCAGCTGCGAAGCGAAGCTGACTTTCTCCTGCTCGGCGTCCGAATGCTCCGGGGCATGAACCGGTTTACGGGAAATTTTGACGATCAAGTTGCACAGGCACGCAAGCGCCAATATGACGGTGGACACCAGAATGAGCTTTTGAAAGCCCATCTGTTCCATGAGGACAACGCCGAGAAACGGCCCGATCGAGATCGCTACGGTGTTGGCCAGGCCGAAGTAGCCCATTCCCTCCCCCATCCGCGAAGGCGGAACCATATCGGAAGCAACGGTGCCGTACAATGTTGTGGCGATTCCAAACCCGAATCCGTGCAGCAGACGAATGACGAGAACCCACAGTACGGTCGCGGCAAAATAATAAAATCCGGTCGCCGCCAAGCACAGCGCGCCGCCGATAATAAGCAGTATCTTTTTCCCCACTTTGCCTATGGCATGACCCGAAAAAGGGCGGATCAAAATCGCGCTGATCGTAAAGCATCCCATGACCGTGCCGATTTCCGTCGTATTCCCGCCAATACCCGCCAAATAAACGGGCAGCGCAGGCATAAGCATTTCAAACGACAGAAACAGAAACAAGCACGAAAGCCCCAATAAAATAAAATCTTTTGTCCATAATTTTTCCTTTATGCTCATATGCCAGGTCCCCTCACGCCATTCCAAAAAATGTCCCAGGAAGCTTGCAGCCGCTCTTCAAACCGCGCCCCCTCATAGATCAATTCTACCAGCATGCCTTCCACCAAATTCATGAAAGCCTCCGTAGCTTGTCGGGCGTCTACCCGGAGCCCCGCTTCTGCGGAACGGTTGAACACCTCGTAGACATACCGCCTTTTTTTCTCCACATACTCGCTGATCATGCTGCCGATAGCCTCTTTCAAATTCGCGGGAAAAATAAACCCGGCATACATGATAAGCCTTAATGTATAACTTTCGTCATAGCGCTTCTTGTATTGCTTAATGAGCTCAAGCAGCACGGGCTCCGGCCCGGACTCGGCATAGCTCCGAAACAACTGATCCAAAAATTCGATTTCTTTGTCCACCGAGCTTTTAAAAACTTGCACAAACAATTGTTCTTTGCTTTTGCAGTAGCCGTACACGGATTGCTTCTTAATGCCGACTTCCCGGGCGATCGTTTCCAGCGTCGCTCCTTCGTAGCCGCGCAAAGCAAACTGCTTCAAGGCGATTTCATGCAGATGTTGCAGAGTCATTGAATTATCCTCCAGCTTAAACCTGACGAACGTTCGTCAGATAAAATCATAACTTGGCTTTTCATTTTTGGCAATAAATTTTAGGCGGGATGACCGCGTATGGGGAGCGGCACTTTTTAGCTTGACACGATCTTTTTCTGTAACTATAATGATTACAGCGAGAGGTCGTTGCGTGAACCATGCTTTTGAAGCGATGATTTTTGAAGATCATGGGTGTGTTCTGTCAAAAGCGTGCAAAGCCTATTTTTTTTCACCATGTTGTAACTAAAGAGATTACATCATTCCTTTCGCTCATAAACCAAATGGAGGTTGTTCATTATGAAAATCGGAATTATCGGAGCAAGCGGCAAAGCCGGATCCCAAATACTTAAAGAAGCAGTGAGCCGAGGCCATGAGGTAACGGCATTTGTCCGCGATGCGGCGAAAATAAACGAGCCGAACGTATCCGTTGTTGAAAAAAGCGTTTTTGATATCACCGCGCAAGATGCCGGAGCTTTCGATGTCATCGTGAACGCGTTTGGCGCGGCACCGGGTCAAGAGCACCTGCACGTCGAAGCCGGAAGATCGCTTATCGCCGCGCTTCAGGGAGCTCCCGAGACCCGCATCATCGTAGTGGGCGGCGCGGGAAGCCTGTTCGTCGACGAGGCTAAGACCGTTCGCTTGGTCGATACGCCGGAATTCCCGGAAATCTATAAACCAACTGCATCCAACCAAGCCCAAAACCTTGAGGATCTGAAAAATGCCTCCGGCATTAAGTGGACATTCGTAAGTCCAGCGGCTTTCTTCAACCCGGAGGGCAAACGCACAGGTTCCTATACAACGGGCAAAGATAACCTGATTGTCAATTCCAAAGGAGAAAGTCACGTAAGCTACGCCGACTTCGCCATAGCGATCGTGGATGAAATCGAAAATCCGAAACATATCAATTCCCGTTTCACCCTTGTATCGGAGTCCGAATAAGAGTTAAAAATCAACATGCGGTCAAGCAAGTTCTTGCGCAAGTGTCCGGCATCTTCCGGCGCTTGCGTATTTTTTTGTTCAAATGGCGAACCCGTGTCAAAAAATAAATTTTAAAGGAATTTTGTGTCGAAAAAAGGAATTTTGTATTATACATCGAACAAGTAATAGGGACAGAATTTACGGATACCGTAAATCAGACAATTTTACCCATCAAGGAGGAAATGTAAGTGGAGTGGTATTTGAAGGTAATCAAAAATTATGCTGGGTTTCAAGGGAGGGCTAGACGTCAAGAGTACTGGATGTATGTACTTTTCGGCACTATTTTTTCCATCGTGCTTTCCCTTATAGACTCGTTCATCGGAATCAAGGTGCTAGAGTGGATTTATTCTTTAGCCGTGTTAATTCCGTCTTTAGCGGTTGGAGCTCGGAGACTGCACGATACCGGAAGAAGCGGATGGTTGCTTTTGCTGGCCCTGATTCCTGTGGTTGGCGCCATCATTTTGATTGTATTCTTCTGCCAAGACAGCAAAGAAGACAACCAATACGGACCAAATCCGAAATTTTAATTGTCTCGTATCAGAACCTCCCTCATTTTTTGAGGGAGGTTTTTTTATGCCGATTTGGTTCATCCGGTCCTCTCTTCGCCTTACAAAATTTTGAATAATTGTTGTTTTACCGTATAATGAATTCATCGGAAGGAGAGGTTTTATGCTCAGAAAAATGAATATTTTTTCCATCATCAGTCTATTTTTTGCTGTCGCCGTTATCGCCGTCGCATCTTACTCTTTTACGAATATAGCAGATTATCGCTACACGCAATTTATGCAATTATTTTTGGGACTCATGCTGTTATTTTCAGGCCTCTCGGAATTCAAGCGAAGCAACAAAATAATTGCCATCCTCAATCTTGGGGTCTCATTATTTATATTTTTCGTCTTCTTTGTCAAGCTATTTACCGGCAATTAGTATACGAAAGGATGCCCGTTTGCCGGGTGTCCTTTTGTTTATGCAGGGCACCTGCAAACCGTAGTAAAATAAAAGAAGGAGGTAAAATGAGAACAATAAATTACTTGGACACCAAACTTTCAAGCCGATATGAGGAACTCGATCCTAACCAAGATGGAAACAAAAATACTTTATTCGCTGACATCATTATAGATGGTAAATCGTTATATAAAAGACTTCGTAAATATGATATGGTCCCTGTCCTAGGCTGGGGTACTAATGAAAAACAAAGGTTAATGATTGATTACTTTCTGCTCAGGCAGCCACACGCATATTTGTATTACAGATATCCAATTTTGGCTTGTCCATGGTGTGGAGATGAAGAATGTGGATTTATTTCGGTCAAAATTGACAAAGAAGAAGATATTGTCATCTGGAAGGATTTTATATTAGAGCATGACAATAAAAAAATTGACATAGGCCCTTTCTATTTTAATTGGGATAACTATTCAAAGGTAATTAACAATACCTACGGTACTGCGGGATTTCAATAATAAAAATGAGCAAGGGGCACGCTTGTGCCCCTTCAGACTGTCGAGAAACCTCGGCGGTTATTTTTATTTCTCATCGGGAATGTAGAAGCGGTCACTCCCAGCCTGGATTTTCTTGGGGTTCTCGACACCCGCGTCACCATTTTTGTAATGCCCAGACTCTTCAGCAAGTCACTGGTAATCACCGTAATTTCCCTGTTTACCGGATCCCAATGGACAATAGCGTCCGATGACTCCCCGATAAAACGCAGCGGCACCATGGTGCTGCCGTTCATAATTTGTGCGCTTTGGCTCAACTCGACTTTTTTGCCGTTAACAGTCGCCTCCAGGTCGCCAATGTGAAGAGAGAGTGTTAGACCTGACTTCGACCCGGTCACAAACCTGTTGGCTTCATCCCATTTCACTTCCATACCCATCGCTTCGAAAAGCGGCCGAAACTGGACAAGGGTTGTACCGTTTATGATCTGCGGTTCAATTTGGAACGAGATTTGTTTCGTATCGACGAATACTTTCAAGGGCTTCTGGTCGGCTGCTGATGCTGTTATACCGGGTAACATTCCCAATAGACAGACGATAAGCAATGTCGTGACAAACATAGATCGGTACCATGGCATGTGTAAAGCCTCCTTGAATCTTGTTTTTAACACACATAAGGTTATCTAACTTTCCTAAGTTTTCCAAGGGGCTAAAGTAGCTTTTTCTGCTTACTTACATGACCCAAAACGATTCCTGCGATCAAAAAAAAACACGAACTGCACCGTGATCAAAAATCTTGCTTGTCATTAACATTAGAACTATAATTGGAATAACTTTCAAAATGAGGTGAATTGGATGACAATCCGTTTCGTTCGAGGTATTTAGTTTTCGGGCTGGGAAAAAACGCGTACCAGCCATCAAGGGGGGGACTCTGCCCTTTTGATTACAGTGAAACTAAACTTTGAACGGTGTCGGCTGTCATCCTTGGATAAAGCCAAGGGATACCAAGAGTTGTCTGAATAACAGGACTGATGAACTGCCATCGGCTCCTATTCAGCAATTCTAAATCCTCTGGCTTTTATTATCTCATTGGAAGGATTGAAAATTAATGAACGAGCTGGAATATAAAAATTTTTACGACCGCGTTGGACAATTAAACGGATGGGACTTTAGTAAAGTTAGCAGCATATCTGAAGGCGCAAAATGGGTTTTTTTTCACGAAGTTTCCCGAAGGTGCAAGAAATCAGACATATTGTTGGATATAGGTACTGGCGGCGGGGAAGCTTTGTTATCAATTGCTGAGGCTGCTTTACTGCTAGTGGGAATTGACAGTTCAGTTGGAATGATTGAGTCCGCAGGTGTTAACTTGAACAGCTCAAGGACATCAAATGTGCGTATTTTGCAAATGGATGCTGAGAAAATCAATTTCCCAGAGAGCTTTTTTAATGTTGTATCTTCTCGTCACGCACCATTTTATGCGGAAGAAGTAGCCAAAGTCTTAGCACATGACGGCATATTCCTTACGCAGCAAGTTAGCGAAGAGGATAAAATTAACATGAAACAGGCTTTTGGCCGAGGGCAGTCATTTGGTATTCAGGATGGAACGTTACAGAATAAATATATTACAGAATTAAGCGAAGCAGGATTTAAGAATATTCAAACATTTGAGTACGACTCAACGGAGTATTACCGATCTTACGAAGATTTAATATTCTTGTTGAAGCACACTCCAATAATTCCGAACTTTGGACAATTCGAGAATGACTTTGTTGTATTAGAAAAATTTATTGAACAAAACCAAACAGAAAAGGGCTTAATGACCAATTCTAAACGTTTTTTGATAATTGCAAGAAAATGAAGTGAATCGCAGGAAAGCGATGCTAATGCGTTTAACCTTTTTGCTTCGGGAAATTACCTAACGGAGAACGGTAGTTAAAGGATGATTAAAATGACAAAAATATTTGAAGAAACTTTACATTCCGCTTGTTACAATCAAAATAAAGAATTGGTTCAAAAACTTTTGATTAACGTTAAGCCTACTATACTCAACAAAAAACTAACTGACTATTCAAATCCAATCCAAGGGACGCCGTTACAAATTTGCTGCAAAAACGGAAATCTGGATATCGTAAAACTTTTAGTTGAAGCAGGAGCAGACAAGGAAATTAAAGATGTTGGGAGACAATCGCCTTTATCAATTGCTATTACTAACAACCACTACCATATCACCAAATATTTAATTGAAGTTGGAGCAGACGTCCATTCTAAAGGTCCTAACAATCTTCAACCGATTCATTTTGCATGTGCTCACGGAAGCAGGGAGATCATTGAACTGCTATTATCCAAGGGTGCAGATATAAATCAGGTAGACGGTCTAAAAAGCTCTCTGCTTGATTTTACAACGAATCTTGATGGGGGGAATTTAGAAGCGGCTAAAACGCTGGTGGAAAATGGAATAGATAAAAAGTATTTCTCAGCAGCGTTTAAGTGGGCTTGTTGGAGAAATAATCTCAAAATTGCTGAATACCTATTAGCAAATGGAGCGGATTATAGAAGTGAGACAACCCCTAAATCAGAGCTGCTGTTTTGGATTTGCGGTTTAGGATATACGGAGATAGTCCAACTATTATTAGAACTGGGCGTTGACTTTAAAACACACGTGAAATTTAAAGGTAAAATATCGTCTTATAATGGAAGCCCTTTGGACAGAGCTATTGAAATCAATCAAATCGAAATCGTAAATCTGATTAATTCTAATTAGAAATTGAATGAAAAGGACGGTGTCGAATGACAATGGAAAAGAAGGCGACCTTTAACGAAGTGGCGGAGCTGTATGATCAAGCGCGCAACCGGTATCCCGGGGAACTTTTCGACGAGCTGTTTCGTTTAACCGGATGCTCCTCCGCATCCCATGTGCTGGAGATCGGGGCCGGAACCGGCATTGCGACGCTTCCGCTAGCCGAACGCGGCTGCCGCATTACGGCTATCGAGCTGGGTGCCGATATGGCGCGGGTAGCCCGCAACAAGCTGGCCCCGTTCGATAGGGTCGATATTCAGACAACCGCTTTCGAAGAGTGGGAGCCTCCGGCCGGGGCGCAGTACGACCTGGTCCTGGCGGCCACGGCGTTCCATTGGATCGATCCGGCCGTCCGCTTTAACAAAACGTACTCCTTGCTGCGCCCCGGAGGGCATTTGGCTATTATCCGTTATAACCACGTCGCGGGGGGCGATCAGGATTTCTTCGAGCGGGTGCAGGATTGTTATGAGCGCTATAAGCCGCGGGCTACGGACAAATTCCGTCTCCCCGACATAGCGGAGTGGCAGCCCGATACGGCGGACCTGGAAGCATCGGGATTGTTCGAAAAGCCGGTGATCCGCAGCTACGTTACCGAGGAGACTTACAACCGGGAGCCATACATCGAGCTGCTGTCCACTTATTCGGATCACCGGACCATGTCGGAACACGACCGGGAGCAGCTGTTTCAATGCATCCGCCTTTTAATCGACGGCGAATTTGGCGGACAAGTCCGCAAACGGTACTTGAATGAGCTCATACTGGCGCGCAGGCGCTAACCAAAAGGGGCGGGCCGAGGCAAAAATGTTTCGTTTGCCGCCAAAGACGGTGCAGCCCGTTCGTTGAGCGGTTGACGGCCGCAAGCCTGTAAAGACCGTAAAGCCTGCATAGACCGCAAAAGTCAGGTTGTTGAGAAACCTACATGGGTGAGACGCATCTCTATGAACGCTTAGAAAGACTACGAAAATCAGACTGTTGATAAAGTGACCGGGTAAAGGAACCGTAAGGGTTGTGGGCCAAGCCTCCCCAACACGGGTTGCTACGATGAAATGGGGAGACAAGGCGGCTTGGAAGGGGGAAAACCTGCGAAAGTGCAGGTTTTTTCTATGAAATCGGCTCATTTTGGCGAAAAGCCTGCGATTGTGCAGGAATTTGCGATCAAAATGAGCCAGGGCCCATGTTTGCGGCGAAAAGCCTGCACATTTGCAGGAATTTGTCGTGGGCAGCGTATTCATCGAGCAAAAGCTGCACTTTTGCAGGCTTTCTTCGCGCTGCGAGACAGATTATGCTGTCGGTCCGGCTTGCAGTCGTGGAAAGTTTCTCTTCCCCAGTTTCATCCGCCTGTTTCCGGCATGTTCATTGCCTGTTTCGCTTTGCGCGAACCGCGATACCCTCATTGCACTTTATGTCCAAACAACCAAAAAGCCCTCAGAACCTTCCGGGAGCTTTTTGGTTCACTTTTCTCACTATCCAGCAATACTTATCGTACCATCCCCCCCCCTCGCAACGTCTCTGGGAGAAACTACTTCAATCGGCACCCCCAAGTCAGGGTGACTCGGGGGGCAGCCTGCTTACTTATGGAGCAGCAGCTTCGCATTCCGCAAAAGCTCGTCTGCCGCCGCCGCTTTGATATGTTTGCCTTTCTGCGCCTTCACCTCGTTGATAAACGGCTCCACTTTGCCTTTTTCCAGCTTTTTCAGCAGGCTGTTCGCGGTCCCGCGGTTGTTGATCGAACCGTCTTTTGCGTATTGATTGACAAGCTTTTGCAGGTAAGCGACCGTTACCGGTTCCGCGATCAGCTGCACGGTGCCGAAGCCGGAGGTATCGCGGTACGAGTTGCCGGAAGGGTCGGACCAGATAGCGACGCTGTCCCGTTTGCCGCTGCCGGTTTGATCGTTGTTCACCTGCAGGTCGAAGCCAAGCAGCGTCCCGATCTTAGGTGTGACCGCCGAGAGCGGGATGGCCGCCTCCACGATATAGCCGTGGTCGGTCAGCTTCGTCGCCGATTTGAAACGCGCTTTGTCTCCGTTTTCCGAAAACGACGCCTCATTGTCAAAATTCACTCTGTACTGGGCATCGTCCGTTTCGTAGTAGGAGCTTTGATGCTTGTTCTGATCGATAAAAAGCTCCACCGAGTCCTGCTCGTAAGCGTTGCTGCTCTTTTTGCTTAGCAGGCTGTCGGTGACATCCGCGAGTACGTACAGGTAGTTTTCGTCCCAAGCCGTCTTAAAGACAGCCGTCGAGCCTGAGGTGCCCTGCACCCATACATCCGTGCCGGCGGTTTGCGCACGGCTCCAAAGCTCGTCAACGGTGCCGTCGATCACCGGCGTGCCATAAATGGCATCCATCATTTTCGCGGGGTTGCCCAGGACTACATCTCCGAACTTGGACGGATCGGTGTTCTGGTGATTCGTGAAATCGTTCCACACCGCGGAGGAAACGACAGTTCCCCCGCCCTGGTCATCGTTCACGCGGAAATCGATGCCCAGCTTGCCGCCTGCAGCCAGCGCAGCACCGGCTTGGCTGAGCGGGATCACCGCTTGCACGGCGTAACCGTCAGCGGTCTGCGTAACGATGCGCTGAATGCCCGCCGCCGACCCGGAACCGTTGCAGCCGATCGTATAGTGCAGATCGTCGGGCATATACGAGCTCGATTTATCGTAATTCGGATCGATAAAAATTTCTACGCTGTCATTGCCGCTGCGCGTACTGTCCTTCACTTCCAGCAAAACGTACAAATGGGAGGCATCCCACATCGTTCTCGCTTCTGCCGTCGCTCCGTTCTGGCCGCTTACCCGCGTTTCGACCTTCGTAGGCTTCAGGGCTTTCCACATTTTATCCGGGGTGGCGCCGATTACCGGCGTTCCTTGGGCTGCCTGCATGACGTTCCGGTAAACCGGGAGCTTCGAAGGATCGACAATTCCCCAAAATGCCGGCTTCGCCTGCAGCTGCCTGTCAAACAGCAGAGGAGCGTCCTTGCGCCCTTTGACCGGGAAATTATCCAGCCACGTTCCGTCGTCGGCCATTCCCCAGATCGTGACCGAATCCAGATATCCCTTTTGCGCTTCCTGTTTGTACATTTCGAACAGCTCGCGGTACCGCCGGGCCTGCTCCAGCAAAATGGCGTCCGTTACCGGCTTCTCGCTCTCGGTTGAATTCGCATAGATCGACATGTCGAGCTCGGTCGACTGAACCTTCACTCCGAGAGCCCCGATCTTCTCGATGGCGCTGCGCATCTGCTCGATGCTGGGGGCGGCGTTCGAAATGTGCATTTGGAAGCCGACCGCATGCACCGGAATGCCTTTGGCAAGCATTCTCTTCACTAGTGCAACCATGCCGTCCAGCTTGGCATTCGAGCTTTCCAGATTGTAATCGTTGATGACAAGCTTGGCATCCGGATCGGCTTCATGCGCGTATTTGAAAGCGAGCTCGATATAATCGCTGTCGTAACCGTCGCCGTCCACATCGCCGATAATGCTTTTCCACTTGGAGCCGTTATCCGTCCCGCGCAGGCTTCCGTCCTCAGACAATACTTCGTTGGCTACGTCCCAGTACTGGATTTTTCCTTTATAACGGCCTACCACCGTCTTGATGTGCGTTTCCAGTCTGGCAAGCAGCTGCGCTCTCGTCGCCGGCTTGCTCGGATCGGCCGGGTCCGTGAAAAACCAAGCGGGAATCTGGCTGTGCCATACAAGCGTGTGTCCTCTCACAAGCATGCCGTTCGCTTGGGCAAACTGCACCAGCTTATCGGCGTTCGTCCAGACGAACTGCCCTTCGACCGGCTGGATGGCGTCCGGCTTCATAAAATTGCCCGCCGTCAAGCTTTTGAAATGTTTCTTGATCAGTTCAGAATGAATGTCCGAAGCGTTCAACACATCGGCGGGATCGATGGCGGTTCCGATCGGAAAATACGGATCAAGCACCGAATGCAGATCCGGGATATCCCGCTGGATATCGATGGAAGCAGCTTCGGTTACGGTCACATCGTCGATGTAAAAAGCAATCAGATCATTTGGCGTCGTTTGATCGTCCGGCTTCCAGGGGGTCTCCGCATACAGCTTGATATCCGTCAGCGTCGGGTCAGCGGGAATTGTGATATCTCCCTCGATCCGCTTCCATTCCCCTTTGTTCAAAACAACCGTTGCAAAGGTTTCGTATTTGCGGCTGGCCGCATCATGATTGAACTCTTTTTCGGTCGATGCGGATATGCCCTGCGAAGCCGGCCCGTCCTTATACATCGCCCATATCGATAAATGATACGTTTTGCCCGGCTTTACGGCGCTGAACAAGCTGGCGGACGGCCCGTTAAACGTTGCGGTTCTGCCCGATGTCAGCAGGCTGTAGCTGCCGCCGTGCTTCTCGCTATTGACAACGGTCAGCGCTTCGCCGGCCCGCGGGCTCCATGTTCCCTTCGTGCCATCCTCGAAATCCGCGGCAAAAACGACACTTCCGCTTCCCGACGCGCTCACGGGCACGATTGCAATATCATCGAGATAAAAGCCGATGAGATCGTCCGCCGTCGGCGCTGTTTTCCAAGCCGTTTCAACGTACGCGGAAATCCGGTTCATATCGGTGTCGACCGGAACGGTGTAATCGGCCTCCAGCTTCGTCCAGACCCCTTTGGACGCTTTGGCCTGCGCCGCATTGTCATATTGGGCGCTTTTCCCGGAGCTTGACGTAAAGCCTCTTTCAAAAGAAAGCGAAAACGTCTGCTCCGCAGGCCCGCTATTAAACATGACCCAGGCAGACACGTGCACCTTCTGGCCTGAGCCCAGGCTGCCCGTCAGGTCGTGGCTCGCCCCGTGCCATGTCGCCTGGCGATTGTCGACTCGAAGGCTGGAAGCGCCTCCATGTTTTTCGGCGGAATCCAGGGTCAGGGAAACGCTTCCCCTAGGGGACCAGCCCTGCGTCGTTCCATCCTCGAAGTCGGAGCTCAGCAGCGAATCCGGCGTACCGGCGGCGACCGCCACCTTGCCTTGCGGCATCACGGCCGACAGCAGCAATACAAACGAAAGGATGATTCCGGTCAAAGCCTGCAGTACTCTTTTCACGTAATTTCACAACTCCTTTAAATGTAGTGAGATAAATCTTTTCCACAAATGACCGGCCGGGGCGGGTTCAGCAGCAGGTTGATCCGCCGATTGGAATGCTGGCCTGCAAGTTAATTCATCTGACCCGACCTAGGCGAAAAAGGTGATCAGCCCGGCGCACTTCGACGTGTGGAGATTGGCAGGCTGGCGGGCGGCTGCCCAAAAAACTTGCCGCCAAGCCACGGCATGGGGGCTAGCGCGCGAAAAACCTGCAATTGTGCTCCCTCCAATTCCCCCTCCCCGTCACTTTTTCAACTTGTTGCAGGTTTTCTGCGCGTTATCTGCCTGCTGGCTGCGCGAAAAAACCTGCAATAATACATCCTTTTGCTCGTCGACACGCCGGCCAAGGATAAATTCCTGCAATTGTGCAGGCTTTTCGCCATGCACATGGGCACAGGTTCATTTTTAACGAAAATTCCTGCACTTTCGCAGGCTTTTCGCCAAAATGAACCATTTGTACGGAGAAAACCTGCACTTTTGCAGGTTTTCTCTCTGCCAGCCCGCATCGCGCCTCCCCCCGCTATGCAGCACTGCTGCCCGCGCGGGAGAGGCGCGCGTCGGGAAAGATCGCGGTTGTGCCGCGTGGCGCCTTTGCGCAGTTGCGCTGCCGCCCGCTCTGGAGCAGCCGCGTCACCGTGGCGCCTTTGCGCAGCTGCGCTGCCGTCCGCCCTGGAGCAGCAGCGTCACCGTGGCGCCTTTGCGCAGCTGCGCTGCCGTACGCTCTGGAGCAGCAGCGTCACCGTGGCGCCTTTGCGCAGCTGCGCTGCCGTCCGCCCTGGAGCAGCCGCGTTACCGTGGCGCCTTTGCGCAGCTGCGCTGCCGTCCGCCCTGGCGCGGCCGCGTCGCCGACGGCCGCGCCAGCTTCGCGCCTTTGGGCGGCTTCGGCGCACGCCAAACACACGGGATACCCTCCCGGTTATCCCGGAATGCTCCCCCGACGCGCACCTCTCCAACGTGCGGCGCCGCAAGAAAAGCCCCGGTCGCAAAGGCCGGGGCTGCTTCCGGTAGCTGCACTTTCACGGAGCCACGCCTTCACAGGTTCACGCTTTCGCGAATTCACGCCTCCGCGGGCTCACACTTTGACGGGCTCACCCCTTCACGAAGCCACGCTCCCACATATTCCCCCCCTTCACGGAGTCACACTTTCACACGTTCACTCCTTCACGCTGCCTACATGCAAGCCGACTACGAAGTATTTTTGCAGGAACGGGTACACGAACAAAATCGGAGCGGCGGCTACAATCGTGATCGCGGCCCGGATCGATACCGGCGTCACCATGCCGCTTGCCGTATCTTTGGTCATTCCGGCTCCGTTGACCAGGTTCGGATCGCTGTTCGAATTCAGCGTCGATGCGAGCAGCTTCATCAGCTCGTATTGAAGCGTGCTCAGATTCTGCTGCGAGGACGCGTACAAAAACGTATCGAACCATGTGTTCCACGAACCTACGGCCACGAACAGGGCGATGGTGGCGAGCACCGGCTTGCAGAGCGGGAAAATGATTTGCATGAAAATCCGGAAGTCGCCCGCTCCGTCCATTTTCGCCGATTCCACTAGACTGTCCGGCAAAGTGCCCATGTAGGTGCGAATGACAATCAGGTTAAACGCGCTGATCATGGACGGCAAAATGTACACCCAGAAGCTGTTCAGCAAGCCAAGACCTTTGATCAGAAAGTAGCCCGGAATCAGCCCTGCGTTGAAATACATCGTCAGCACGAAAACCAGCGTGATCGGCTTGCGCCAAATGTACTCCTTACGGCTGAGCGCATAGGCCAGCATGGTCGTCAGAAAAATGTTGAGCGCGGTAGACAGAATCGTTCTGGACACCGAGATGAGAAATGCGTGATAAACGGTGCCGCTGATGAAAATTGCTTTGTAATTTTGCAGCGTCCATACGCGGGGCCATAAATAAATGCCGCCTCTGATCGAATCCATCCCGTCATTGAGCGATACGGCGATCGTGTTTAAAAACGGATACACCGTAATGGTGACGAGCAAAATCATGAATATGGCGTTGGCCGTATTAAACAAAACGGGCTCAATGCTGCCTGGCCTTCCTGGTCTCACCATGACGGCCCCTCCTTAAACTTTATAAAAGCCGCTCTTCTCCCAAACGCTTGGCGATCCAGTTGGCCATCAGCAGCAGGGTGACGCTGACAACCGTTTTGAACATGCCCCCGGCGGTCGCCATCGAATAGTTAAACTGGGAGATGCCGTATTTCAGCACAAAAATGTCGATCGTTTCCGACCAGTCCGCAACCAGGCCGTTGCCAAGCAAGTATTGGATTTCGAAGCCTGCGTCCAAAATATGGCCGATAGACATGATCAGCAAAATGACGAATGTCGCTTTAATGCCGGGCAGCGTGATGTACAGCATCTTCTGGTAGCGGTTGGCACCGTCCATATCGGCCGCTTCGTAGAGCGACGGGTCGATCGAAGCGATGGCCGCCAGGTAGATGATCGTGTTCCAACCCATTTCCTTCCACACGTTGGAAGCGCCGACGATGCCCCAGAAATATTTGCCCTCGCTCAGCCACAAAACCGGCTCATCGACGATATGCAGCTTGAGCAGCACGGTATTGACGATGCCGTCGTTAATCGACAGCGAAGTCGCTACGATGCCTGCGGCAATGACCCACGACAAAAAGTGCGGCAAATATGAAATCGTCTGCACCACCCGCTTCATCAACATGTTCTTGATTTCATTGAGCAGCAGCGCCAGAACAATCGCGCTGAAGAAACCGAGAACCAGATTGATCAGGCTCATCCCGATCGTATTGCGCATGACCCGCAGGAACGTATCGTCCGTAAACAGGAATTTGAAATGTTTCAATCCGACCCATTCCTGATTGAAGATGCTTTTGGCCGGCTTGTAATTTTGAAAAGCCATCAGCCAGCCCCAGACCGGAACATACGCAAAGATGATGACATAGATCAGGAGCGGCACCGACATAAAAATAAGCTGCTTTTGACTTTTGATCGTTGTCCAGTCGAACATGCCTTTTCCGGCTTTCCGGGCAGCAGATTCTCTCTCTGCGGCCCGGCTCGTTAGTGTCTCAGCCATATGGTTCTCCTCACTCCATCCTTCTCTCCAATTGCCGCCTGCAGGTTAAGCATTTCTTGCACCGCGCGTTTCTCCCGGCACCCGGTGCTTCGCTGCATGACGGCGATCGGTCGACCTTCCTTTTACTTGCTCCAGTTTTTAAGCCTCCACTGGATTTGCTCGTTGATCCGGTCCTCGTAAGCCTTCGGATTCGCCTTGGCGATCTGTGCGACGTATTCGTCCCAGACGGCGTCGAACTGATCCGGCTTCGACAATACGGCCTTCGGCAAATACTTGGTTGACAGGTCGTCTATCTTGGTGTTGGCGATTTTGGCCGGCGAGCCATCGACCAGATTGATCGTCCAGGCCGGGTAAGGCACGGGATTTTCCGGCGGTTCGCTGAAAAAGTCAACATAAGTCTTGAAGCCGTACGCATTCAGCACCTCTTTGTCATAATCCTTCAAGCCCGCCAAATATTCTTCAGGCTGATTGCCGGGGGAAGCCGCGTTGCCGTCCGGGAAGCTGCCAACGGTATCGATTTTCGGCGCATATCCGAAGAAGGCGTCCGCTTTGTTGGCGAGCTTCCAGGTAGCGTCGGTGGACCTATCCCGCTGCTCCTGAGTTCTGGAAAATCTCCCTTTGGCGTCAACCTGATAATCCTCTCCCGGGATGCCCCAGATCAAAATTTTCTGCCATTCATCCGTAACTATAGTATCGAACAGCTTGATAATTTTGACCGGGTCCTTGGCCTTGACGCTGATGCCGAAGCCGTTGTTCAAATTCAGCGCCGGACGATCCAGGTAGTAGTCCTTGGTGCTTGTGTCGTATACAAGCGGCAGGCCGACGTATTCCCGCTCGTACTTTTGCTGGGTATGCAGGGCCTCCTCCGCCTTCTGGAAGTTCCAGTGCTGATCGAACATGCCCAGCACGTTGCCGGCCGAAATTTTGGCCATATACTGGTCATAGTTCTGCACGAAGGCTTCCTTGTCGAGCAGCCCCTCCTGATTCACTTCGTTCAGCTTCTTGTAATATTTCTTCGCATAATCCTTGTCGGCGAAAATGGCCGCCACATTGTCTTTCACGACAACCCCGCCGTCGTTCGGATGGCCGATCAGATGCTGAGGCGCGTTCAACAGTCCCCACTTGCGCCAGTCGCTGTTCAAAATCTCGAACCCGACAGTCGGCTTGCCTTCGATTTGCGGATATTTTTCCTTATATTTTTTGATCAAAGCAAAATATTCGTCCAGCGTTTTCACCTTCGGAAAGCCGAACTCCTTGAGAACCGCCTTTTGAATCCAGAAGGCAGGTCCTCCGTACCATGTAGTTTGCATTTTGCCGCTGATAACGCCGTAATTCGGCAGTACATAAATGTGCCCGTCTTTCGGGTCCTTCATCTTGTTCCAGTAAGGCGCATAGAGCTTCTTCAAATTCGGAGCATGTTTCTCGATCAAATCCTCAAGCGGGATATAAGCGCCCGCATCGATAAACGTCGTATTGCCGGTCAGCAGATCCGGGTAATCCCCGCCCGCCACCATGACGCCCATTTTTTGCTTGGAGTCGCCCGCCAGGAAATCGAACTTAAACGTGACGCCCAGCTTTTCCTTCATCAATTTATAAATCTTGTTGTCCGGCGTAGGCTGCTGCTGCGATTCTCCGATGTAAGCCGTCACTACGAACGGTTCTACGCCGCCGTTCTGCCCAGCCGCAGCGGACGACGATCCCGTTCCGGCCCCATTGCTTGACGAATTACTGCATCCGGCGAGCAGAGCGCCAAGCGCCAGTACCGCAATGTTCCCGGAGATGAAAGCAGATTTTACTTTTCCCCCCATACTTGCACCCCTTCAGTGGTATCGTATTACAAATCAAGGTTGTAAACCCTTTCATGTAACCCCTTTCATTATAAAAAACGAACCCCTTCGCATACAATTTCCCAATTAAAGAAATATCCTGAAAAAATATAGATCGGCTTGGAGATTTCCGGCTGCCTCTCTACTGCGAGCTTTTCCTGTAAAGATTCGGCTTCATCCCAAGCCGCTTCTCAAATTGCTTGAGGAACTTGTCGTAATTGGCATAGCCCAGCCGCTCCGCGATTTGATACGACTTCAGGTCCGTTTCCCTGAGCAGCCGCTTCGCCTCCCCGATTCTCAGGTCGTGCAAATATTCGTTGAAGCTGACCCCGTTTTTTTTGGCAAATAATTGGCCCAAGTAGACCGGATGCATGTAAAATTTCTCCGCGAGCCCCTTAATCGTCAAACTCTCGCAATAATGGCTTCTGATGAAGCTGTTGATCTCATGAACGATGCCGATCGACCGGTCGCGCTGCAGCGCCTTCAGCTCCTCCAAAGCGTCCGCGCAAAAGCCTCTGAGCAAACGGAGCATTTCAGATAGCGAAAGCGCCCTGCTTTGGAGCGCCCTTATATCGTGCTTGTGCAGCAAGCTTCCCAGGTTGCCGTCCATTTCCCTGATCAGACTTGCGCTCCTGTACACCAAATGGATGACGATCATCTTCACCATCTCCGGCACCAGCCGCTTTTCTTGAAAAGCTCGCTCGGCCGCATCGATTTCGGCGTTCATCCTGCTTTCGTCCAGGCCCTCCAGAGCGTCCAAGATGCGGTGAGCGTGCCGAGTTTCCTCAAAGTGGAAGCTGGACTCCGCATTCCCGCTCTCGCCATAGACAAGCACGCAGGGCCGCTCGCAAAAAAACTTGCCGTCCATAGCCGCCCGCGCAGTCAAAAAAGAACTGTGCAGAGCCGCCAAGCTCTGCGACGGCGAGCCCGCGGCCACAAACGAGCCCGCGGCGGCCTGCGGCAGCAGCGCCTGGAACAGCGTGTGCGCGCTCTTTTGCAGCCAGCCGCCGCTTTCCCGGCCGCTCCCGATAACGACGCAGAGCTCCGGCATGCCGAGCTCGATCAGAAACGCCGGCTGCCGCGAAGCCGCGATATGCTGCCGGACCGCCTCTTGGACGGCCCAGCGGCGCGTGTCCTCGGCCTCTATAAGCAGGCAGGCCCACTCTGCGCTCCTGCCGGACAGCTCGCGGAGCGGCTCGGGAGGGCAAGACTCATCCCCTCCTCCGTACAGGATCTCCGCAAGCTGCGCGGCCGTCTCCTCTTCGTCGGCGATGGCCCGCATTTGCCGCAGCTCCGCCTCCGCCTCCAGCTCCAGCGCGATGCCCTGCAGCAGCTCCTCAGCCTCCTCGGCGATAAGCGGCTTGAGCATATAATGGCGAACGCCGAGCTGCATCGCCCGCCGAGCGTATTCAAATTCGCCGTATCCGCTTACAACGACGAATTTCACAGGGGTCTCCTGCCTCTTTTGCACCTCGGCGATGAGGCTCAAGCCGTCCATCTCCGGCATTCGGATATCGGTTACGATCAGATCGACGCGGAGCCCTTCGAGCAGCTCCACCGCCTCCGCTCCGCTGCTGCACGACCCGCAAATTTGAAACCCGAGAGCCTGCCAGTCGAGCATCAGCCCAAGCCCTTCGAGCGCCCGCGGCTCATCATCCACCAACAGCACACTAAACAATGCGCACATGCCCCTTTCCTCTTTCGTTTTCAATGCGTGAGATGCAGCAGAGGAAGCTCGAAAAATATTTCGGTCCCCTCATTCGGCGCACTGTTGATGTGAAACCGCACCCGCTCCGCATAATAAAGCTTCAGCCGCCGGTAAACGTTGCGAAGGCCGATATTCCCGCTCACCTCCGACTCGCTGGTCATGTTGATCATCATGTTCCTGATCGTATCGCTGTCCATGCCGATGCCGTTGTCGCGAATGCTGACTTGGAGCTTGTCGGCTTTCAGCCGGATGGAGATGCGGATCAAGCCTGGGCTCTTGACCGCCTGGAGACCGTGCTTGCACGCATTTTCGACGAGCGGCTGGATGCTCATTTTCGGAATCTTGCAGGCGTAAGCCTCCTCATCCACCGCAAACTCGTAGCTGAATTTATCGCCGAAGCGGAATTTTTCGATTTTCAAATACATCTCGGTAAACAGAACCTCCTCCTCCAGCGGCACGAGGTCGTCCTTCCAGCTCAGCAGCCTCCTTAATATTTTGGACAGGCTTTTGATAATTTCCGTAATGTCGGAGTAATTGTTTTTCGTGCATACCACAAGCATCGCATTCAAGGTGTTGAATAAAAAATGCGGATTCATCTGGCTCTGCAAATAATTGAGCTCCGCGCGGATGCGTTCCAGCTCCAAGTCCTTCTTTTGGATTTCCAGCTTGTAGACATCGTTAATGAGGGAGTTGATTTTGGAGGTCATCCGGTTGAAATTGCGGATCAACTCGCCGATTTCATCCCGGCCTTCGTTCAATTCGATCAGGTCGAATTTGCCGTTATTGATCTTCTCCATGTGTCTGGACAAACGCTTGACCCTGTAGTGGTACGAACGCAGCATGACAGCCGTCAGCACGGACGTAATTAACATGCTGGCGGCGGCAAGCAGCACGATAAAGCTGCGCGATTCCTGCAGCGCATTCGCCATTCTGGCCGTGCTCGCGAGACCGACGACCCTCCAGCCGCTCATATAGGAAGCGCCGCCAAGCGGCCGTTCAAACAGCATGCTGTCGCTCGCGGCATCCGGCCGGTCGCGCTCAAAGACGGCGTACGCCTCATTTTTATCGGTCTGATACCCTTCTTTGGAGGAAATGACGATCCGGTTATTTTCATTGACCAGGTACAGCTGCATGTAGTCCTTCTCGCGCGACAGGACATCGTAAAATTTGTTCAGATTCAGATCGATTTTCAGTACTTTGGCAAACAGATTGGCATCGCCGAACGATTCCAACCGGGAAATAATGCTTAGATGCGGAACATAATAGCCGTATTTATTGGGATCGGCATCCCTGTAGGCGTATAACAGTACCTTGCCCGGGGAAGCGGCAAACCTTTTGTACCATTCGCTCCGCACGACGCTTTCGTCCAGCTTGAAGTAGCTCCCGCCGGTTTGAATGCTTTGGTTTGATGTGTACACGCTGATTTGGTCGATTTGCGTATTCACCGGCATATAGTGGGTGACCTTGTCTTTGAGCAGGCTGTTGTACGCATCGTAAAATTCCACCGGGCTTCCGTACGTCTTATCCAGAGCTTCGTACAGCATGCGATCCGTCGCCACCGCGTGATTAATGGCTACGGCTCCTTCGATCAGCCCATTCAAATCCTTCATCGCTCTGTCCAGGGAAATCTCCAAGTTTTGCAGTTCCCTGGCTTTAATGTTCTGAGAGATTCGTTCGAAGAACAAAATATTGATGACAATGATGGGAAGCAGGACGCAAAGCAAATAAATGGACATAAATTTGTAGCTGAGCGGGATGTCGTTGACTTTGTTGAAAAGATACGGATTTCTCATTCAGAAGTTTCCCTCCGCGATTGGGGCTGTTTGGCGGATTCCATACGATTCGCTGTCATATAGGAAGAAGGCAGTTCATTTGTAAGCGCTTTAAACTTTCTTGCAAAATAATCGGTATCGTGGTAGCCGATCCTGCCGGACACCTCCGATATGCTCATCGAAGGGCGTCTTAGCAGCCTTTTGGCTTCCTCAATCCGCTTGACGTGGATGTATTCGTTAAACGGCATGCCGGTCGTTTTCTTGAACAGCTGGCCCAAGTAAACCGGATTTAGCTGAAATTGCTCTGCAACCGTTTGCAATTGCAGCTTTTCATTGTAATGCTTATTGACATAGTGAATAAGCTGCGACATTTTATTGCCCGCGTTCGTCCGGCGCCATTCCTGCACATGCAGCGCGGAATAGCCGCAAAGCTCAAGCACTTGGCGCTCAAGCTGCGGCATGCTTTCCAAACGCTCGCGACTGCCCAGGGACAGCAGCTCCGGACCAAACACATGAATGTCGGCAGTCATATCCGACACCATGTTCATCAGCTCCAGCTTCAGGTTCTCTACGAACAGCTTCACCGTTTCCATGGACGTCCGCCTTTCGCCGAACTTCACAAAAAGCTCGCGAACCCGGCAGCGGATTTCCTCTGTCCGGCCATTATCGATGTCCTGAAGCAGCGGCTTCAAGTCCGAATCGCTGATGTCGACATCGCGTTCCTTGCTTTGCGCTCCTGAAGCCTGTTCATACACATCTTGGATAAACTCGATGCCGTGCCGGCTCTCGCTTGCATAAACGGCAATCGGGCTTCCCGAAAAAAGAGACGATTGGTTGGACAAAAGACCTGCGGCCACCTGCTGCGATCCCGCTTTGCCGCGGACAATCAGCGCAAGCTGCCCGATACCGTCCGCAAATAGGCCGAGCAATTGCCCCGGAAAGTGGGTCGCAAGCCAAGCTTGAACGTTATGTTTCCAGGCGCGCAGCTCACTGTCCCCGGCTTTGCTCCCCGTCTGCTTCACCACAATACAAGCAATTTCCTCCCGGTCTCCGACGCCGAGCAAACGCTTGACACAGCTGAGGGTCCTCACATCGGACTTCCCTCCCAGCATGCGCTGAATAGCGCGGTTCAACCAGAGCTCCCGCCCCCGCGAAATCCCCTCCGTCCGTTTCATCTCATCGGCAATTTCCATATGAAGCTTCAAAAGGACCTTATCGATCTCTTCTTCGTCGATCGGTTTCAAAATATAGTTGCTCACGCTGTGGCGCATGGCTATTTGAGCGAAATTAAAATCTTCGTGGCCGCTAAGGATAATAAACTTGCGAGGGGCATTCCGGAGTTGTTTGGATTGTTCGATGAGCTGCAGCCCGCCCAGGCCAGGCATTTGAATATCCGTCACGACGACATGCGGACAGCGCTTGCGGATGAAAGCCAGCGCTTCTTCGCCGTCCGTCGCTTCCCCGCAAACGCGAAATCCGCGCTTTTCCCAATCCACCATCAATTTCAGACCTTCAAGTACAAGCGGCTCATCATCAACCAGCAAAACGTCAAGCAGCGGAACCCGAACCGTCATCTTCACATTTTCCACCTTTTCGTAAAATTCCCATATTTAATCTTGCAACATACATTATAGCACAGTGCATCCGCTGCTTGACATGTGATGGATTTGCTATTTTTCGGGTTATTTGATGATGAATTTGTGATGATTTCCTCCTACCCTTTCACTGCGCCTGCGGTCATCCCGTCGATGAGAAAACGCTGCATAAATATAAACAAAATGACTATCGGGATCACTGACAACACGGATGCCGCCATAATACTGCCCCAGTCTGTCGTGTACAGCCCTTTAAAAAGGGTAATTCCCGGCGTAAGCGTCCTGTGCGCTTCATCGTTAATGAACACAAAGCCGAACAAAAACTCGTTCCAGGCGTTCACGAAGGCGAACAGTGCGGTTGCAATCAGGCTCGGGATCGATACCGGAAGGATGATGCGAAATATGATGTTCATCATAAGCAGGTACAGAGGAATGAGCAGCAGCACGCCCGGAACCATCTGCGACAACAGTATGGTCACGCTGACCGCCTTGACCCCGCGATAAGAGCTGAAGCGGCTTAGGGCATACCCGGCAAAAATCAAATCATAAGCGACAAAACCGTTGTTGTTGCGGCCACATACAAACTGTTGCTAAAAAAAGTTGCAAATTTGGATTCCAGCAGGACGCGGGAAAAATTGCCGAAGGTCGGGTGATTGATCGCAAACGTCGGTTGGCCGGTCCGCACTTCATTCAGCGGTTTCAATGCCGTATCCGCCATCCACAAAAACGGAAACAAACAGTATGCCGCAAGGATGACCAGTACCGTATAGGTCAACGCTTGAAGCCAAAGCTTTTGACTCTTGCTCATCAGCATGCCGAAACTCTCCTCCTATCTATACGGCTCTCTTTTTCTTGACTGAAAGGCTGTAATAAGCAAGGAACGCGACCATCCGTCCCCTTAGTTATACATAGTGATGAGTTACAGACTCGGCTTGCCGCCACGGCTTCGATGCTGTCTGCCACATCGACAAAAAGAGCAAGTCCAGAGAACGACTAGCCGGCGATTGCCGTCGTTCGCCCTCCAAAGCACTATCGTCGAGCAGATGGTTCCTCATAGCTTTGCAAGCCGGCGTCGCGCAAAGTTCTTCCGACATAGCCCAACTCTCGACGTGCAGCGGCATCGTTGACTGTGAACTCACGCCCGATCATGCGTATCATCGAGCGTGAGATCGGCGGATCGCCGTCTTTCCGCGTGACGGCCCAGATAGTGTCGAGCAGCCGGCCAATGGCAGAGGCAAGCCAGTAGGGCATCGAACGCAGCTTATCGATGGACAGGCCCTGCAAGTTCGCGAGCGAGGAGACGAACTCACGGAAAGTCTGCCCTTCCTGGTCTTTGATGAAGAAGGCATGACCGCCTTCTCCGCGTTCAAGAGCGCATTGTATGGCTTCGACCACATTGTCCACGTGGCAGGTTGCAAAAGCGTAGTCGCCGCGGTCGATGAAGGCGAACTGTCCAGATCTGACTGCTTCGGGAAGCGCTCGACTAAACGGATCACCAGGCCCCCAGATAGCCGGTGGGCGGAGCGCGATGGTGCGAAAGCCGGGTTTGTTGGCTGCCAGAACCAATGGCTCGGCCCATGCCTTGCTCGCCAAGTAGGCGGAGAAGTGGTTCGAGAAAGTTGGCGCGCTTTCATCGGCGTCGCGGATGGGCGTACCGCCATTATCCATGAGGATCCCCGCCGCGCTGATGTAGACGAATGTCTTCGCACCGGCGGACTCAGCTGCCTTCAACAAGGCTACGGTGCCATCGACGTTGGTACGGAAGAAGGGTTCGCGAGGCCCTGAGAAGCGGAACAGGGCGGCCGCGTGCACAACCGTATCAATCACCGGCAATATGAGTGGCGTGTTGCTTTCGAGATCGGCATCGACTGGCGTCGCACCCATGGACTTGAGTTTGGCGTGAGATGATGTGGAGCGTGTGAGAGCGAAAATCTCGTGACCGTCCTCCACGAGCTTCGTGATCAGGCGGCCGCCGAGCAGACCGGTGCCTCCCGTGACGAGAATTTTCATTGTGTTCGTCCTTTCTGTTCGGGATTTAGGATGGACCGTATGGCGCCCTCGCGGATTTGCTCCAGGACCTCAGAAGTGGGTGGCACCACCTTGCGTAGCCGAGCTGTGACGTGAAGTAGGGATGCAGCATTCGCAGACGCCCACATGAGATCGGCAGCCACCTCCACCGTCGGCCTGAGCCGGCCCTCAGCGGCGATGGCCGCGATGCGTTGGATCAGGAACGCAAAGGCCTGCTCGGCGGCGGGAATTTCAGCGTCGTCGAGAACGCGGCTCATCATCACCGCGTAGAGCCGTGGACGAGCCGCCGCGAAGCGCACGTAATCGTCCCAGCCCTCGCGTAGCGCCATCACCGGATCGGAGGATTGGGTGGTAGTCCTTTTGCTTTCGAGAAACTGTGCAAATGCTTCCGTAATGGCGGCGCTCAGAAGCCCGTCGGCGCTGCCGAAGTGATGGTACAGCGTCGGTGCGGTCACCTTCGCAATTGCGCAGACGGAGCGTGTCGAGAACTGTGCCTTGCCCTCTTCCTCGAGAACTTGTAAAGCCGCATTGAGCAGAGTGTCGTGTGTATTCATGTGGCCAATATAGCACAGCTATATTGGTTTGTCTATAGCGATGCTATATTGGTGCCGATACCCTCCTGACATCCGATAAAACCCCAGTTCCCGACGCGACTGCATCCGTTTCCCGCACGGACGCTGAAAATTCCTCTAGATTCAGATGGTTATGGCAAACACAGAGTGCTCATTTTTGTCGAGCGCTCCCGCCGTCAAAGTCTGGCACAGTATGGCATGCCGAAGGTGGTTGGCCCGTAGAAGCGGCGGCGTTCTCTATGCGGCATGCTGGTGGCCGACATCTTCCTGCAGCGGTGAAATAATCGTTGCCACGATTTTCCCACCTATACCGGGAATGGATTCGATAATCTGATACTCTTCAATCTCAACAGCGAGTGCAGCTATCTCACTTTCGATGGCGGATAGATGCTCTTTGTATTGAAGAAGCATCTGAATATAGGGCTTTATTGACGTGCCTGTCGAAAAGGATTCCGTATAGCAGCCGCAATGAGTTTCTTCGCTCTGTCTACAGCCTAGTTCCTCGAACGACTCGGACACAGTAATTCAAATCTGTTTGCCAAGTCAGCTTCATACACGTCAAGAACAGCTTGTGTTGTCGGGAATTCAGATAAGAGTTCAGCGATAGGAACGTCAAATAGGCCCCACCTAGCAGCCAGATGGGAGCCCGTGTATGATGGATGAAGATTATGGCGTGCGGCAAGTGACCGGAAGTGATAAAGACCACGGCATAAACGGTTCCAAGGCCTGCGGTGCTTGGAGATCGGGAAGTTGCGGCAATTGTTCGAACAGATCGATCTCCAAACGTCCGTCCTTCAGGAATGCCGTCAGCTTGTCCCACTGGTTCAGGCTGTACGCTATCGCCTGACCGATCAGACTTTTGGGCATAATCCGGGACTTCTGTTGACGCAGCCATGTCTGGTACGCTTCTAGCACCGGACGGCTGCTTTCTTCCCGGGCCTTGTATCGTTCCTCTGGCGTCGATTCCTTCAACTCTCGTTCAATTGCAAAGAGCTGGTTGCAATACGCCAGCCCTTGGGCCGCAACGGTTTCCGGATTGCCGTTGGCTTCGGGAGCGGCTTTGAGCGCTTCGTCATACTTGCGCCGAGCATGTGCCCAGCAGCCAACTAGCGTCACACCCTATGGTTTTCGGTTGATTGTGAGGACTTAGACGTACCGGATCGGTAAAGTTCCATTTCCAAAATCAAATTCGGAACTACGTTCAAATCCTTGGTGTTACAGCATTCGATTATACCCAGTTCTATTCCGATGTGCCAGTTCACCACAGTTTAACTGGTCTTTAAGCAGCATTGCTGCAAATAGGACGAGAAGATTGTTATATTCATTAGCATGTGCTTGTTATCCCCATCCAACTTGCTTAACAAAATGCCTCCCTCCAACAAAGAAAATGCAAATGAAGCAAGCGCATCCGAATCCAGATCTTCCTTAAACTCCCCAGCTTTAATCCCGTCACGAATAATAATTTTCATCATATCCAAAACGTTATTCAGCCCTTGCCTTGCTTGATCACAAAGCTCCGAATGAGTATCGTCACTTTCTACAGCCGTATTTTGCATGGGGCATCCGCCAATAAATGGTGGATTGTTGACAACATCTTCATAAACACGAAAAAAAGCAATCAACCGACCTGACGCGGACTGCTCTTGATCGACCGCCTCAGAAAATTTTCTGGTGACCAAACTGGCAGCGTAATTGTATGCTTCAAGCGCAATCTCGTCTTTACTGGCAAAATGTCGATATATGCCCCCCTTCTTGATTCCGGTATCGGCAATAATATCATTTAGCGATGTACCGGCATATCCTCTCTGGTTAAAAATTTCAGCCGATTTCATAATGATATGTTCCCGTGTTCTGTCCCCTTTTTTCATGAGCTCCTCCGTATGAACCTTATTCTAACCATTTATTATAAACAAATTATACACAATTCCGACCTTGCCATTCACTAGAATTATGCTAAAATAAAAGATACCGATCGGTACCTTTTATTTTAAAACAAGACGGTCCAGAATGAAATAGCGTCGAGCCCATTTTGATTTCATGACAGGCATTCGCCTGTTTGGAATAAATAAAACTTATAGGGGGATTTTTCAATGACAGTAAAAGTAGGCATTAACGGTTTTGGACGGATCGGACGACTCGCTTTTCGCCGAATTCAAGATGTGGAAGGCGTCGAGGTTGTAGCAATTAACGACCTTACGAACGCTAAAATGTTGGCTCATCTGCTCAAATATGATACAACGCAAGGCACTTTTCACGGTGACATTGAAGTCCATGACGGAACCTTCAAAGTAAACGGGAAAGAGGTTAAGGTTCTGGCTACGCGGAATCCTGAAGAACTTCCATGGGGAGAGCTTGGGGTTGACATCGTTCTCGAATGTACAGGCTTCTTCACCACGAAAGAAAAAGCCGAGCTTCACCTGAAAGGGGGAGCGAAGAAAGTCGTCATTTCCGCCCCTGCTACAGGCGATATGAAAACGATCGTATACAACGTTAACCACGACACGCTGGACGGAACGGAAACGGTTATTTCCGGTGCTTCCTGCACAACGAACTGCCTAGCCCCTATGGCTAAAGCTTTGCACGATAAGTTCGGTATCCAATCTGGGCTAATGACGACAGTTCACGCTTATACGAGCAACCAAAACACGCTTGACGCTCCGAATCCAAAAGGCGACTTCCGTGCTGCGCGCGCCTCTGCGGAGAACATCGTTCCCTACTCCACCGGTGCCGCAAAAGCCATTGGTTTGGTTCTTCCGGAACTGAAGGGTAAACTGGATGGTGCATCCCAACGTGTACCTGTACCAACAGGTTCCGTGACTGAGCTCGTTGCCGTTTTAAATACCACGGTAACGGTTGAGCAAGTTAACACTGCTATGAAAGAAGCCTCCGATCCGGAAACTTACGGCTACACGGAAGACGAAATAGTATCTTCCGATATCAAAGGTATCACATTTGGTTCGCTCTTCGACGCCACGCAGACGAAAGTTCTGACAGTTGGTGACCAGCAACTGGTGAAAACCGTAGCCTGGTACGATAATGAAATGTCTTACACGGCTCAATTGGTTCGCACGCTGGAGCACTTCGCTAAGATCGCTAAGTAAATAACTTTCCAAAATCAAAAGATGAAAGAAGGAAAATTCCATGAAGGACGCACTCCACAACACGAAGGTCGAGAAAAACGAAGTGCTCCTTCTTTCCCATGAAGGCGTCCTAATTACGTTGCTTTGCATTACCGTTGTGTTGGTCACTATGAATACGTCCATGTTTAATTTGGCGTTAAACGATTTAAACCATTCTTTTAACTTACCATCATCCATCGTTTCGTTGACGGTCACCGGCTATTCTATCATGTTCGCCATCTCCTCGATCACCTACAGCCGGTTGTCTGATTTTGTTCCGTTGAAGAGGTTGTTCGCCATTAGTCTGGTTTTGACAGGAGGCGCGTCGGTTGGGGCGATGCTGAGCAACCATTTCTGGGTGCTGCTTGCGGCCCGCGTTGTGCAAGCTGCCGGTGCCGGTGCGGCGCTCTCCTTGTCCATCGTGCTTCTGACCCGTTATGTACCGTTGGCGCGTCGGGGAAAATCGATGACGTTCATCATGTCCTCAGTATCACTGGGGTTTGGACTTGGTCCTGTGATTGGTGGCTTGGTGGTGCAATATCTGGGTTGGAAATATCTTTTTGCAATTACATCCTTGCTGTTGTGCATTGCCCCACTGCTTGTGCGGTATATTCCAAAAGAGTCGCTTCCCAAACGCCCTTTTGATTTACTGGGGGCATTGACTTTGAGCGCCGGTACGGCGGGTTTGTTGCTATTTTTGACCAACTATCATCCCATTGCCTTGTTGATCGGAATCTCGGGACTGCTCTTCTTTTCTCTGCATATCCGCCGAGCGAAGCACCCGTTTGTGCTTCCGTCGTTATTGGCTAACAGAAGCTATCTTGTGCTTGCCTTAATCGGGGTCTTGTCCTATTTATGCAACTTTGCCACGCTGTTTTTGTTGCCGCAAATGCTATTGAAACATTTTGATTTGAGCGCAAGTCAGGCCGGTTTTGTTATTTTTCCGGGGGCTATTTTGTCCACACTGCTATCAAGAATGATCGGGGCAATGATCGACAAGCGGGGAAACAGCAGTATGTTGCGCACGACTCCTATACTCGTACTATTGGCGGCCGTATTGTTTGCAGGAGTGGGTACCCAATTTGGGGTAGCGAATGTGTTCGTGTACATGCTGATGAGCTTAGGCTTTGCTATCATCAGCAGTAGCGTTTCAAACGAAATTTCGTGCATATTGCCCTCTTCTCAAATTGGCTCAGGCACGGGATTGTTTCAACTGATGCAGTTTATCAGCGGCGCATTCAGCATTGCCATTTTGTCTAGCGCAATGGAATGGCAAGAGCATCTTCCGCCTAGCCATGCGTATGCAAACCTATTCTGGGGACTAGCCGTGGTAGCGGTTTTGGCCAATTTATGTGCTTTTCTGTACGTGAGACGACTAGCCCAAAGTGCCGTGTAGCTTTCTTCATCTCATGCAAGGTGAGCTGAAACGTTATCGGTTTCATCAAGTTGTCAGAAAGAATTGATCCTTTCTTGAACGAATATGGGAGAAGATGTGACCGCGATTGAACTGCTGGAGGACAGAGATATAATCAACTCAAATAACAAATCGCTTTGGAAGGGAGGCAGTAAGGAATGGGAATTGATACGGTACTATGGAGCAAGCTGGTGACAGGAATGACACTAGGGTTCCATATGATATTCGCGACGATTGGTGTCGGTATCCCTCTCATGATCGCGATTGCTGAGCTCATCGGCATCCGCAAGCAAGATTCTCACTACACACTAATGGCTAAGAGGTGGGCGCAGGGGTTTGTTATATCCGTCGCAGTCGGTGTCGTAACAGGCACGGCAATCTCACTGCAACTGGCATTGGTGTGGCCGAATTTTATGAAGTTGGCGGGGAACGTTATTGCGCTTCCGTTATTCATGGAGGTATTTGCATTCTTTTTTGAAGCTATCTTTCTAGGCATTTATCTGTATACGTGGGATCGGTTCAACAACCCATATATTCATTGGCTGCTCACAATCCCCATTGTCGCAGGGGCAGGCATGTCTGCTGTTTTTATCACGACTGTGAATGGTTTTATGAACCAACCTGGGGGATTTACCATGCAAGGTGGACAATTTACAGCCGTTAACCCGGTGCAAGCGATGCTGAATCCGGCGACGTTCTCCAAAGTGTTCCATGGATTAAGCTCGGCCTATCTCACAGGAGCAGCTCTGCTAGCAGGAATAGCAGCCTTTACGATGCTTAGAAAGGGCGTTACGGGATATCACAAAAAAGCACTGAAGCTTATGATGACTGTTGTCCTGTTGTTCGGCGCGCTAAACACGTTTGCTGGAGATGTGTCCGCCAAATTTTTGGCCGAACACCAACCAGAAAAACTGGCTGCTGGGGAATGGCATTTTGAGACCGAGAGCGGTGCGGATTTGATTTTATTAGGATGGCTTAATGCCGAACATAAAATTATAGGCGCACTTCACCTGCCGAAGATTCTCAGCTTCCTGGCTTTTGGAAACTTCAACGCGAAAGTAACAGGTCTGAATGAATTTCCTCCGGATGAACAACCTCCGCTCCTTGTACATTACTTTTTTGACTTGATGGCTGGCATCGGGTTTGCATTGTTGGGCATATCCGTTCTGTATTTCCTATTTACACTCTGGAAAAAACGCAATGAGCACAATAAATGGATGCTCCGCATTATTGCTTTAGGTGCGCCGCTCGCATTTTTGGGAGTCGAGCTGGGCTGGTTTTACGCTGAGTTGGGGCGGCAGCCGTGGATTTTACGAGGATATATGCGTGTAGAAGAAGCGGCGACGACATCGCCAAGCGTGAAAATTCTTTTTTTCCTCTTCCTTCTTCTTTACATCGTATTAGGCGTGGTTAGTGTTCTTGTTCTTCGGCGTTTATTCAACAATAATCCGGCAGAAACTGAGATGGAGAAGTGGGCGCAGCATGCGGGCGACAAGAGGACAGGGAAGGAAGCGCATGCCTGATGAGTTACGATTTGATTGGGATTTCGGTACTTTGGCTGTTTTTGTACGGGTATCTTATTATAGCCTCCATCGACTTTGGAGCCGGTTTCTTTGCCTTTTATGCCCGCCTGACCAAGCAGGACCACCTCATTAATCGTCTGATTTCTCGTTATTTGTCACCCGTATGGGAGATCACAAATGTATTTTTTGTCTTTTTCTACATCGGCATGATCGGATTTTTTCCGGATACAGCCTATTACTATGGCTCGGCGCTGCTTGTTCCGGGGAGTATTGCAATCGTGCTGCTTGCTATTCGCGGTTCGTTCTATGCATTTGAAAACTATGGTTCCAAAAATAATATCGTCTATCTGTTTTTGTACGGCGCATCGGGTTTGCTGATCCCGGCTTCGTTGTCCGTGGCGCTGGCCCTGTCTGAAGGCGGCTTTATCTTGAAGCAGGATCAGACGGTTTCTCTGGATTACTGGGCTTTATTTACCAATCCATTGTCGTGGAGCATCGTTGGATTGGCGATTGTGTCTGTCTTGTTTATTAGCGCCTGTTTTCTGGCGTTTTACGCTTCACGGGCAGAGGATCAAGCTGCGCTAAAGCTTATGCGGACCTACGCGCTGTTCTGGAGCACACCGACGATTATTATCGCCCTGACGGCCTTTATCTATTTGGGGCAACACAATGAGCGACATTATCAAAATATGATGGATTTATGGTGGCTGCTTGCACTTTCTGTTGCCTTTTTCATGATTGCGATGTGGCTGTTATACCGCGGCCGCCGCTATGGGTTAGCATTTGTTTGCATCATGCTGCAATTTTTCTGTGCCTTTTTCGCTTACGGGATCGGGCAGTATCCCTATATTCTTGATCCCTACATTACGATTCAGAGCAGCGTCACCTCATCCTCAATGGGCTTCGCGCTGGTTGTCGTATTTATCGGGGGCATGTGTCTGTTGATTCCTTCCCTTATTTTGGTTTTCAAGCTGTTCCTGTTCGATGCAGATTACGTGAAAGGGAAAAAGTAGGCTGATTACTCGCAGGCTATTACCATAAAGGAGTTGAGTTTGGTGAAAGGGAAAAGAAGCATGATCGCTATACAGATGACCGCCCAACGCAAACGTCTCATTTACCTGACATTCATCTCACTCGCACTAGGCGCCGCTATTGTAAGTCAGGCTGCGTTGCTGGCTGAAGCCGTCCAGCGGATCTTTGTGGAGAAAGCATCTTTTTCATCGGTTGCCCTACTGCTCGGCATCCTACTGGTCGTGATGGCGATACGTACACTGTTGTCATATGGGAACGGGACAGTTGGTTTGCAAATGGCAGCAACCGCAAAAAAAAATATGCGAGCAGCCGTGCTTCAGAATTTTACGCATGCTTCCATGCCTTCCTCTCTTCGAGGGCAAACGGGGGGGAAGGTCAGTATGGCGCTGGATGCTGTGGATGAGGCGGATAGTTATTTCAGTCAATACATGCCGCGTATGGTGGAAACGGTCATTATCCCCGTTCTGATTTTAGTCGTTGCGTTTACCCAACATGCCAATTCAGGGATCATCATGCTGGTTACGGCTCCGTTTATCCCGATTTTTATGATTTTGGTGGGGCTGAAAACGAAAAATAAATCAGAAGAAAAGTATGCGCAGTTGGCCGAGTTTGCCGGTACATTTCTAGATTCCCTTCAAGGGCTCGTTACGTTAAAAATATTCGGACGGGCCCGCCGTCAGCAGCAAGAAATCGAACGCAGCAGCTTAAGATACCGTGATGCCACAATGGATATTTTGAAGATTGCGTTTACGAATACCCTCATGCTGGAATCGATTGTGATGCTGAGCATCGGGATTGTTGCTCTCGAACTGGCTATTCAGATGCTTGTCTTCAAGTCGATGTCGTTTCGCACGGCCTTTTTTGTTTTGTTGCTCGTGCCCGAGTTTTACAGCTTACTAAAGAGTTCGGGCACAGCTTTTCACAATGGGCGAACCAGTATGGGGGCGATTAGCAAGGTTGAAACCATGCTCACAGAAACGAACGATAGAAACGATCTGAAAGATCAGCCGGTAGGGCTCCTGACATTCCCGAAGAAGCTGTTTCCAATGCCGCCCTCCATTGAACTGGACAATGTCCGGTTTCAGTATGCACCTGACTCATTTGAGCTGAATACAGGTTCGATCATAATTGGACCAGGAGATCATATTGCCCTTGTTGGTCATAGCGGATCCGGCAAAACAACCTTGCTCCATCTTATTGCTGGATTACTAAAACCGGCGTCGGGGACCATTTTAGTGAATGGAAACCCGCTTACTCAACAGAATGAGACGATATGGTTCGAACATATTAGCTACATTACACAGCATCCTTACATTTTTGCAGGTACCTTCGCCGATAATATCGCGATCGGTGCCGGGCGGAAGGTCTCCAGGGCTGAAATTGAGGTGGCGGCTGCGGACGCGGGTCTTTCGAAGGTTGTATCCCAACTGGAGCAGGGATTTGATACCCTCGTCGGTGAAGGCGGTAGAGGACTTTCCGGTGGGGAAAAGCAACGACTTGCCGTAGCGCGGGCTTTTTTGAAGCGACCCTCCATTATTTTGTTCGATGAGCCGACCGTCGGACTCGATCTTCATACCGAGGGCATCCTGCAACGTTCGATTGCAACCTTGGCAAAATCGGCGACGATGATTACGGTGGCTCACCGATTGTATACCATTCGACATGCGGACAACATTTTGTTTATGGACCATGGCGTCCTAGTGGGCTCGGGACATCACGACGAGCTTATGAAACGCCTGCCTGCGTATGCAGAGATGGTCGATGTCCAACGCAAAGGGGTGCCGGGATGAACGAGTTGGCTATTTTGTCTCAAGCTATGATTCGGGAGCGCAAGGATATTATTCTTTCAATTTTAGGCGGATTTGTCGCCGGCATCGCTGGTGTGGTCCTCTTTTCTGCGAGCGGATATCTGATTTCGCAAACGGTGTTTGCACCTCCGCTTTATACGCTGATCGTACTTACTTCGTTGGTCAAGCTGCTTGGTTTACTTCGAGCGGTGAGTCGTTATGGCGAGCGCTTATATTCCCACCGAGCGACATTCTCTATGCTTAGCCGTTTGCGATCATCCTTTTTTGCCAAGCTCATTCCTTTAACGCCAGGCATTTTAAATAAAAACCGAAGCGGGGATCTGCTTGCGCGAATCGTTGGGGATGTAGAGAGTTTGCAGCACTATTTTTTACGCGTCGCGTATCCGCCGATCATTGTTGTCATGGTGTTCTTGACGACAATGCTGGCTACCGCCTCCTTTTCTTTCTGGATGGCTTGCTTGATGCTACTCGGTATGCTGGGAACCGTATTGGTCGTGCCGGGAATCGTATTGCTAGGATATCGGAAAATCAATGGGCATGTTCGCAAGCAGCGGGCGCTGTTGTCCTCGGAAGTAACAGAGGTGTTGTATGGTTTCCGGGATCTTAAAGTTTATGGGCAGCTTGCGCAGCGGGAACAGCAACTCCGCCAAGCATCTGCTGCATTGGCAGCCGAGCAGCAGCGAGCGGCCGGACAACTGCTACGTGGACAATCGATGCATGCCTTTGTCACATATCTGATTTCCTGGGGGGTGTTGGCACTTGGTGCTTATCTGATATCGGATGGAACGCTAGCTGGCGTATATCTGGCTATGCTTGTCATGGCCTCATTAACTGTATTTGAAGAAGCAGCGGCTATGGCCACGTTGCCAGCATATAAGCAAGATAGCGAACATGCAGCCAAGCGGCTGACGGAAGCAGTATTAACTCCTACCATGCAGCCGGTGCAGCCAAGTCGCGCGTTGAATACCAACCATGCCGTTTCTATTGAGTTATCCGGCGTTTCCTTTCAATATGAAGGGGAGTGGAGGCCGGCGTTGAAGAACTTTTCGTTGCAAATTCCACCAGGATCCAAAACGGCGATTGTTGGACCTAGCGGTTCAGGAAAGTCCACGCTGATTGAGTTGTTGCTCAAGCTGCGTACGCCGACGGCCGGGGATTTGCGACTGAACGGCATATCGGTACAAGAGCTGGAGGAGTCGAGCATTTGGAAAACGGCTAATGTCGTGCTGCAGCAAAGCCATTTTTTCCGAGGAACGATCCGAGATAACTTGCTCATGGATGCTGAGGACCATTCTGACAGCGACCTGTTGGATATCCTAGCTAATGTGCAATTGCCGACCACTTCATTAACCGACCCCGTGTACGAAAAAGGAGAAAATCTATCAGATGGCGAAAAACAGCGATTGGCCTTGGCGCGGGCCATGCTTCGCAATGGAAAGCTATGGCTGCTGGATGAGCCGACCTCTTCGCTGGACTATGTGACAGAGCAACGTGTTTTGGCACACTTATACGAACAAGCATCCGAAAATACGCTTCTACTGATTTGTCACCGGCTTAACGGTTTGGAAGGAATGGACAGAATCGTCGTTATGGAGCAAGGAAGGGTGATCGAAACGGGTTCGTATTCCGAGTTGATGGAGCAAAACGGCTATTTTTATAAGATGAAACAAATTGAGTTACAATTAATCGGCGAAACGGGGGACTAAGCATTTAATTTCTGATTTTTTATTGAATACGGAAAACGTAATAACGCTCGATCCGCTATATTCGCCAATAATGTCAATAATTTATTACGGCGAGCCAATTAAATATGTCTTAAAAAGATCTATAATATGTCATTGACACTGAATGGTCATATTTTTCGAGGAAAATAACTACTTCGGGCCATTCGACTAAACACATAAAACGCGATAATAGCAACAGGAATAGGGTTTAAGGTTCCATAAAGGGGTTGAGGAGCGGTGAGCCAAATCAACAGAGTGTTGCTTGCAGAACCATCGCAAGAGCATAGAGAGCGGATCAAGTACCTGCTGGAGCTGGATCCGCTATTTGAGGTCGTAGCGGAAACTGACTGCGGAAGGGATGCGATATCACTCGCCGATTCATTAAAGCCGGAGGTTGCGCTTGTTGCGGTTGAATTACACGATATGAAGGCTACACAGACCATTCAAGAAATGAAAAAGATGAATCCCCAAATGTTAGTCGTATTGCAAGCGGAAAGCGCTGACGTTGAGTATTTTTTTGAAGCTCTGAAAAGCGGGGCGCAAGGTTACTTGCTCAAGTCGCTGCATCCAGCTTCCTTTCACGAGTATCTGAGATCGCTCGTGATCGAGGATGCGACTCTGCCGAGAGTGCTTGGATATCAAATTTTAAAGCAATTTGTTACCGAGAATATCCCACATTGCGTACAGCCCCTTCTTAGTAATGGAGACGGCAGTATTAAGAAATCTGTGTAGAGGATTCAACATCGAAGAAATCGCCGATCGGTTAGTAATACCGGAAAATGGGTACTGCCTGCAGAAGGAGCGTTTGGATCAAATGAACTCAAATGATCAACCAGCCAATAATAAAAATTATACGATTCCTATAATTGTAACGTCCTTGATTGTAAATTTTGTTATACTTCTTTTGTTTTTTTCACCGATAGGATACAAAGGAAGTATCAAATTTGATTTAGTCATCTTCCCGAGAATAAATGGAGTTTTAAATAGCTTTACGTTTATATTTTTGGTATCGAGCTTAATTGCAATTTTGAGAAAAAACATTGAGGTGCACAAAGGTTTCATTCTTGCTTCCTTTACCTCGACATTATTATTTCTGGTTTCTTATTTAACATTTCACTACATGTCATCAGAAACAGCGACATTTGGCGGTCAAGGTATTGTCAGACCCATTTATTTTTTTATTTTAATTTCACACAGCATCCTTGCCGCAATAATCGTACCGCTAGCCCTATTCACACTTGTTTGGGGATGGACGAATCAAATTCAAAAGCATCGGCGCATTGCTCGATGGACAATGCCTATTTGGCTATATGTCAGTTTTACTGGAGTAGTAGTGTTTTTAATGATGGAACCATATTACTGAACAAACTCGCTCATTGATTCTTACAATGCTCAACATTAAAATAATACGTGTTAACCTGATTGGCTCCAACACCTTTCTTGTCGTTACGTGCTCTACGAATCGCCATATAGCCCGCTTTACATACGTACATGCCCGCATCTTTGTTGAACCTAAATTTCGAAAGCGCGTAACAGTGGTGAATCAATAGAAAAGATGAGTGGAATTACCTGCAATAAAATGGATAAATTCCCATCTTAAAAAGCGCTAATTCTAAAATAAGGGTGGTCTTCCCCCTTCCCCACGGCCAGTAGTTTGATGAGCAGATCGATTTCGTTCGCGGTAAAGTCGCCGGTAGCGATCCGGTCGATCGAGAACCCGCGTTTGGCTTATTTGATGTAATTTTCCATGCAACAACCAGTCTGCTCGAGGATAAAGGTCGGCGTCTTATATGGCTGGTAGTAGACCGGCGACTGGGGCGCCTATCTTCCGTGCGGAGTCAGCCATTGTGAGCTACGATCGCGCCTTCCTGGAACTGACCAACGAGGGAAATGAGCAACTAAAGCCCACTTGGTAATTTTTGGTTGTATGCAGTTTGGCTTCATGATAAAATGAGTTCATAGAATTTACGCCCTTGTTCGCATTTGTGCGAGTAAAAGACCCTATGGGTTGGATTTTATGTGCAAGTTTTTTTGCGCATGGAGTCTGCCTGTGGGGTCTTTTTTCGCATTCTCTGAGAAAAATTCGGAGGAGGGAGAATGAGCATGACCCAGCTCACCGAAAATCAAAAAAATGTTCAAAGAGTCAGCGATGAAACCATACAAGAATTACGAGGGCTGAACTTGAAGGAGTTTGCTGAGGCTATGGGCGATGAACTTATCCGTTCAGGTCTATGGTATATGACCTAACGAGATTCGAGGGCTCTCCGTCAAGGAAATTGATGCTCGCGGGTATCGTAGCATCTCGGACAAGGGCCCGCTCCCGAGGGCCGTCTCGTTCCGAACTTCCGCAGGCGCACACTGCCGCGTGGAAATGACGATTCCTCCGCTCCGCTTTCTCGACGGATTGCCCCTTCCTCAGCCGAAAAGACGGTGCAGCCGTATGTTGCTTAGGGGGGCTTGGCAGCGCAAAAGCCTGCGAAAACCCCCATGACGCCGTGGACATCACCCCACACAAGTGCGCCTGAAACGGCCCGTTTGGAGGGATTGCTGCAATTGTGCAGGAACTTCCAATCATATCGGGGCGGGAACTGCCGGCCACACGAAGAAAACCTGCAAAAATACATGAATTTGCGTCCTTGATCGCTGGTCGCGAACAATTCCTGCAATTGTGCAGGTTTTTTAGCAGGGACATGGGCCCAGGGTCACTTTCAGCGAAAATTCCTGCACTTTTGCAGGCTTTTTGCCAAAATGGGCCAATTTCAGCTGAAAAACCTGCACTTTCGCAGGCTTTTTCCCTACCACGATGCGCCTAAACACGCGGATGGCGGCCCCAGCCCGCCGGCACGGGACAAAGCGCAGGCCGCCTTCGACTGCGTGTGCTTGCGCCTATAAGAAACCGCTGAAAACCATAAGCGCATTAATCATCATATGCCATATCACTGTGGGAACGATGCTTTTCGACTTGATCGTAATTCCTCCGAAAAATAGCCCGCCAAAAGCAAATGCGAGGCAAGCGCCCCAGGGAAATCCAAGCGAATAATGCTGCAGTCCAAATCCTGCGCTGGTTATCAGAATGGCCCATTTGTCGCCTAATTGCTCCGAAAACCGGCTTAGCAGAGTGCCTCTCCAAATGATCTCCTCAAGCACAGCGTTTGTAATTGAAAAAATAATGGCGAACAACCACTCTTCATGGACGTAAGCCCATCCGTTACGGATCACAAACGGCAAAAAAGCCGAAAAATTGATTGTTAACGCGATAAGCAGAAAATATTTTACTTTGGTTCGGCGGAAATCCGACCATGCAAACGGGATGCCGATCAGCTCGTTCCACTGCGGTTTCTTCCAAACATGCATGAAAGGAGTTTTATCAATAAGAGATAAAGCAATCAACGGAATTACAATTAAAATCAACGACAACCGGTTGGCAATAATATGCCATTCCCTGGGATTCAAATCAATCAGCCATCGCGAGTTCACATTTAAATACAGAAAAAATCCGATTCCAAAACATATCGTTGTCAAAACAAAATTTCTCATAGGCTTGTAAATGGAAAGAACCCCGGCGCATACTGCCCAAAAAATCGTCAGCAGGTAATGGTTCGTTTCCAGTAAGGCCACAAGTGACGCGAACAAGAACAGGGACGCCATATTCCGGAGCAATGTGTAATTCATCATGTATCACCTGCTTCACTTGGTTACGTTTCGGTTAGTGCCATGCGGCAGAGGGGCCGGGTTCTTTCCTCCATATACTTATGTGCCGATTCGTGCCTGCGGAATGGACAGCAGCGGAATTGCCCCGAACAATGTGCATGTACCCATAATATCGGGGCAACCCATACATATACTGAATTATTGCGAAAGGCAGCGATTGACGGCAAACCTCTAACAACCGGACTTTCCAGAAGGAGGAGAATCGAAGTGAGCACGAAAAAAATGGGAATCGCGGACAGGGCGATATTCATTCTTGGAATCACGTTAGCCGGTGTGATTACATTTGTTCTTATAGCGGGCGTAATTATCGCAGTGCTGAAATTTTATATGGACAGCAAAAAGCATTCCGCTCGGATTCATTCCGTTCCGATGCCGGACGATGAGCCGGATGCGGCGTTGACTGAAGCCCCTTTGAACGATGCCCCGTCTGAGCAAAAGCTGGCCGCAGCTGCCGGCGATCAGGCTCCCTAGAGGCGCAATAGGACGTAATGCAAGCGCGCAAACTGTCACGCAGTGACCGGCTGTCGAGAGGAGGTGAAGCAATTGTCATCGGAACATCAGGATTTCTCAAGGATTGCCGGCAGAATCAGGCGGGAATTTCTAAATTTCGCCAACAGCTACGCCAAGGCTGTAAAAGGCGGTGCGAGTGTGGCCGGGAAACAAATAATAGAAGCCGAAGAACAAGCGGGTCAAGCAACCGATATTCCTGCAGGCAAGCTAGTATCGGCTGTTAAAAGCGGCATCCAGCATGCCGGTGAACATATGATAAACTCGGGAGTGGAGTTCGTTAAACAAATGAAAAAGAAAAAATAAATGTATGGCTGACTCTCAGGGTAATATGGATCCCCTAATGGTCGATAACGCAAAAAGGTCATTTATTAAAATGAGCTTGCGTTGTTGACCGAAGGGGATTTTGGATAAAAACCGAACGGCCGCTCCCTTGTTGAATGCAAGGAAGCAGCCGCTGCATGAAGGTCTTTTACTTTACCGTTGACTGTTTGATAGGAGTGCGACCAGGGTTATTGTGCAGCTACATCATTATTTTTCTCCTTTTTGGCTTTGTTTCCCTCCTTCTTTGCCTTTTTTTCTTCCTTTCTTGCTTTCTTTTCTTCCTCTTTTTCTTCCTTCCCTTTCTCCTTTTTCGCCTTTTTTTCTTCCTTCTTGGCTTGTTTTTCTTTCTTCTTAGCTTGTTTTTCTTCCTTTTGCGCTTGTTTCTCCAGGCGCTGCTGCTCTTGTTCTTTTTCTTTTTCCTCTTTCCTTACTTGCTTTTCCGCTTGCTTCCGCTCTTTTTTCGTTGTTTCGTCACTCATGATTTATCCCTCCGATTTTATTATTGAAAACTTGTTTCAAACGATGTCTGACGATGTCAGGATTAAAATATTCAAGCATCTGAATTCCCGGTGCAAGTCCGAAATAAATCGCGTATTTCTTGTACGGGACTTTATTGCGCAGGTCGGGAAACCGAAGCTGAAGCGAATTTTGGAACAAATCGACCGCTTCTTCCTCGCTTTTAAGCCCGGAGTCAACTATCTTTCTGAACGTTTGCAGACCAATAGAGCTGATTGATTTTCCAATCCCCTCCTGCCGGTGCGCTATCTTCTCAAACAAAGTAGGCGGCACATGCTTCGAATCTACAAGAGCAATATTGTGAGATACAATAAAATGGCTCTTATCGCTTATCAGAATAGATTCCCTTATATAATACGGAGCGCCGGAGGACTCGCCCTGAGGATCGGCATGCTCTTCATTCATTTGCTCTTGCCGAATCACAGAGACGAGCATTTTTTCATTCAACAAAGTTTCCAGCATATCCGTCGTCCGTCCGTCCGTTTCCAGTAAAATATCGAATATCAATCCTTGCAAAAAATCCAATGCATACTGCGAGTCCTTGTCGATATTATTAATGTCTGTCATACACTCTCCCCCGTTGATTTCCCATCAATGATACAAGCCCGAATCGCGAAGCCCTTTCCAGAATGTGTTAAACTCGTCAATGTTAATTTGCTGCTTCGCATCTGAGAGCGCGACTTGCGGATTCGGATGCACCTCGACCATAATCCCGTCGGCACCCGCAGCAAGAGAAGCCTTCGCGCAAGAAAGCAGAATATCTTTGCGGCCGCTGGAATGGCTGACATCCACAAGCACCGGAAGATGTGTCTCCTGTTTCAATATCGGAACCGCGGAAATATCGAGCGTATTCCGGGTCCATTTTTCAAAGGTACGTATACCGCGCTCAATCAGCATGACCCGGTCATTACCGTTAAACAGGATATATTCCGCCGCAAAAATAAACTCCTCCAATGTAGCGGAGAGGCCGCGCTTCAGCAGTACGGGCTGTTTGGTTTGGCCGACGGCTTTCAGCAGTTCGAAGTTCTGCATGTTGCGGGCGCCAATCTGAATAATGTCGATATAGCGGGCCGCCGTATCGATTTGCGAAGGACTCATAATTTCGCTGATCGTCACCATTCCGGTTTCATCAGCCACTTCCTTCATAATTTTCAAGCCTTCTTCGCCCAGCCCTTGAAAGTCGTACGGAGATGTTCTCGGTTTGAACGCACCTCCGCGCAACAACGTAACGCCGGCTTTCTTCAATGCGGCCGCAACCGTCAATAGCTGGTCTTTGGATTCGATGGAGCAGGGACCGGCGACGACAACGTGCGAGGAGCCTCCGATTTCGGCACCCTTGACACGGATGATCGTATCCTCGCTCTTATGACGGCGACTAACGAGCAGCTTGCGGCCGGTCTCAGCATCCTTGTTCCCTTTCGGAATTGCCAGGTTATGGCCCGCGAGCTCGTTCAGCAATTGTTGGTCGCCAATCGGTTCCGCGTCCGACATGCCCTGGCTTTTCTTTTCTTGAACGATTTCACTAGACATGTGAGCCCGTTCGCTCAGCAAATGGAGCAATTGTCGGTTAATCCCGTCGTATTGAGATATTAATTGTTGCAATTTTTCGCTCATGACGAACACTCCCTCCTTTTCCTCCAATGACTGTAACCTTTTCCGCCCGCCGGACTCCTAGCCTTGTGCGGATGTACCGCCAACGAGCTTTTGGATGTATACCGGCTTTGTCGACGGAGCGTTATTTACAAGCCCGACACGATCGAGCAGCGTTGAGTCGGCAATAATTTCTGCGGTGACAGGCACCTGCAGCTTGCAAGATAATCGGGAACGGATCTCTTCTTCCGGCCATTGTCCGGAATCATGCGAATCAAGAAGAACATGCAGCCCTTTTTCTTGCTCCAACACCTTCCAAGCATCAGGAGCAGGAGACAGCGAGTACACGGCTTCTTGGATATCCAAGGCGTCCAGAATGGTACCGCCGAAACGGATTCGATCCTTGCTTCTGCCGTAATGCACCAGCTTGCCCGCCGTTCGGCCGCATGCACACAAGGAAGGCTCGACAGAGATAATGTCTTCATTAAAGTATCGCAGCAGAGGAGAACCCTGATGGGAAAGCGTTGTAATCGCCGCAAACCCTCTCTCTCCTTGAGCGGCAGGCCCTGAACCGTCTTCACGCAGCACTTCCACGAAAAAATCCTGTTCCGCGATATGCATCGTGCCGTGTTCGCACATGACGGCAATATTGCCGGTTTCGGTCGAGCCATACATATTATATACAGGCACGCCCCACAGCTTTTCTATATGCTCCCTGCGCTTGCCGCTCATCAATTCGCCTGCGACGCAAATGGCCCGCAGCGCCGGGAAATCTTGGTTCGAAGCCGAACCGGTCAGACGCGCTGTCTCGGCCAGCAGTTCCATCTCGCGCGGGAGCCCCGCCAACACAGTGACGCGAAGACGCTTCATCAGATTCAGCACTCTGGGGTACGGCGTGACGACGGTACGTCCGCTCGCGGGAACGATGCCCGCTCCGCACTGCCATGCCGCCTGCTGCATTAAGAACGCGGGCAGTGCCAACGCGTACGGAAAACGAATCAGCACGAGATCCTCCGCTGTCAGGCGGACACCGCATTTTTTCAACTGTCTTCCGCCGATTCTCAGATCCTCCCGAGTGAACCAGGAAGCGGAGGGCTCTCCGGTCGTACCGGTTGATTCGTGGTATTGCGCAACCTCTTTCATGTCGACGGCAAGATGACCGAAAGTGCCGGCTTTCCGGAGATCTTCTTTTGTCGTCAACGGTAGTGTATGAATGCGGCTCAATCCAATGTTATTGAGGTTATATCCCGATAATTTTTCCTTGTACAGCGGGGACTTACCAAGGCGCACTAATAAATCCTTGAATTTTCCCTCCCACTCCCTATGGTTGCAGGTCATAACGGCACCTCCTCTCGGCTTGACACGGCGCATCCGGACTGCCGGAGCGAATCCGGAACCGCTTGTTCCCGGCCGTTTGTCCGGTCTAGTTGAATATTCGGGTCGCTTTGCCGAATGTACGAGGGATGTCGTGCCTGATTTCCACTTCGCAATCGATCCCGATCCGATCGGCCATATGCTTTCGGATTTTCGCAGCCAACTGCTCGTCGCTTAATTGGGTCCGAAACGGCTCGGCTTCAATCTTAAACACTCCTTGATTCAGCTTGAAGTGATACCACATGCCCACATCGGGGATTTCCAGCAGGAATTGTTCGAGCAGGAACGGCGAATAGTCATCATCACCCAGATGCAGCATGCTTTCCATTCTGCCTCTCAGGTGCAGGACGTCCATGGTGATGCCGCAAGCGCACTTGGATTTTTGCAAAAAGCCGATATCCCCGGAGCGGTAGCGCACCATCGGCATTCCTTCGCGCAGCAGCGTCGTCACGATGATTTCTCCGGTTTTGCCATAAGGAAGCCGTTCTTCCGTAACCGGATCGATGATCTCCACTTTTACATGTCCTTCCATCACGTGATATCCTTTGTGCTCACTGCATTCAACAGCGACGCCCCCGCATTCGGTCGAGCCGTAGAAGAACGATACTTCGCATCCCCACCATTTTTCCAGCCGTTCGCGGAAGGTGTAGGAGCAGCCTTCGCCGGTAAGCAAAATTTTCTTCAATCGGATGTCTTCGCCTATTTTTATACCGAACCGCTCGCTTTCTTCCGCCAAAAGCGCCGCATAGGAAGGGGTCGTAGCGAGAACCGTAGCTTGGTATTCCTTCATCAATTCCAGCGACTTATCGACGGGAGCCATGTATCCGCCTTTGCCGAGCGACAGTACCGCCGTTCCAAACGCAAATTGAAACAACCGCTGAAATCCAAGACCGGGCAGGGCAAACTCATACGGCAGCGCGATTGCCGCCACATCCACGTCAGACTCTTTATACAGTTCCAAATATTTCGGCAGCAAGTCGTATACATACTGGTCGGCTAACGTGTAGGAGGTATAAATCGGTTTCCCCGAAGTTCCGCTTGTGAGGTGAACCTGACCGATTTCTTTCGGATCAACGCACAGGATCTTCCGCTTATCTCCCCGTATAACGTCTTTCTTCAACAGCGGCACAGAAGTTAATTGCTCCAGATTGTCGATTTTCGGTTCCGTGAAGCCCGCTTCCTCCAGCTTCGAGCGGTAATACTCATTCCGGTTCCAGATATGGGCAAGCGTAGCGTTAATGGCTTTCAGTTGATAATCTTCTATCCGCTGCCGAGGCAGCTTTTCAATGGTTTTTCCTTCATCATCCAATTGCTTGTAAAAATGTTTGAATTGCTCCAAATGGGATGAATGCTCGTCAATGGAAACCGACATCTTATGGGATTGCAATTTCATAAAATTCCTCCTGTCCATTTTCACTGGAGACCTCCGGCATCGCCATTCGGCCTTGCCGGCTGGAAATCAGTACCGCATGCACGACTTGTACTTAATGGTAGACTACTAACAAATTTACAACAATCACCAGAAGCCTAATAACCTTACATAATGAGAAAATCGTTACAGATGGCGGTATGCGCCAGTCGATTGATCATTCCGGGCTCTCTTTGTACAGATAGTTATGGCATTTTAAAAAATCCAGAATCTGAGCAACGGATTCGCTTACCGTTTGCCTATCCGATTCTATGACGATCTCCTGCCGGACCGGAGGTTCATATGGTGCGGAAATGCCGGTAAACTGCAGAATTTCACCTGCTCTCGCTTTTTTGTACAGTCCCTTCGGATCGCGCCTTTCGCATTCGTCAAGCGAGCACTTGACATAAATCTCTATAAAATCTCCTTCGCGAAAAATTGACCGCGCCATGTCGCGATCCGCTCGATAAGGCGAAATGAGCGCTGTAACGGCCACAATTCCCGCATCTGCAAAAAGACGTGCCACTTCCGCGATTCGGCGAATATTCTCTTTGCGGTCTTCCGGGCTGAAACCGAGGTCTTTGTTCAAACCGTGACGAATGTTGTCGCCGTCCAGAACATAAGCAGGACAATTCAGACGATAAAGCGCCTTTTCAATTGCATAGGCTAAAGTTGATTTTCCCGACCCGGATAGTCCGGTCAACCACAACACACAGCTTTTGTGCCCATTCAGCCGGCAGCGGTCATCTTTTGCGATATGGGATGGGTGCCACGAAATGTTTCTTTCCGACAAGTTCTCGCCCTCCCCCACACTCCTTTTTCCCGATCACTCTATTTATGAAATGCAAGAAATACAGATTTGACTCAGACAAGTGTATATTCTTTATAAAATAAGCATTTCATCCAATCGCCGTCCGAAGATCCTACATATCGTAACAAATATGAAACTATCGGAATCATGAGGGAGGGACCATACTTGTGCTGCTATACGGATTGGAGAAAGATCAAGATTTTCAATATCTCGATACGAAGCTCCTGGTAAGCTGCCCGGCCAGCGGTCCGGATGAAGGAGGATTATTTTTACTTGATTTTAAACAGAATTGTTTGAAAAAGCTGTACACCGCCAACTGTATAGGAATGGCATGGGTAAATGACCGGCTCGTCGTTACGACCGGCGACAACCGGATCATTGCTTTTGACCGACAGTTTCAAATCATAGCCAAAACGAAACACCGGAAACTCGACTTTCATGGCGTCGCGAAGCTGAATGATAAGGTCGTACTTGTCGTGGAAACGGCGATCAATGCAATCGGCTGCTATGAGGTCGATACATTCATGCGAATAGGAGAAATTCGATTCAATCCGGCAGACAAAGATATTCATCATATCAACGACATTTGGTTGGAAGGAAATACTTTATACGTTTCGATGTTTTCTCCCTATGACAGATGGTACCTGGACCCGGTAAAAAAAACCGGCGGGATCGTCGCTATCGACTTGACCGGCTTTCACCTCCAAGAACGTACCGACGTAGACCCGGCGAATCATGTCGCCGTCAGCGGTCTGTATATGCCGCATACGGTTATGGTGCACAAAGGCCAACTTGCTTATTGCGACTCCATGTCGTTTTGCGCCGTTGCCGGAAACAAGACGAAGATTCAAGTGTCGGGCTTTACGCGCGGGCTTGCAATAACGGACGATACGGTCTTCATCGGACAGAGCAGAATGAGGCATGTTCTGCGAATACCGCATGAGTTCTCCAATTGCTGCCTGGACGGCGGAATCTATGTATACAGTCCCGAATTTAGAATCTCCCGTTTTGTATCGCTGCCTGCGCAACAGGTATACCAGATTCTCGTAATTCATCAGGACTTTCCATTGGGAGGCTAAGAGAAATGTCAAATGACAGCAAACTTAAGAAGGAATTCAAGGAAGCCAAAAAACTCCATAATAAAGGTGTAGACGGAGACAAAAAAGCGGTGAAACATGCAAACGAGGGGCTTACCAAGCTCCGCAAGGCAGATCCCGACAATGCGTTAATTGAAGCCTATTACGGCAGCTCTATGGCTCTATTGGCACGGGATGCCTCTAAACCTTTGGACAAAGCGGACAAAGCGCAAGAAGGACTGGATGCACTGAATCGGGCCGTTGACTTGGATCCGGACCACAAAGAAATTCGGCTGTTACGCGCGAACGTCTGTCTGCGGCTGCCCGAATCTTTTTTTCATTGCTCGGAAACGGCGATCGAGGACTTCTCCTTCCTTCTTGACCGCTACAAAGAAGATTCCGACTATCTTGCCCCAAAGCTCGCTCGGGAAATACTGCAAAATCTGAGTACTGCCTACAAAAATGCCGGAAAACCGGACGAAGCGAATGCGGTCTCGCAGCAGCTCGCCCAAATGAAATTTAGAGAAAAATGACGGATAAAAATCACAACGCGCAGAAAGGAAGGAATCCATTGACAAACCTGGACCCAAAGAACATGGAAGTACCAACCGTTAGTGTGAGTACTGCATTGCCCGGTCAAAGGCCCGTTGATTCCGCCACATTCGCCGATAGGCTCGACCAGATCATCCTGACTTACAAGGAAGGCGTGGATGGCAGTGCAGCCGCCGTTCAGGAAGCCAATCGGCTGCTGGAGCAGCTGCGGCTGGATCATCCGGCCCAGCCTCTTGCCGACGCTTACCACGGCAGCACAATGATTTTAATCGCCCGGGATAAAACGAAGCCGCTGGAGAAGCTGAAATGGTCGAATAAAGGCTTGAAGCTTCTCGACAAAGCGGTAGCCGACGCCCCGCGGGACAGCCTGATCCGGCTGCTTCGCGGCAAGGCCTCGTACAATCTTCCGGAGAAGTTTTTCCACCGGACGAAGACGGCGATTGAAGATTATACTTTCGTTATCGATCAGGAGATAGGCCAAGAGGGCGTGCTTGAGGACGAAGGGGTATCACAACTACTCTATGAGCTCGGCGAAGCGTACTGCAGGATCGGCCGAAACCAGGATGCGGCGAAGTGCTGGAGAAGATTGGAGAATCAAACGAAAGATCCGGAAATGCAGCGGCTTGTTAAGCAAAAGCTGCAGTCTCTGGAAGGCAAACCGGCGGTTGAAAACATCAAAGCCACCGACAACTCCACATCGATAATGATATTCGCCACCCAAGTTGTCGGAACCGCACTCCAAGGCTGGGCGGAAAAGGAGCAGGAAAAAGAAGCTCGCCGGGAACGACACAGGAGGAGAAAGGAGCAGGAAAAGAAGAAAAAAAGTCGGCACTAGGAATCTGTCCGATGAAAGGAGGTGAGATCCATGTCCAGTTCTCGAAAACATCGCCACAGTCAACTTAGGCAGCAGACCAAACATCTATTCAAAACTGCTCTGACAAGCGGTGCTAACAATATCGGCAAAGAACTTCTGGAAGCGGTGAACGATGTAAATCAACCGTCCGATATTGTTTACGAAAAACTCTTCACTGCCCTGAAAACCGGCGCCTTTGCGGCCGGCCTAGAGCTTGTGAAGGAAGGATTTCGATCGCGTTGAAGAGATCAATTCGCCTAACATGGGCATACTGAAAGGCCTTAAGCCTGTTGAAGGCTTAGGGCCTTTTCGCGTCATCCTTATTCTATTCCCCGCTGCTTTCACCTTTTATACGCTGCAGCAATTCCGCCGCTTTTTCATTAAGCGGCTCGCGGGAGAGCGCCTCGTTCAACGCATCCACAGCCATGGCCGGATCATCCGTCTTCATATAACATTCGGCGAGGGATACCCATACTTCAGCCTCGTCCATCCCTTGACCGATGCAGTAACGGAATTCATCGATCGCATCAAGAGCGCTTCCTCCAAGCATATCCGGCGTATTTAACAATCTGGCGCCGTTCATTCTTCTGGCGAGCGGCAGTGCCGGATCGATTTCGAGGGCCGCCGTAATCTCGTTTTCCAACGCCGAGAGCAGCTTGATTTTGTCCGTCATGCTCCAAACGGCTTCGATCAGGCGTCCATATGCCGCAGCCAGCCAAGCGTGCGCTTCCGCGCTGCGGGGACCCAGCGCCACCGCCTCTTCGAACAATTTTCGCGATTCCTCGTACATGCACAGCTTAAACTTGGAGTACCCGCGATTAATCAAGTCGCGCAGCAGAATGGCGCTGATTGCTTCGGGACCGGCGGTTTCGGTTTCGCGCTTGCATATATAGACCGGATTGTTTTCCGATGCGTGGCGAGTGAGTTCATCCCGGTTTAGGAGCGCACCGACAGCGATCTCAACGGTTACCGGTACCTTGAGCATTTCGGACAGTGAAGCCTGAATCCCTTCCGCCGACCTTTCGGCATAATGCCGCGAATCAAAAACCATATGAAATCCGTTCTCCCGCTGAATCGCTTTCCAAGCTTCAGGCACGGGGGTCAACGAGTATATGGCGTCCTGGATGTCCTTTTCGTCCAACACGGCCTCTCCGAATTTAGTTCTATTCTCCAGCCGGCCGTAATGGACGAGCTTGCTTCCGGTTCGGCCGCAAGTGCACAAGCTGCGCTCGACGGAAATAACGTCTTCATTGAGATAACGCAATAACGGCGAAGCTTGATGAGACAATGTCGTGACCGCAGCGATCCCTCTCACACCCGGCGCAGCGGGACCTGAGCCATCCTCCCTCAGCACTTCAACCGCAAAATCTTGCTCTGCGACGTGCATCACGCCATGCTCGCACATAGCGGCCATATTCGCAATCTCGGCAGAACCGTATATATGGAATACGGGTACCCCCCATTGCCGCTCTAAATGCTCCTTCCGCCGTTCGCCCAATAATTCTCCGGTTACGCAGATTGCCCGAAGAGACGGGAAATCCCCGCTTGGTTCAAAGCCAAGCAAGCGCGCCGTCTCGGCCAACAATTCCATTTCCCGCGGGATTCCGGCCAGGACAGTAACGCCCAGGTGCTTTATGAGTTCAAGCACCCTGGAATAAGGCGCATTCGTGCTGCGCTCGCCCGCGGGAACGATTGTCGAGCCCGCTTGATAGCAGGCTTGGTGCATCAGGAATGCGGGCACCGACAACCCATACGGAAAGCGGATCAGCACAACGTCTTCCGCGTTCAAGCCGACGCCGCACTCTCTCATCCGTCTTCCGCCGGTTTCCAGATCCGCCTTCGTAAACCAAGCGGCTGACGGCTCACCGATCGCGCCGAACGATTCGTGATATTGCGCCGCTTCTTTCCGGTCAACGGCAAGACAGCCGAAAGCGCCCGCCTTCCGGAGCTCGGCTTTTACAGTAATCGGCAATTCGCCGATCCGGTCCAATCCGACGTCCATCGTGCTCCATTCCGCCAATTTTTGCTTATACAAAGGCGAGTTCATTAAACGAACCAGTAATTCGCCAAATCTCCGCTCCCGCTCCTGCTTGTCGTTGGACATAAAAAACTCTCCCTTCAGAAATCATCGCACCTGCCTCATGCTCTCAAACCGAATGTATTTTTTCAGCCACCGAATATTTTGACTTTTATAGTATTTTAAAAGCTCTTTTTTCTTTTTTAATATGTTTTCATCCAGCTTTTTTTTGGATCTGTCGAACACATACAAGTTTTTATCGACCAATTTATGAACAAGCCGCGATAGCGCGATATGCTGAGTATGTCCGTATTCGCCTTTCAAGTTATGGGTAACTACTTTTTTAACGGCTTTCCGTGCCAGCACCCCGGCTAAATCCCTCTTTAAACGTGTTCCTTTAAAATCGCCGTCCCATTGGTCTTTGTACTTCCAAATTTCATACTTTGCATGAACCCGCTTCATGACTTTTTTGAATTCCTTGCGTCTTATTTTGTTATCGCCGTTCGTCACACAAATAACAAGCCAGCCTTTCTCCCGGATCAGCTGCGCGCCGCCAAAGATCGTTTCATCATCGGGATGCGCAACGATCATTAATTTATCGTAGCTCACTTTCCGCTCATCTCCCGCAGCTTTTGCTTATATATTCCGCTAATTTTATTAGCTACTATAGAAATCCCCATATTTCGTGCGATAATGTTTCTCAAGTCCTTGCGCCAAGACACTCTTTGACCTTTGGAGTGCAGACCGTTAAGAATCGCCTTGGTGATATGCTTTTCATCCATAGGCAAGTACCCTTACACCTTGATCCTTCAATATTTCCCTCCCCTTCGCCTGAATGGAGCCAAACAGACTAAATTCCTTCATTATTAATAAAGGATGAATGGAAGGGCCGGAAAGAAACGGCCTATGACCATGCTCTTGCAAAATGTACATTGATCCGCGGCCGCTGCTACCGCAGCCTATGTCGAGAGAATGCTTCGATTCCTGCGCAGCCGGCATTCGAAAACAAAACCGCACCCTTGGATTAGGGTACGGTCTTGGGAAAGCTGCCTTGCATAATTATCCGTTTGTTTCATCGCGCTTATTTGTTAATGGCAGCCAGGCCAGCACATCCTGGATCGTTTTATCCCAGAATGCCCAATCATGCTTGCCCGGCTCTTCCGCATATGTAAAATCCAGAGCGGATTGGCCGAACGCTTGTTTCAATTCGACATTATGATCATAAAGAAAATCTTCCGTCCCGCAAGCCTGATAAAACTTAGGCCGTGCACCTTCCATTTTCTCGCACTGCCCGATTAAATGATACAGGTCATTTTCCGTTCCTTCCTGCGAACCTTCCCCGAAAATGAGCTTGAAGAGCTGCTCCCGGTGCATCGTTTCCCGAAATTTCGCAGTCGAGAAATTAGCGGTGGACAGCCCGGCGGCGGCGGCGAATTGATCGGGCTTGCTAAGCGCCCATTTGAACGCCCCGTATCCTCCCATGGATAGGCCGGCTACAAAATTATCTTCTCTCGCTTCGGACAAAGGGAAGAAAGAGCGGGCAATCACAGGCAGCTCCTCCATAAGGAAGGTGCTATACTGCCCTCCATAAGCCATATTGGAGTAGAAGCTTAAATGAACCTGAGGCATCACGACGGCGAGTCCGAGCTCGGAAACGTACCGCTCGATCGAAGTGCGGCGCAGCCAGATGGTATCGTCGTCGGAGGCGCCGTGAAGCAGCCATAGTGTAGGGTGTTTATCCCTGTTCACGACGCCGTTCATGCCGATTTGCCCCCGGGTTTGCTGAGGCAGAATGACAGTCATCGAAGTGCTTAAACCAAGAACTTCCGAGAAAAAATTACATTGCAATAATGCCATTTGCATTTGCCACCTTTCGCTTAAATGTGGTGAACCTTTGTAAGCCCCTATAGCGAGACCTCTTACAAAATACTTCCGGAAAAACGGTTGGAGATTCATGACCAGTATAAATCCAACTACCGATTGATACAAGCCGGCGGCCGAGGACATGCCGATATCTCCAAGGGTCGATGGAGTCTCCTTGCAAACGGCAGTAAAGTTCGCTAATCTGGTAATAAAACGGATGAAGTCCATGTTCTTACACATGGGAAAAAGAGGAGTAACAATCATGAACCGATTCTATTTGGTTGAATACGCGGCCGGCGCCAAAGGATGCCCTTACTACTTAAGTGGGCGCTTCAATATCGAAGAATACGAGTGGGATATTCACGATCCCGGTTCATATGATGGCGAGATCAAGCAGCAATATATTTTTGACGTTACCGACGGTTTGCTGGACGAGGTATGTTTCGACCTATATGACCCTGGCAACACTCCTCATGTTTCGGAAGCGTTTATCGAGCTGTGCGAAAGCTTCCGGGTGAAATTCCGTACGATCCCGCTCACAATACGGCTCCGGGGTTCGGAATCGGCAAAAAAGAAGTACAGTTTGTTCTTGCCGTATCAGCATGAAAGCTTGCTATGTCGAGAACAATCTGAATTTTGTGAAGAAACCGATTTGGAAACAGGCGGCACGATGATCAACCGTTACTTTCCCGAGCATCCCATGTACGCCTGGATCAAGCAATTCTCGGTTAGACCGACAGAGGCCCATCTGTTCAGGTGCATTGAACTGCATCAGCTCGTCGCAAGCGAAGCGTTTCGGGATGAGGCGTTGCGCAGAAATCTTCAGGGCATCCGGTTCACCCCGATCGATGATAAGTTCATTTACGACCCATGGGGAGATCTTGGAGCGTAATTCAATGTAATGGCGTCGACCCGACTGCAAATAAATCGGAACTCATCTTCGAGAAAAGACATCGTGATCACATCACGAAACTTTCCATACACTTTACTGCCTCTTGATACTTTCAAGATCCTGCCAAGTTACGCTTCGGTATTTCCTTTTCTTGAGTACCGACAGCGTTCCGTTCAGCTCCAGTACCGCGAACTCGACCTGCTCGAGTTCGAAAATTCCCTTCCCTCTCAATCCTTGCCTTAATGCTTCCATCGAGTATTTGTACTTCTTCATCTCCTCCTGCAACAGTACGCCGTCCTTAATAATCACGATCGGCTCTCCGGAAATAGCGGCGTCTGCCTTCTTATTGTGCAGCGATATTCTCATCAGCGCATACCCAATTACACTGATGACGAACAAGCACAAGATGAAATTCAACAAACTGATCTTGATATTGAATGCCATATTACCGCCGATCGTCCCGATCAACATCGTAAGCACGAACAAGTGGTACGAGCTCTGCGCAATCAGGCGCATGCCGATCAACTTCGTGTACAACCATAGCCATAAATAAGCAAGGATCGTTCTTATTATAATCTCTAGGGATTCGTTCAAGTTGTGACCAGGGCCCCTTCGTTCTTCGAGTTGAGAGTTGATGATTCGCGAAAAATCCACCTTTTACCACTATTATTGCTAGGGAGATGTTGCTTTATCCATAAGCCGGATGACTTTGTCATAATTGTCGGCTCGCCGTGGCCAAACATGCTATGGGATGGTAATCAAGCACCTGATGATGTTTTAACCGGTCAAGTGATTGACTCTTATCAAGCAGAGTTCAGCTTAATTTTGTTTTGAGGCGATAACAATACAATATGTTGCCGTTACTTACGGTACGGTTCTCCGAACTGTCTGAAACGGCAAGTTTTTCTTTAAATAACCACCTACTGATTTTTGACTACCGGTACCCATCATTCATCAATTGTTGGCAAATAAGCAAGATCATATGAATAAGCGGGTACCCACTCCGTGTAGAGTCGTTTCCATATGTCCCAAGCTGAAACTGGCTGCGCATCCACTTTCTCATACTTTCTCTCTTTCCCTTGTCCCCCTAGGTAGAACAGCGCTGCACCGGTGAAAACTTCAAACTGCTCATTCCGATATAGCCGAATTAATTAAAAAAAGGTGACTATTTACCATGAAATTTCCAAATACGATGATGCTTAAGGCCCTTCTGTGATTCATGTATCACGTCTTCTATCGATAATTAGAGGTAAAATTTGTATTTATGTAGAATTATGTTGAAATAGAGTTCGGACACATCATTGATGCCGCTTACTTATGAACTTGATAACAACTAAATAAGAAATATGGAGTGTGTATAATGTCTGAAACAAGCGTGGAAAACGAAACAAACAAAACGATAATGGAAGCAGGGTCAAAACCGGAGGCAAAAAAATCAAAAATGAAGCTTATCATTATCCTTGGCTCGCTTCTTGTTATTCTGGCAGTGGGCTGCGGAATCGCCTATAACCTCGTGAAAAACTCGAAGCACAAATCGTTGGTCGATGAATACAATAAAAATTTTGAATCGATCGAGACGGCTAGCTCTGCGTTCAAAAAGCAAGTGGAGACGCCTCCTGCCGACAAAAAAACGCTTCAGGAAATTATTGCTTTTTACAAAGACGCTAAATTAACGACCAATTTTGAAGCCCAAGTGAAAGAATTGAACAGCAACCCCAAGTACGCTTTGTTGACAACGGAAAAGAAGGACTACTCCAGTCTTGACGTGGAGAAGGCAATCACAGAGTACAATGATCGGTCGAAGGATATCAACAAACTCCAGAGTGTCATACAGCGGAGTGATAACATGGATTCGGAAATTAAACAATTAGCGAAACCCGATGACGATTTCTATCTCTTTGATAATAAAATCAATGATCTCATCAATAAAAACAATACCCTGAAGGATGAAGTGCTGAGCGTGGTTTTAGCGGCAAAATTAAAGGATGTCCAATCCAAGTTCGTCGATGCCTTAACCTATCGCGGCAAATACCTGACGGAATTACTAGCCGCCAATGAGGCTGAGGACTCTTTAAAATATTTGGTAAAGGCTTACGAGCGCAATATCTCAGAAATGAACAAAAACAAACAACTGGCACAAGTGAATACGTATTCTTATTCATATATCAATGAAGCCTACAAGGCAGCCGACAACGCAGAATCCAACAGAAACTTTTTAATAAAAAGGGAAAAAGCGCAAAAAAGTCATGCAACCGAAGCGGCTAACATGCTGGCTAAATATATAGAACTAATGGGTACCCAATCAGCAGATCTGTCCAAAGGAGCAGCAAATCCCAACCCACTTCCAGATAGCCCGCCTCGATCATCCGGCGATGAGTTAAAAGCAAAAATGATCGTCGAGATTTATTTAGCAAAAAGCATGTGGGCACTCAAAACAAACAATTTCTCCGCCGTCAGTTCGTTTTTAAGCGATTCGAAATACAAAGAACAAAGTGAATACATGAACTACCTGAACAACAAAGGGATTAAAGAAACAATGACTCTCGCAGAGGCTAAATCTGCCGAAAAATTGGACGATTCCAGCTTCAAAGTCACTACATCGGAGAAGTATAACATCACCTATGATGATGGAAGCCGTAAAACAAAGAGCTTTACTTCCAAATATAAAGTTCTGAAAACTTACGATAACGCATTCCTAATCGAGGAATTACTCGAAGCTAAAGAAACGGAAAGTATCGACAACTAAGCAACTAAAGGGAACCATCACTGGATGTGAGCGCTTTTACCTTAAAAGGCAGAACCCTCTTTACTTAAGGGTTCTGCCGTTCTCAACAATCAGATTAGTTCTCCAGAGGAACAATAAGGGATGCAATGATACCCAAAAGAACCTTCTCTAATGCTTTACAATAGAGCCTCCTCCCGCCGTTCTCGTTTGGATGCCCCTTTTTCCTTTATACCTTTGGAGTTAAAGAAAACAATTTTTATGACAATACAAGCAAGAGCCAACACAATAAAAAGCAAGCCGCTCCATATGGTCCCTTTCACGCCTGCAAAATCAATAAACATCCCGCCTGCTGCCGAACCGATGAACACGCCAAGATTGATGAAAGAAATATACAGTCCGGTAGCAAATTCAGGCGCTTCGGGAGCCTCGGATGTTAACCATATCTGCGTTATAATGAGCCCGCTGGTATGAACCGCTCCCCACAAAACCATGATCAAAATAATAGGTACTATAGACGACGTTTCTCCTAAGTAAAGCAAAAAGTAAGAGAGCGCTAATACAATCGGTTGGAACACAGTCGTTCTTGCCATATTGATTCCAATCAGTCTCCCCGCGAGCAAGTTGCCGGCCACCCCTCCAACGCCGAATACGACAAGCATCACACTGACGGTCTCTCCGTTCATACCCATCACTTGCTCCAAATATTCGGCAGAATAACTATAGACTGAAAACATGGCCGCGAATATAAAAGTTGCAGCGCCGATATTGATCCAAAGGGGGATTTTACGCAATATACCGAGTTGCTTCCCATAAGTTACTTTCTCCGCTTTCGGCGTTTTCGGAAGCATAATGGCGATCCCGATACCAGCAGCGATGTTGACAAGGGTACAGAATAGAAAAGCGGCCTCGAATGAGAATTGATGCTGGATATAGGTTGTTACCGGAATTCCAAGTACCATGCCCATACTGGTCCCGACAAATGCTTTGGCGGAAGCTTGCGTCGCTTTTTCCTTAGCATACAGTGAAATAGCCGTGACAAAAGCCAAAGAAAAATAGACGGGATGGAACAAAGCCGGAATCATGCGAAGCGCCAGCAAAACATAAAAATTCGGAGCGTAAGCTGACAATAAACTGCTCCCGGCAAAAATGAACAAACATGTCATCAACACATTTTTGCGGTTAAGTTTGGAAAGCAGCAATACCATAAAGGGACCAAACAACGCGATGACAATCGCAAACGCGCCAACGAGCATCCCGGCCTGAGATGTACTGATGCCGTAGCGTTCAATGATTGCCGGCAGTATCCCGACAACGCCAAATTCAATGGTGTATACGCCAAATAAACCCAGTGCAATGAAAAATATAGGGTTAATGGTCTTTTGAACAGAACTGAATTGAACCAACCTCTCCACTCCCTTGTATAAAAGAGCCTGGTCCGGATCATACCGTACTAGGCTCTTGAACGCATTCTTTATTGCTTGATTCCGTCGTAAACGGCTTTGCAGAGATCGACGGTAAACTGGCCTGACATGCCTTCCAGCGCGGTATTGGTAAATGCCACAACGCTGAGCTTCCGCTCAGGATCAACGAACCACGAATGGCCGTAGGTCCCGCCCATCCGCCAGGTGCCCGGCGATTCCGGCGTGCCTGCGGCGGCAGGATCCTTAAGCAGCGTAAATCCAAGACCGAAGCCTCTGCCAGGCCAATAAGCCATCGGCAGATCGCCGATCTGGTTTGTCGTCATTTCGCGAACCAGCCGCTCAGGCAGCAGCGGCGTTCCTCCTTTGCGCAATGTTTCCAGCAGCCGTAAAAAGTCTCGGGCGCTTCCGACCATGCCGGCTCCGCCGGAAGGAAAAGCCGATTCGTCGAACGCCCGGCTAGGGGCAAGCCGGAAACCCGCCGTGCCTTCCACGAATGCCACGCTGTCGGGATCATACATAGTCCGCGGCACAGGAACATCATTGGCATAAGCAACGGTCAGCCGCTCCGGGTCAACAGCAGTAAACCCGGTGTCATTCATGCCAAGCGGTTTCAGCACCAAGGAATGAACGGCTTCTTGAAGCGGCATTTCAGCAACCTTGGCGATAACGGCACCCAGCACATCGGTCGCGATCGAATATTTCCACTGAGTGCCTGGCGTGTAAAGGAGCGGAACGGAGGCAATACGGCGCAGGTTCTCTTCCAATGTGATGCCGGCCTGGTCCATCCCATCCGACACCCCTGCACGGTGATAGGGACCCTTCTCCTCCTGAAAGAAACGGTAAGTCAGCCCCGCCGTGTGAGTCATTAAATGCCGAATCGTGAGCTCCGCGATTTCGCCGTTTTGCAAACGCGGCTGAAAGTATGGAAGCCATCGGTCTACGCGGTCGTCTAGCTGGAGCCGGCCTTGCGATACGAGTACCAAGGCAGCCGTTGAAACGATCGGTTTCGATACGGAGGCAAGCCTGAACAAGGCATTTTCTTGCATCGGATTGTTCCTCTCACGGTCGGCAAAACCGGCAGCACCGTTATAAACCGGCACTCCGTCTACCGCCACCTTAACAACAGCGCCAACCAGCCGATTATCGGCAAGAGTACGCTCGATAACTTCATCTATGCTTGTATCCAAATTCTTACTCAACTTGCATCATCCTTTCTCAATAGTTAAAGCCTTGATTACTTTACTATTGTAAGTTTATTATAATTATTAAGTTCAGTGATTTACATAAAGCATTCAAGTTATATCTACCCTAAAACAAAGAAAAACGAGTTAGTTGATGAGAAAATCCTTAAATTTAAAGGAGCGATTTCGATGGACCCTATTGATAAACAAATCCTGTATTATCTTCAAAGCCAGGCAAGAATTTCAATGACGGAATTAGGCAAGTGTGTCGGGTTATCGCAACCCGCACAACTATTTATTGAAAGTAATGACTGAGTCCACACGATCACTCGAAGATTTTGGAAATCAATGCGATAAATACGGGACCTACACAATCCTCATCGTAATGTCATCGCCAATCGAAACTAAGTTTCTTATCCCTTCGCTGGAAGAGGCAAGCGTACTTGCCGAGTTAGAATAATGCGGCTCGGCACCATAAACATGCACTGAAGGCCGCCGAAGTAATCGGCGGCTTGGTTATATGCCATTCAACTATCGTTCCGTTAGCTAGTATCTTGTCGTTAAATCTCTCTTCCGACATTCATGACCGTTCTATACATTTTTTCTGCTTCAATTGGACTTTCTTTTGCCGTCATATGGTGCGGAATAACACGGCAAACTTGAACCGGTCCGCCGAACACAGCCGACCTATACTTGTCCACATGCTGCTTCGACAAGGGGCGGTTATAATAGCCGGGTACGTATTTATTGATCATTTCCTGAAGTACATGGGTGGCTTCATCCAAATCTGTGATTGGCTCTGCTTGTCCAAATATTATTACGCTCATATAAGCCGTATCCGTTTTGGCAGGAATCGGGTCCGTGATGGTTCCGTATTCCTCACATACTGTAAAACATACCTCTGGATTTTCACTCATGACATGATTACGTCTTCCATCTCCAGCCCCATGAAAATAGAGCTTCCCCTCAGTCCATACATAATTAAGCGGTACAACATAGGGGAGGTTTCCATCAACCAACCCAAGATACCCAATTCTCGCTTGGTGAAGGAAACTTTCAATTTTCTCTTGATCCCGGCATTCCCTGTTCTTGTAACGAACCGAATCCATTTCGAAATCTCTCCTTTCACTCATAAGATATTCATCCCACTCCAATTGTCTTAACTCCGATAGTGTTCTAGAGTGTGTCAACGACCAGATTGCAAATACCAGCGTTATTACGGTAGTATATCAATGAATGGATTGTGTTAAAACATCCAAACATCTCAATAATGAACAATCCATAATGATTGGAGCCTATTTGGAGGTGTGTACGATGATGAAAGTAATTCGCAATGATAAGAGACCGATCTGGCAGCAATTGCTTGATCAAGCGATTCATAATATTACTAGCGGAATCTGGGCGCCAGGAGAATTGCTGATTCCTTCCCGCGAACTTGCTCACATGATAGGTGTCTCTCGCTCAACGGTACAAATCGTCTATGAGGAATTGCTAAGTCGAGGCTATACGGTTACATCTCGCCGAGGAGGAACGCGGGTTAGTAAATGGACGCAAATCACAGAGTCAACGAAGAAAATAATAACAGATGGCCCCCTCCCCCCTTCACTTCCCTTGTTGAACTCGGCTGTCGATCATTTACATGACTGGTTCATAGGCAAAGAACAGCGAGAAGTGGATATTGATTTTAGTCCCCATGAACCCTATTTGGATGGAAAATTTCAAAAGAACTGGCGACAATCGCTTTTCCACGCATCCGCTGAAATGGATTTATCAAGTTGGGCTTACGGTAATCCCTATGGTTTCACACCATTGCGTGAGCAAATCCAGCGTTATTTATCACTTGAACGAGGCATCCATATCCAAACAAATCAGATTCTGTTGACCTCCGGAGCTCAGCATAGCATTGACTTAATCGCACAATCGCTTTTATCTGATGGGGACACTGTCTCTGTAGAAGATCCCGGTTTTCCAGCTGCCTGGATGGCGATGAAATATCGGCGCATGAATGTGGTACCCGTTCCCGTTGATGAGTATGGCCTAGTGGTTGAGCAAATTCACCCACAATCCAAACTAATCTTTGCGACCCCTTCGCACCAGTGCGCGGTCGGGGTCGTTATGTCGGAGCCGCGTAGGCAACAATTGCTGCATAAGGCTGCTCAAGAACAATTCTGGATCATTGAAGACGATTATGATAGTGAATTTCGATATCGTGGGGAGCCGCTTCCCACGCTGTTTAGTCAGGAACCTAATAATACCTTGTACCTCATGAGTTTTTCTAAAATGATTGCTCCGGGCATTCGTATTTCGGCTATCGTTGGATCTGTCGAGGCAATTGCTCAACTAGCCAAGGTACAGGAGTTGACTTACCGTCATCTTCCGATTATGGATCAGCTAACACTAACCCACTTCATCAAGAAAGGGCATTTTATGCGCCATATGAGAAGAGTCAGGAATGTGTACCGACGAAGACACGAAGCCATGACAAAGGCTATTATGGCTAGCGGTTTAGGGGAGCGATTCACACTAAGCGGAGTAGAAACGGGATTGCATGTGTTACTTGAAGCTGAAGAATCATATGACGAAGAAACCGTGACTAAGCTTGCTCTACAACAGAGAATACGCGTATACCCTCTTGGACCCTATTGTTTGGAAAGCAAACGAAAGGGATGGGTGTTGGGGTTTGCAAAAGTAGATGAAGCATCTATTGAGCAGGGGATTCATCGTCTTGCGGAGTTGATCTTATAGGGCCGTCTTCAACAAGCAAGAGTATTCTTAAGTGTACTTAAAATTCGCCGTAATTGGTTAAAGGAGGCCCATATGTATGAAATCTCATACCTCTGACCGCATTAAAATCCCGCCGGGATTTTGGGCGGGATTACGTCAACTAGGGATTGCCGCTCACGACGTAGCTCGCAAAGCACGACTGCCGCTCACCATTATTACAGAACCAGTTGTTACCACCGTCCAATATTTCGCAATCTGGCAGGCTTATTCCGATCTCATTGGCGACCCTGCCAAAGGAATCATCCGGCTTACCACCGCCTTTGAAACAGCGAAATACCCACCGACCGTCTTAGCGACTTACCATGCTCGTGACTATCGCGACGCTCTTAACCGAATGGCCCGGTACAAACAACTGTGCCCCCCGGAAAGCTTACGAATCACCGAGGAGGGCGAGCACTGTACAATCGAATTGGAATGGCTGCATACCGAGCAGCCCGGTCCGCCAATGCTGGTTGGTATCACACTGGCATCTCTCTTAGAGCTTGGGCGCCGGGGCACAGGTCAACCTTTGACGGCGCGATCCGTCGAATTCTCGCACGCAATGGGCGATGTACAGGCACTTGAAGCTTACTTCGGGTGCTGTATCCGGATTGGCGCAACATGTAACCGGTTGACGCTTCATCGAAGAGATCTGGACCGCCCCTTTGTCTCGTACAACGAAGAGCTGCTGGAGATCCTGACTCCTGCACTGGACCGCTCATTGGATGAACAGCAACGCAGCCGCTCAATCACCGAGACGGTCAAGTGGATCATGAAACGCAGCCTAACAGGAGGGCGACCCGACGTTCAGGCTATCGCGAGCGAGTTGGGAATGAGCGATCGCACCTTGCAGCGCCGGCTTACCGACGAAGGCACGAGCTTCAAGCATCTGTTGACACAAGCTCGGCATGAGCAGGCACGGGAGTACTTGGCAGACCCCTCGCTCGATATTAAAGAAGTGGCTTTCTTGATTGGATATGCGGACCAGAACTCGTTTTACCGCGCCTTCCGCCTTTGGGAAGGTGATACTCCTTCAAATTGGCGTTCTGAACATTTCGGAAGGACGGCTATGAATGCCTAACCAATTCTACAGAGAGCTAATATTTACTAAGATTCATCATTTGGCGGGTTATACAAGAACTTTGGCGCAGTACGCTAGTTACTGAACCATCCGGACAAGGTAATATAATCTCTATCCGGAGTAATTTAAAAGGAGCAATGTTTTATGGATATGGGATTAAGCAATAAAACAGCTTTAGTTACAGGATCAACGAAGGGGATTGGTAAAGCAATTGCCATTGAACTTGCCAAAGAAGGTGTTCATGTACTAATTAATGGACGAGATTACGAAGAGGTAGAACGAACTGTAAATGAAATGAAGTCGGATTTCCCGGCTACTTCTCCTCAAAATGCTGCAGCCGATATTGTGGATATTGGGCAAAGAGAAGCTTTATTTGAAAAATACCCCAACATTGATATCTTGGTTAACAATATGGGTATTTATGAAATTATGCAATACGAGGACGTTGACGACGAAATATGGGAAAAATACTTCCGTACTAATGTTCTCGCCGCAAACGGATTATCTAAATTTTATTTACCTAAAATGTTGAAAAATGATTATGGCCGCATGATCTTTATTGCGAGTGAAGAAGCAATTATGCCTTCAGGACAAATGCCTCAATATTGTATGACAAAATCAATGCTGTTATCATTGTCAAAAAGCTTATCTAAATTAACAATAGGAACAGAAGTAACAGTCAATACGATCATGCCAGGACCAACACTCTCCGAAAATGTGCATCAAATCATTGAGGGTTTGTACCCTAATGAAGATATGACTTTTTCAGAAAAAGAGAAGAAATTTATGACTACAAACCTGCCTCAATCTGAAATACAGCGATTTATCAAGCCTATTGAAATAGGTAGACTAGCTGCATTTGTATGTAGTCCTTATGCATCCGCATTTAAAGGTTCTCCAATCCGTATGGACGGGGGAATGGTACCGACTATTTATTAACATTTTTCTATTTCCAATCTGACTGCTGCGGGAGAGTCAGGGACAGGATTTACATGAAAAAGCCCGGGATCCCGCGAAATATTTTCGCGCAGATCGACCGGGCTTTGCTTTTGCGTGCAGAATCATTTCAAGTTCATTTACTTTACTTGCTCTTGTAGGCCAACATGTTTAGCAGAACCGTTACAGCCTCTGCTCTTGTCGTTTTATCCGCAGGAACAAATTCGTTCGTACCTTTGCCTTTTATAATGCCAAGTTTTTTCATTGCTGCCACTGCGCCTTTCGCCCACGCCGGAATGTCCTTGTCGTCCGCGAAGCCTGTTGCCGTACTCTCTTCGATAGACTGGCCCAAAGCGTTTGCGATCATCGCTGCCATCTCAGGGCGTGTAATTTCAGCGTCCGGACGGAAAGAGCCGTCCTCATAGCCTTTAATAATGCCTGCTTGTACCGCTTGCGTGACCGCTTTCTGCGCCCAAGTACCGATCTTCGCGGTATCGGAGAACGTCAGCGCCGCTCCTTCTCCTTGCCGCTTCAACGCATTCATCAGCATGACCGCAAATTCCGTGCGTGTCACGGTATGATCCGGCTTAAACGTGCCGTCCGGATAACCGCTGACGACTCCGGTGCTTACCGCTTGCTTGATGCCCGCTTCCGCCCAATGTCCGGATATATCGCTGAAGGTAATCGTTGGCGGCGTATCTGCTGCCGCTTGTCCTACAGCGAATACCGCATACTTCGTAAAGTGATCGACCTTTACGGTGATAGTATTGCCGTTCACCTCGCCGCCAACCTCCACCCAGGACTGCTTCGCTTCGTCATAATAGAAGACGGAGGGCTTCTGATGACCCTTCAAGCTTTTCGGATCGAAGGTAAAGGTCAGCGTGACCGGCTTGCTGAAGTTCTCCGAGAAATTTTTCAAAATTTCGAAAACTGGGCTGGCCAGAACGTCTTTATTCGTTAGAAGCTTTTGAATGTCCGACAATTTTTCTATCGTTAATTTCAGTTCTTTGCCCGAAGCATCGGCAGGAATATAGATCGTAACCGCATCGTCCAAACTAACCTCGCCTATTTTACCTGCGGGAAGCGTTAATTTACCATCCTTTGAGGTAACTTTGTCGCTGCTTTGGGTCGTTGAACCGCCGCTGACGCCGCCACCACCGCCACCGCCACCAATGCCGCCTCCTGCCGGTGCGACGCGGTTCACCGCAACCGTATATGGCTTCTTCGATGTGCCGTCCTGCGCTGTCACTACGATGTTGATGAGGTTGATTCCTACGTTCAGATTGATCGCGCCGCTTGCAACCGCTGCACCGTTTATTGTCATCGCAGCGTTGCTATCGGACACGCTGGCCGCTACGGTTATGCTGGATACAGCGTTATCCACACTAGCACTGTAGGAAGTTTTGTCGGGTGCGAACGCAGGAGTCAGCGTACCGCTCGACAGCGTCAGAGCGCTCAAATCCGCATTGCTGCTCAGTGGTGTCGTCGGTGTCGTCGGTGTCTGTGCTATTACATCAAACTGTTTAGTATCCACCTGACCCGCTTGTCCGGCAATAACGGTATAGGTACCTGCCGGCTCATTGCTTCCCAATGTAAAAGAGTCTGAAAATTGTCCGCTCGTTACCTTGGCGATATCATAAAACACCGTGCTGTTGCCGGGACGAAGCACCTGAATAATGACTTCGCTTAAAGTGGTTGTGCCTGATATCGTCACTGAACCGCCCGGTTGCATCGATGAAATGGGATTCACGGAAATCGAAGCGCTGGCTGAAGCAGCGATTGGCACTAACCCCAAGCAAAGACTGAGTATTAAAAGCAAACTAAATGTTCGAAGCTTCATTTTCTCGCCCCTAGTCATTGTCATTGATATAGTCAATCAGTTTTAGATCATATTCGGTTCGCGTCACTTCTGTAGCCAAATTCAAGCCAACATTCGTCGGGTCATTATTAAATTTATTCACCACGAATGCCCGGACGGTATAATTAGGATTCGTTGCAGCGTCTGTTACATTGAAATTGGCTGAATACATTCCTGTATTAACCTGTAAATTAGAAGCTACAATACTAACCGGCGTCGTTCCGTTCATTAATTCGAAAACAACCGATTGCGTTCCTGTAGTAGAATTAGTACCCACATTATTCAATATATTTACCTTGGCCGTAATTCCGTTGTCCGTAGTTACCGCCGGCGCAGTCATATAAAATAGTTCAGACGATTTACTGGCTCGGCCACTAAAATATTTAGTGCTATAGCCATCCGCATTGATCAGAATTTGGTAATTACCTCCTTCTTGAAAAACACCTTTGTTAATCGTAAGCCTGCCTGCAGCCAGAATATATTCTGAACTTTGAAGTGGTCTGGCAGCTCCGCTGTTGGAAATAATTATGTCTCTAACATTGCTTCTCCATTCAGCGTTATCATTGAACAAAAATTCACTTGCTATATCGCTTAAGAAATATCCTGTAATACCAGGCGTGTTATAAGCAATCACTTGGTCAATCGCTGCGTTCCGTGCATTATCGCCCAAATCGCTTAATGCGTTCGCGGCAACTTTTACCTGAACGGTGCCGCTCTTTTTCGCGTCATGAAAGAAAATGCCGATGCCAGTCCCTTGGATAGTCACAACATCCTGCGCGTCCAAAGGGGAGCCGTCAATCGTAATTTGATCTTTTAAGTGCGATACCCCATTAACAATGGTTCGATCCACTAAACCGCCAACCTGCCAGTTCATGCCCATCCTCAACCAACGGCCATCATACGAAATGCTCCCATTTTCGAATATTAACGCTTGACCAGGGTAAAAGTAACCCGCGTTAACATTATTCTTGAGAATGTTCCCGGATGCATCTTTAAAAGAATTCGCATTAAATTGAAACATATATTGATAACCAGTTATCAATGGCGCTGCAAAATGAATGGTTGCCGTTTTACCCGAGAATGTCACAGTTGCATCTGAAGGAATGCTTCTCCACTGCCAGTAGGTAACATTGCCAAAATACTGTATTCCTGCTATAAAACTCGCAGCATCGCTTCGGGCATTCTGCACATCTTTATTAAAAACCAGAGTTAAATCTTGATAACTATTGGTTAAATAGCTGCTTAACAATTTAAGCGCCATCGTATCTTCGGTTATTGCGCCTCCTTGAAGCATAGGGGTTACCGCATTGTCATTAAGAACATTTCCGTCAGTGTCCTTAAGAGCGCCGCCAATTATTTTAATTTGGTTAGTCGCTCCTGAGAGGGCCGTTGCAAAATCGATGACCAGCTTTCCGGAAACAATGGACACCTTATCGTCTGTGGTCAATTCTGTCTCAGTATTCGTATTGGCGCCATCTTTCAACAAGCGAATGTAATTCTTTAAGTTAGAGATTCCCCCGGAATTGGTATTATCAATAACATCTTCATGAAAGCCAATCGTCACTTCGTGATAGTCGCTGCTAATTACTGCGGTTTGGATGACCGGAGGGGTGACATGCAGAGTCAACACATCATTAAGGTTTCCTGCCGCATCCTTCAGCGTGCCGCCGGCGATTTTAATCAGCGTTTTCGTACCTAGTATGACTTTCACTTCATTTTGGGCAACCAAGTAAATTTGAGTTTGACCGGCAGGGCCCGTACCCGGAGGTGATACAACAATCAGTTCCGATAGCGGTACAAAGTTTACTCCGTCAATCGCTATACTCATGTTCTTTTTCAAATAAACAGCATCAGTCACAGTGCTATCAGTCAAAGCATCTGTATTATTAATTGAAATAGCTTCATTAAAGTTCAAATATACATTATTTCCGTTATTAGAAGTAGAACCGATATAAGCAGGCGGGGTAAGATCAGGATTCGGCTGGGCAGATGCAGGTGAAGAAAACGAAGCTAATACCATCAATCCCAGCAATAAATGAATGGAAACCTTTTTCAGCAGCACCGTATTGACCCTGGCCGCTCTGTTTAAATGCTTCATGATACTTGTTATACGCATAGTGCTTCTTTCACTCCTCTTAGTCATATAGGCCTTCTTACAGTTGACGATAAATATCGAAATTTCCGCTCCTTTTTGTCAACTTTTGTCGTTCATGTCTAACTTTAAAACTATTTCAACAATAAAAAAATCCCCCATTCGGGGGAGAAAGGCAAAAAATGTGGGACTTCGCTCACACAGGTGCCTTAATTCTTTGGCACGCTGCAGTGCCGTTTAACATCGACAACAGCCGGATATCAAAAGAATTGCCAATGCAGCCCGCTAAACGCAGTACTTGACGGGACTCTTCCGGAAATTCAAATTTTTTTGTTGACTTAAACCATGGTTTAAGTCGTATCATATTCCTGTCGGCAATGAAACATAAATTTTGGAGGCCTCCAAATGAAGTATTGTTCAATTAGCGAAGCTGCGGCCAAATTCAATATTCCAGAATCAACGTTACGCTATTATGAAAAAAAAGGACTGTTACCGCTCATCGAGCGTGATGAAGCCGGCAGGCGGTTATTTTCAGAAGATCAACTTACGCTCCTTAAAATCGTTATTTATTTAAAAAACACGCATATGCCAATAAGTGGTATCAAACAATACGTTGATTGGGTAGTAGAAGGAGATAGCACCATTGAACTCCGACTTGAAATGATGAAAAATCACAAACAAGCTGTGCTAGCTGAAATTTCGACGATGACAGAATCCTTAAAAGGAATTGACGTAAAAATTACACGTTATACAAAACGCATTCAGGAAAGAAAAGAAGAATGATGGAATGGCAAAATAATGGAAAAGAGGAATTGTAATGAAACTTTCAGGAAATACAATACTTATTACAGGCGGAAGTGCCGGAATAGGATTAGCTTTTGCAGAGCGTTTTATAAAAGCTGGAAATAAAGTAATTATTTGCGGACGACGCGAAAATGTACTTCAAAATGCGAAAGAAAAATTCCCTAGCCTTATTACTCGTGTAAGTGATTTGGATATGGAATCCGAGCGTACAGCATTATTTGATTGGGTAACAGCGAACTATCCGGAAGTGAACGTGCTAGTTAACAATGCAGGGATCCAACAACGCTTTAATGTGTTAAAAGCGGATGCGAAGAACAATTGGAGTTATTTCAGCAAAGAAATCACAACCAACATGGAAGCACCTTTCCATCTCGCTATGCTATTCGCTCCATTTTTTGCAACAAAAGAAGAGGCGGCTATCATTAACGTGACATCCGGGTTAGCTTTTACACCGTTTGCGATCGCTCCGATTTATTCAGCAACAAAAGCGGCGCTTCATTCATTTACAATGAGTCTAAGACACCAACTTTCCGATACGCCTGTAGAAGTAATCGAAGTTGCTCCTCCGGCGGTGAATACAGACTTAGGTGGAGCCGGGTTGCATACGCAAGGAGAACCGTTAGATGCCTTCGCAGATGGAATTTTCAAAGAACTGGAAAAGGGTAGTAAAAAGGAAATCGGCTATGGTACTTCTGCGGATCGCTTACGCATGTCACGGGATGAAGTCGACGAATACACAGAAAAGATGTACAAAGCCACGAAAAACACAATTGAGTAACTACGCTTACGAAAAAATCTTGAAGAGCTAGCGGGTACGATAATTGAATGACTAAAAAAAGCAGGCCAAGACTGTATTGTTCCAGTTTTGGCCTGCTTTTTGTGATGCTCGTGAAACGGGTTTATTCAGCGAGGGGAAACCAGCCGGGAACATGCAGGATCATTTGCCACAACGGTGCGGGAACGACCAGCTTTTGTTGATCGCCTTTCGTCATCGTCGTGGCGATTTCGGCTTCCCTTCCTTCCATCGTTTTTTCCGCCCAGTCCGGATCTACGACAAGCTCGCGGCCAATCGCAACAAGCGATACACCTGTTTGCAACGCCTTCGCGGCTTCTTCGGGGGTTCGGATGGCGCCGACACCCATGACAGGGACTTTATCACCAACTCGTTCCTGTATAATTTCCATTCGCGAACGGGTATCCTCCGTCCCGCGTCTCGGAGCCGACCAGAAATCGTTCAGGGAAACGTGAAGGTAATCCAGGCCTTTATCCGCCAGCGCATCGATTAATACGAACGTTTCCGCCATCGTAATGCCCGGCGTTTCCGGTTCTTCCGGAGAAAAGCGGTATCCGACAAGGAACGGCTCTTTGGCATGCGCCCGTACCGCTTGCAGGACCTCGTCCACAATCGCCATCGGGAAACGCAACCGATTCTCCACGCTCCCTCCCCAGCGGTCTTCGCGGCGGTTCGTATACGGCGAGAAAAATTGTTGGAGCAAATAGCCGTTGGCTCCGTGAATTTCGATCCCGTCGAAGCCGGCCTCGACGGCTCTTCTCGTCGCCTCGCCGAAATCGCGGATAATCCCTTCGATCTCTTCATTCGAAAGCGGCCGCGGCGTTTTCATCGTCCCGAGACCCAAGCCTTCTGCAGGAGGAACCTCGCTTGCGCCCACGACATCGCCGTCCGGCACGAATTCCGCCGGACACATCCGGCCGCCGTGAAAAATTTGCAGTACAGCTTTTGCACCTTTTTCCTTAATTGCCGCCGCAAGGCGTTTCAAGCCTGGAATGAATGTATCGTCATGCACGGAAATCTCACCGGGGAACCCCTTGCCGCTCGAAGAGACATAAGCGCATGCGGTGATGACCATGCCGACTCCCCCAGACCTTCGGGCATAATAACGGATTTCCGCATCCGAGACGCTGTCGTCCGGATTGGCGGACATCGTCGTCATCGGCGCCATCGCCAGACGATTTTTTAGCTTGACACCACTTCTCAGAGTCAAATCCTCGAATAACGGTTGATAATCAGGTCTCATATTTGTTCATTCCCCTTTGTATCGATAATAAACTAACATAGCTAAAGCTGCCAAATCCATGTCGCTATGCACTTTCGCCTTCATTTAAGTGACCGGCACGGCTAATCTTCGTCTTCAAATATTTTTCGTTATACTCAGACATATCCCCCCAATAGGTGAGGGTCTGCCGAAAATCTGTCCTCTCCTCCATTAGTTATTACTAATAAATATATTACTAAAAGTAAGTATTGACTTAAAAAAATAAACTTGATTAATCTTCCCATTCCCAATACTTACTTTATGTAACATAACTATATAACAGTAATTTAGTTATTTCAAGTAACTTTTGTGTTATACTAATAATAAACTTAATCAGATTAGAGGGATGATCCGTTATGCAAAAACCGAGAACATGCATCGTCACCCAAGCAATGGATATATTAGGTAAAAAATGGGCGATAACCATTTTGCTTCAGTTGCTTTCCGGACCGAAACGTTTCTGCCAACTTGAAGAAGATACAGATGTCAGCGGCCGTCTTCTCTCGGAGCGGTTAAAAGAACTCGAAGCCGCTGGCATGGTCACCCGAACGATTTATCCCGAAGTTCCGCCAAGAGTAGAATACCAATTAACGGAAAAGGGAAAAGATGTGGGGCCGATTATTTCGGATATCTACGGTTGGGCGTCAAAATGGCTGCATTGATGCCTTGTTCGACAACCACATATTGAACCAAGCTTGATCGTCTCGTCTTGCCTCATAACCAAGAGAAGGGCGATCTTCTTTACGTACTGCATGGCTGCTTTCAGATAGTGAAACTAATCCCCTCTTCAGGATTTCGACATGAGCAGCTGCCGCGGCCTGCTGCTCCATTCTTGTGTAACATGCCTCCGGTCTGCTGCGATCATCCTTATGCCGTTTTTATAAATTTTCGGTAAAGTACAATATACTGTCCCCCTACTTTACTTATCGAGAAATCCCTCCTTACCATTTTCGAACTGAATTCACCTAACATCCGTATCCGTTGTGGGTATTTCAGGAGGAAATTTATATCTTTCACAAGTCTGTTTGCATGGAGAGATATCATGGAACCATGGTCACCAAAATTATAACTTTTCATCCTAGCAATGGAATTGGGTCCAACGATCCCGCAATATCCAGACACTCCAGCTGCGATAACCGGTCTGGCGCATGCCATTGCTTCAAGCGCGACACGACCAGTTCCTACGACGATATCTGCTGCATAATAAGCATTTTGAATCGAAGTCAGTGGTCCCTTAACAAGAATAACTCTTCGTCCAAGACGTTGGTTCACTTTCTGGGCCAACTGTGAAAGCTGTCGTCGAAAAGGACCTGGACCATATAACACTACCGCAAATTTTTTGTTGCTTCGCGCAACCTTTTCAGCAGCCAAGATGACTTTTTGGGCTATCGGATATTTATCCCTTTCGAACCTTGCGGCATAGACTAAAAGCTGAGCATCTTGTGGCAAGCCGAGGGCTTTTCTCCATCTTTTTTTAGGCTGATTGGCCTGAAACTGCTTAGTATTGATTCCGTTCGGAATAAGTTGAATTTTATACGCAGGGATTCCACTCCTCCGTAACCATTGTGACAGCCCCGGTGAAACCGAAACAATTTTTTTGGAGGAAACGACTGAAGCTCTTAGATCGTTCTTTGGTTCATAGGTACTATGCACTGTAACTATAAGGGGAATGCCAGGATGCGCGCGTTGAAAACGATTGGCCAATCTAAGCCTAGTATTAGCATGAATAATGCCGTACTTGTTTCGGTTAACAATCTTGTATAAGCCTTGTATCTGGTTCATCAACTTTTCTTTTTGCATGGTTAGTATATGCACGAATATCCCCATTTTTCGTGCAGCAGAGGTTAGCGGGCCTCCTTTTGTTGCAATCCCGACCCGATTACCTTTAATAAGCAAAAATTTAGATAAGGACAATACATGTGTCTCGGTCCCACCGGTTTTAAGGCGATCAATTAACATCAAGACCTTCACTTCTTCAAACGCCCCCTTCCGCGATTTTCAGTTCTGCTTGCATAGCTTATGCTTTCGGAAACCGATATGACCGGACAAATGATGATTCATATTTATTTTGGTTAAATGTTACACACAAAGACGATTGACGAATACGATTATCATGAATAGCTGAGTACGTCCACTACTTTGATGAAGGAGACGATTCGTAGCCTATGACGCCTATTACGTTTAAGGATTTGCGGGGTCCCATTTTGATTGTTGCACCACATCCCGATGATGATGTTCTATCCTCCGGAGGAGTCATTCAAAAAGCCATCCGATCCGGCAAACCAGTCCACATTGTTTATTTAACCAATGGCGATGCAAACACAGATTCCATCCGAAATTTCCTTCATGCACCACCTATTCCGGCCTCTTTTCGCAGACTTGGGCGCATTCGGCATTTGGAAGCTCTTAGAGCGGAAGCATTTTTAGGCGTTCCATCAAATAGGTTATACTTTTTCGGGTTTCCAGATGCTCATTCACTCCCTATAGCTAAAAGTACAAATGAAAACCAAGTGTTTCGCTCTCCTGTTACGTTATGGGACCGTGCCAGATATTCATTTTCCTTTCATAGAAATGCACCTTATACAAGAAAAACAGCTATTTCTTTATTTACGGGAATTCTTAAAAAAGTAAAACCTAAAACGATCATTGTAAATCGAGCAGATGATACACATCCAGACCATCGGGCAGCCAGAATTTTCCTAATGGACGCACTCCGGCGTACGAGAATGAAACCTCTTATCCTTAGCTACTTGATCCACTTTCCGAAATGGCCGTCATTTAAGGAAGCCTTTGTGCCGCCAGTAAGATTAAATACTCGAAATGTACGCGCCCTTTCCTTATCGGCATTGGAGCAAAGAAAGAATCTGCAGGCGTTCCGATTATACCGTTCCCAATTTCATGCTCATGATCGTATCTCAAGACTTATACGACAAAAGGAAATATTTTGGTTGGGTTAACTTTCTAAATATTTGGACAGGACAGAAGTGTTAGAGCAGTATATTAAATATTAGAAATGAGTTGATCCCATAATACAAGTAAGTTAATTTCATTCTCTCGAGCCATTCACTCACCAAATAACCGGAAACGGCATTTTTCTTTACATGTGCTTCTAATTGAATGTATGAATCAAACTTTGTAGTATTTATTAGTGGAACTTCTATCCCATTTGTTATAGCAAGAGGCGGATAAAATTCAACCCAAACTTTATTAGTCCAACGATCTGTTTTATATTTCATGTCACCTTCATAGTTGTTGTAATTCCATCGGAAGCTTGCAAACACATTTAGCATAACAATACAAATAATAAGGATAAACAACGTTAGCTTTCTTTTATCCAAATTATCCCCTCCTAATTGCATGCACAATGACATCGGTATCCAAATTATTATTTCAGCGAAGCAATCGAATCGACTTCGAGCTTAACGTTTGCGTAGTGTTTCAAACTTCCGGAGATGACACATTCGAATGTAAAAGGCGTCCCTTTACCGGGATTAGCAGCATCGGTAATCAGTTCAAGCGGCACCGTCCCCATCAATTGACCCTTCTGATCCGTGAAGGTGATTCGTCCTTTCACTTGATTCGCTCCCTTCGCATCAAGCTCATACTGCCCATTGACGATGCTGAATTCTCCGTCCTGTCTCACACTTACATTTCCAATCCGTAATTTCGGCTGCGCAGGATCGGCGATGTCCATCACCGTAGAAGCATCAAGTTCAGGGTCTTTTTTATCGGACATTCTGGTGATCTGTATCGTTGCGTAAACATACCCTTGATTCAAGCTGCCATCCACCAATATATCCACTGATTTCGAATCAGCACCGTTTAGCTCAGCGCCACCTGTCCTGGAGGCAGCAACTCGCTCTCCCTTTTCATTATAAAAATTGATTTTGAAATCGACGCTCATAGCTTCCTTCACCGCACGCCACTTCGGTCCAAGCTTTATGTCTACAGTCATATGTGTCAGCTTAGGATCTTTTTCATCTATGTGCCTGTAACCAAAGTTGACTTCAAGATTGTGGCGCGCATCCACCGCATCCGCCTCGTACAGCTTAAACCAGACAGGCCCTAGCCAGGAATCGATTCGATGCCACTCGCGCCATACTTCTTTGACCTCTACAGTTTGCGCTGATAGACTGGAGCCTGTTTCCAAACCGTAAGGATATCGCATCAGCGGCGTGAGATTCAACAATTCTACTTCCTCCTGAACCTCTTTTACCCCTTCTAAAAAAGGATATGTAGGACGAATCCATTTGTCCCCGGACCTCGTTTCGATCAAATAATGTTCATCCCATTTCGCTTTCGTTATTACAATTTGAGGCGCCAATTGCCCGCCGGTTGGCTCAGACAGCAAAGGATCGTTATAAAGCCGTTCGACCCGGCTGAGATCTAGTTTCGTCGCCAACGGCTGCGGATTCCCCAGCAAAGCCCGGTTGGGAGCAATCCACCGATCGCCAAGCCATGTGGGGATTAAGTAAATGGGTCTTCTGTAGCCTTCGCCATGCCCCCATCGAACCTCCCTCGTCTTAAGAATTTTCACCGTCTGTGGCCCTAGCAGTCCTATCTCTTTCCGTTGATCATCATATAAGGGGCTATCTTCCAGTATAGTAATCGTATCCTCACCTGGATGAGGAAGCTCTAGGACGGTAGATTCCGCATAGGCAACGTTCGCCCTCCATTCGCCACTCGTACACAGAAAACAGCTGATTGTTAAAGCTAACGCCAATTTTTTTCGCATCGTTTGCTGCACCTCCGTTACTTGCTATTAGATCATCTGCTTAAAATCTGTGGCATCCCCCTAATGATTGCTGGCTACACAATATATACCCCAATAAATGGGAAAAGTTTTATAATACTTATAGTAACTTTCGCACTTCGGACAATATGGCGCATGAGTCATCCAAACACCTGCTTAACAGCGTAGAGAGAATCACCCGTTATAGGAGCACGATTGCCTGGCTGCGCGGAGAAAGCCTGCAAAAATACATCTTTTTGCTCTGTAAGGCACTTGCAAAGTAAAATTCCTGCAATTGCGCAGGCTTTTTGGTGTCCAGATGAGCCTAGGCCCGTTTGAGTCGAAAATTCCTGCACATTTGCAGGCTTTTCTCAAAAACGGACCGCTTTTTCCGAAAAAGCCTGCACTTTCGCAGGTTTTTCGTTTAGCCAAGCCGCTTCACGATCGGCTGCGCACTTTTGAGCAGTTCGGCTCGCTGGGCACGCAACATGTCTTTAAAAATTATTCTGTTTCGCCGACAAGCTTAGCAATCGATCAGTTGTAAGCGCTTAAAAAGGTCCGCTTAACTGCTTTAATTTTTTGTCATCTCGAGTTTATCTACAATCCAACCTAAATCATCTATTAAATAGAAATTATATCTTTGGATACCTCTGTCCTCTTCGTTTTTAAAATTACAATCGCATTCAACCAAATAGATACGATTTCTAAAATTTCTTTCTTTTAAATTAACACTTATAATCTTATATTCATTGGTATTGGATCTCAAATATTGTTCAATTGAAGCTTCCGGACTAGAATCAATATGACTTGTATCTTTGAATAATTTTATAATGTTCACAGAATAAGCAATGGAAATAATCATGAAAAAACTAAGGAGTGCTAATTTAATCTTTGTTGACTTCATAATTACCACCTTATGGTAACCTGATCTGGCTTCCAAAGAACCCCACAATATCTTATGCCCACAACAATGTCGTTTGTTACGCTATGCTACCCGTTAGTATTCATCTACTAAGCTCTAAACAATTGTAGCACAGTATCCTGTTTTCTTACCTTTTTCAATTGCCTCGATATAGCCATCAAAATAATATGATATCTCATCTTCTTTACCATTCTTAATTCTGCATCTTACTTTATCGAATGCAAATATTGAGATTGAATATTCCGGCTCGCCAGTAACTAAAACAGGTTGGTCTCTATCTTGTGCCCAAAAGTACTGGCCGCCATAATTCCTTCTTGCCACTTCGAAAATGTAACTTCCAGCCATAGAAGAAACTGAATCCAGTTCATCATTATCTAATTTATACTCACGTAACTCTTCTAGAATATCGTCTATTTTTCGTAGACTTTGCACACTAAAATCAAAATGTCCTTTATCAGAAAAATTATTTGTAAAGCTTTCTGCCGTTGATATTATGTCTTGTTCTAATCGACTTTTCATAAATTCTAAGCTCCTTAATAGGCTGCCTATCTTGCTGGCAACCTGCAGTGATTGTACTATAGTATCCGTTAGTCACAATGGAGATGCTTAATGGAAATTGGGGTCAATCCTCTACGTTTCCTATCGTTATTTGACCAGTTCCCTTCACCATAAAGTCGGAATGCAAGATCTCGGAATATTTCTGCCACCTCATTGAATCCGTCATGTCGATATGCGTAAAATACTTCCCTAAATCTTGTATTGCGGTGCCCAAAGTGAAGAAATAGCTTCGTTTTCAACAACTGATTATCATCGTTGTATTGACTAACTGTAATTAAATAGTCTCCATGAAAATATGTAATTCTTAAACGACAGTTTTCATTCTTAAAGGATATTTCTTTATCTAAAAGAGCAGGTAACAAGCTATCATCCCCTAAGTTGAAGTTACTATATTTCCATACTACATGTGAATTGCATTAAACTCCCATTACTTCAATTAAAAAAGGAGCTCCATCACTATCGTATCCGTTAGAGTTTTCAGGATATGAGGTTAATCAAAAAGCCCACCTATGGTCGGGAGGCAAGCATTCATCACATAGTAATTTATTATTGTGAACCGCTCCGCTGTCTAATCCAAAAATTGAATTGTTTTTTTCCATGTCTGTTGTCCAACAACCACAATTCGCGCATCTACCGCAATTCATAATATCTGGATTCAAAACCTTGAATGAAGATTGGTTCCATTTTAGGAACACTTTCTCGCCAGCAGACTCTAATGTTCGATTCTCGCACAATTGATTTTCGATTCCTTTGGAAAGTTCATATACATCTTCATCTATTTCGACATAGTAACTGACATTATCCTCATACCTTCTTTAGTAATAATTCAATTGATTCGCCGAAGTGATTAAGCGATCCTGCCCATAACAAGGCTTCCGATTCATGCCGGTAGCTACCGTGTCTCCCATTGGTTTTAAAAAGTAATTAATCTTTGATTAATTTGTCTTGTTAAATCAAAGTTCGTTCTGTATTAATTGAATTATCCTTTTAATGCGTCTTTTGCTGTATTTACTACATAAATAGGAAGCAGACTTCTCCATTTCCCAATCTTCCATCCTCAGATTCTTCTCAATCACTAAAACTTCGTTAAGAAGCTTCTTTTTATTTTCGTCTGATTCCAACTCACCAAATAACTTAATTAGATCTGTATCTGACAACTGGAGCACATCACGATATTGATCCATAAAATATAAAAAAGTGGGTATCTTCACTTCTTCACCCTCAAATAAATTCTTGCTTTGGTGAACGCATCTACATCCATATTTTAACACGATTTATTGAAGATAACTGCCCGTCCCTTAACCATTTTATCGAACCCAATTAGCTATTGTCTCATCTTGCTTTAGGTCGTTCCTCTTATAATAATAGACCGTTCTTTTTACATAGGTAACATCTGAGGAAACAAGAAAAAACTTGTGCTTATAGACCTTATCCTCAAGACATATGACAATCCCTTCGTGATACCCGTATGACCAATCGCCAAGTTGTTTGGATTCTTCCACGGTTGCTAAACGAATTGTATCAATCATAAACAGATTAAGCGGACAAGAGATAAACGAAACTTCGTGGAAGTTAATCTCGATATTGTGATAATAGCTAAAATCAAAGCTGCCTGCCAGAACAACATTCCCTGCATGGTCGGTACTAATTACATAAAAATCACCGATATTCATTTCGTCAATGTGTTGCTGTATTTCTTTTAGCCTATCACTAATGGTCTCCATCAATTTCGTCTCCTCTTCTCACAACCAATACCATATTAATGTAATATTAGCATAATCCTCGTATCTTCTTTCAAGCTAAACTGCTCGTTAGCACAACGCGGCCGCCTAATTATGCTGGCAGCCGCGTCGTAATTGTGCCCATTCCTTTGCCTTGTTTAGCAAGGCGGTTCCTATTCCTTTTCCTCTGCTATTTTCTAATACAATAAGTCTGTCGATAGAAGCAAAATAAGATTCTTCGCTTGTTCTTAATCTTATATGCCCCAAACATTTTCCTCCGGAATAGTATAAGAAAATTTCGGTATAAGTTTCCCTATGACCAAGAAAGGATAATCTTTGCGTTCGTAGTCATCTTTATTATCAAATATCATTTCAACAATTGCAATTCCTTTACATTTCTCCAAAATATCTCTCCCTTCATGCTGGACCTTTTTATATATTCAAAAATAATCTAATTTCATAAGCAGCCATCGCCGCTCGTTTCATGGGCATGTCCTGCGGGCCTACCTGCCTTGCGCCTTATCGCCCCTTAATGTCATACAAGTGCTTGAGGCATGAGCGATGAGTTTACCGTTCTCGTCAGTAATATTGCATTGGATGAACCCGATGGTTTGTCCCCGCTTATACAGCGCAGCATGGGCTTTTATTTTGGCGTTCCACACAGGTCTAAAAAAGTTTACTTTCATCTCGATCGTGGTGAAGGTTTCGTCTTTTTGCAAGGTAGAGCCGTAGGCAATGCCCATGGCCATGTCAGCGAGAATGCCGATGATGCCGCCGTTGCATGTGCCTTGCGGATTCGCGTGTTGTTCCGAAGCCTGCATTTCATACGCAGCCTCGCCATCTTCTACGCTAATTAGCTTCAGTCCCATAAGGCGCTCAACGGGAGACTGCTCCAATTCTCCGTTCAGTACTTTCCGATAATGCTCAAGAATGGTCATTTTGCATATTCACCTGCTTTTTTCCTTTGTCTCTGAATCAAATTATTCATCACCAGCGCGATGATTACGATGAGGGTCCCTGCAAACTGCAACCTTCCGACTTCAACGCCCTGGAGGGCACTGATCGTGACTGTCGTAACAGGGACGATGTTCATAAATAGCATGCCGTTCTCCGGCTTCAAAATTTTATTGCCGACGTTCCACGTGAACACGGCAAGTACGCCTGCGATCAAGATCATATACAGCAGTTCCGACCCTGCGCTTCCGATCCTCTCCACGCTTGGCATCGTCAAGGCTCCGAAAACCGTTGCCGACAGCACGATTACAATATTCATCAAGGATCCGAAGCACGTTGTCAAAGCGGTGTAGCGAAGCGGCGACCAGCCTGCAAATTGACTGCCACCCATCGTATAAATGACCCAGCATAGAGCACCGAGCATAATCAACAGACTGGCGCCAATATGCTCTTTGGTTTGAACGATTAGGGAGGGATCTCCATTTGTTATGACTAGCAGTGCGCCTGAAAGCGCAATGAAAATTGAAATAAAAGTAGACAGCTTGGGTTTACTTTTATTCATAGCCCAATTTACGCACGTCGTCACTAGTGGCATTAACGCCATGATAACGGAGGCAATGATTGCGCCTGACGGTCCGCTGAGCTGTTGTCCGACAAAGGTAAGAAAACCGAAGCCCGAAAACCCTGCAGCGCCAAAAAACAATAACTTCCACGATTTCCCCTCCAATCGGAGAACGTTCTTCCCTTCGAAAACGATCAGCATTCCCAGAAGAATGAGGCCAGCACATATGTAGCGAATCGTTGTGAAATAGAACGGATCGAGAACCTTCAAAGCAACTTGCATGACGGGAAACATGCCTCCCCACGCCAACACAGGAATCAAACAATAGGCGATACCCGTTAGTAAAGTGTTTCTGTTCATTCCTAAAACCTTCTTTCATGAGCTATGTGGATTTTCCGGCAGAATTGATCAGCCTCCTTATTTTCCATCATAAACGAAGGTGAATAGAACAGATCGAGTGGACCAGAACAGAAGGCGGGAATTTCCTGTATAATTGAGACACACGCGCAAGTGCGTATTTCGGGTTAATGGGCTTGGGGGCAAAACATATGAAAAAAACAGTTCTTTCAAGCGGATATGCAGGCAAACTGTTTGAACAAATCTATGACTATATTCTGGATCGGATCCGTCGCGGAGAATGGAAGCCGCATGAAAAGCTTCCCTCCATCCGCTCGCTGGCGATGGAATTCAATGTGCATCGACTGACGGTCTTTAAAGCTTATCAGCTGCTGAAGGAGAATCGGATCGTCGAAGCAAAGGACAAATCCGGCTATTATGTGAGACCGGACAGCAGTCTTCCTGTAGATTCGCTGAATAATCCGATCATTTCCGCTTACGTACATGAAAGCCATCTTTCTGAAATCCATCAGGTGCAGGCCGAATATGTACTGTCGAGATCGCTGCTTGACCCGAACCTGCTCCCCAATCTTTATTTTTCGGAATATGTGAAGCAAGTGTTCGATTTGTATCCCAAAATGCTCGGCACCTACTTTACCTCGCAAGGAGACCAGGAGCTGCGGGATGCGTTGTGCCGTTACTTTACCGATTGCCATAGGTTTCACTTGTCTGCAGACGAATTGTTGATCACTTGCGGATCGCAGGAGGCCATGGATTTGGTTGCCAGAGCACTGGTCAAGCCGAGAGATGCCGTTATGTTGGAGCGTCCTACCTACAGCACGGCGATTGATATTTTCAGAAGACAAGGCGCAGCTATCGTTCCGGTCGAGATCCACCCGTACGGCTACGATCTGGAGCAGGTAGAGAAGCTGATGCAAGCCTACAAGCCGCGGCTGTTTTATCTAAATCCCACCTTTCAAAGTCCAACAGGCTATATCGTACCCGCCGAACAAAGGAAAAGGCTCGTTGAGCTTGCCGAGCGGTATCAATGTCTGCTATTAGAGGACGATCCTTACCGCGACATTTATTTTGGCGAAGAGCCGCCACTGCCTCTTTTTGCTTACGATACGGCAGGATGGGTCATTTATCTTCGCAGCTTCAGCAAATATATCGCTCCCGGCCTCGGCATCGCCATCGTTGCGTGCCGCCCTTCCATCATGAACTACCTGATAAAAGCCAAATTGTTGTCGGACAGCGGGACGCCTTTGGTGAATCAGAAAATTTTTCTGCATTATTTTTTCTCCGAGCGGCTGCAGCAGCATATGGAGAAGCTTCGCATTGCGCTTGCGGTCCGCAAGGATATCGTAGAACAGGAATTATCCACTACCGACTGGCAGTGGAACTCCCCTGCAGGCGGATTCAACTTATGGGTGAAGCTTCCGGAAACTGTGGAGATTGAACGTTTACTCAGTACATGCATCAAGCAATCAATCACCTTTGTGCCCGGAGCGATTTGCGATCCGCTCAAGGAGTACAAATCATGGATACGCCTCAGCTATTCCTATCTGAATGAGCAGCTATTGAGAGAAGGCATCCAGAGGCTTGTCGAATTGGCAGACGGGGACAGCGGTTCACCTAAGAGAAACAATAACAATTTAATATAATGAATCCATTAAGTTTTTTCCATACAACTTCTCTAAAATTATGACCACCTACTTTTTTAATGGTTCCTTAATTTCTTATCCTATATCTTGGGAATTCGTGAAGTTATTCAACAAACCTCCCATCACTTCAACGATCAGGAGCAGGTCGCCGCGGCGCCTGCTCCAGTTGTAGTTATTTCACTATTGTATCCGTTAGCATAATCCTCTAACTTCATCAAGGATACCCTAGTCTCGTATTCTCTAGTGCCGTGTTGAATACCAGTCTAGTACTCGTAAGGCGCGGAGAGTGTTCCAGCGGCTAGGCTCGCCGTCCACACCTTCCATGTCGAAGTGAACTCGATCGGGATGAGAGTTCTCGAGCGGCCATTTCCCGTCTTGGTCTTGTTTCTTCGCCACCAGACCGACGGCCTCGGTGACCCGTTCATCGGGTTCGACACCGGCACTGCGTAAGTAATCCAGACCTCGCAGCACGTCGTAATGCCACGTGGTCGGGAACGAGAAACGTGTCCAATTTGGATCGATCACCTCGCCTGATGATAGGGACCTCAACATGCGACGCTCCAGAAGGTACTCTTGTGCCCGGACACGGGCTTCGGTCACCACAGCAGTTTCACCCTTAGCCTTCTCGTATTCTAATAGTCCTTCCAGGACACAGATGGTGCTGTGGAACGAGGAACGTCGACTTTGAGGTGCGTCGCAATTCCAGCCTCCGTCCTCAAGCTGCTCACCGAGGAGTCGATCAACTAGCCGATCGCTTGCCTCTCCGAAGTAGGCCCCCACTCCAAGAATCCAACCATTGACACAGGGTTCGGTCTCGCCATCGAAGTAGGGTCGGCCACCCATTTGCCGCGGCCAGGTGATGTGGTCACGCACGAGGCCGATCGATCTGCGGGCGTCCTCACCCGACGGATCCAAACCCATGTCCTTTAAAAGCAGCAAAGTGTAGCTCGTGCAAAGCCAGTTCCGAGCGTCGGCGTCACCACCCCAGTTGCCCTCGGAAGATTGCAGGTCGAGAACCCGGGCACCCCAACCTTCCGAAGCAATCCGCGACCGCTCTGCGGCAACAATGCCATCGGGCTCTTCGGTTAGGTCACGCATCACCTGCCAACGGATCGAAGGGTCCGCATCAAGCAGCCACTCTATTACTGATTTCTTTGGTTTCGTGATTTGCCATTCGGGATTTTTCGTTGTCATCTAATGGTTCCTCCTTACTTTGGTCAAGAGATGGCGTACGTCACCAATCACCTATTATAATGCCTTAATATCCCCTATCAGCATTTCGACATTTTCCTTTTTTGTAGCCCAACTGGTACAGAATCTCACGACACTGTGGTTATCGTTGAATTTTCCCCAAATGGAAAAAGAATACTTTTTGGCCAATTCCTTTAACATATCATTCGGCAAAATGGGAAACTGTTGATTTGTTTTGGAATCATATCGGAATGAAAAGCCCTTTTCAACAAATGCCTCTCGAATCATCATCGCCATTTCTACGGCATGGTTAGAAATTTCATAGTATAAGCCATCTTCAAATAAGGTTTCAAACTGAATCCCCAATAATCTTCCCTTAGCCAGTAATCCTCCCTTTTGCTTGATCAAATACCGAAAATCTCTTTTAAGATCATCGTTTATAATGACTACTGCTTCCCCAAACAATAATCCAATTTTTGTTCCCCCGATATAGAACACATCACAAAGTCTGGCTATATCTGCCAAGGATAAATCGCTGTCTTTTGAAACTAGACCATAACCTAATCTTGCGCCATCCATAACCAATGGCAAACCGCATTCCCGACAAATTTTGCTTAATTGCTCCAATTCGGATTTACTATAAGTCGTTCCATTCTCGGTAGGGTTTGAAATGTAAACCAAGCCTGGCTGTACCGTATGCTCATGAGTGACATCATTCCAATGAGCGTCATAAATTTCTTTTACCTGTCCAGCTTGAATTTTCCCATCCTCACTCGGTAAAGTAATCACTTTATGTCCGGTAGACTCAATTGCTCCCGTTTCATGTACAGCTATATGACCCGTAATTGCTGCAACCGCACCTTGGTGTGGGCGCAATATGGAAGCGATAATAGTCGTATTCGTTTGTGTTCCTCCAACTAAAAAGTGTATATCTGCATTCTCTGCACCACACGCTTTTCTAATATAAGTCCTGGCTTTTTCACAGTATTCATCCGTACCATATCCAGGTGTCTGCTCTTCATTGGTTTCCCATAAACGTTGCAAAATTCGCTTATGAGCACCCTCTGCATAATCATTATCAAATCGAATCATCCTCTATCCTCTCCAACCTATCCAATTTTTTCTGAATAAACAACATGGAAGCATGTATATCTTTAATTTCTCTTTGTGATAAACCTTGCATTAATCTCACTATTTGCTCATCTGATCTTTCATTCAGCTGCTTAAATAGATCGGTTCCTTTGGGGGTCAATCGAATCAGACTCGTCCTGCTGTCTAAGGGTGAATTTTCCTTAATAAGGAGTCCGTCTTTACTAAGCTTGGCAATAATTCTGCTCATGTAGCTGCGATCAATTTCCAGTTTTTCAACCAAATTGTTTGCTATACACGGCTCCACGAAACCAATCTCTAAAATTACCCGAGCCTCTGTTAAAGAATATCCGGTATCCAACACATGCATATCCAAAACACCGAGTATATTCGTGTAAAACCGGTTGAATTTTCGTATATCTGCAATAATATTTTCATTAAGGTTCATGGCGGCCCTCCTTTTTAATGGACTCAGTCAACAATTAATATAGTTTATTTAGTGGACTACGTCAACGTTATTTGTTCCGGTTATTGAAAGCGCGAATAGTCGAGTTGGAATGGTGATATAATCCATTGGAGGTTATAAATCCAATAAATGGTTGCGTAAAGGCAGTGTAGTGCCGTAATACTCAATAATGGAGATGGATGAAAGCTAAAGAAATCTGAGCGGGTTCTCACTATTGTGTCAATAGCGGTATTAGGCGTATTAGGTCAAACAAGTACGGCCAGCATCACATTTAACGGTGTGTCCGGTACCTACGATATCCTTACACGTTATGTCGGGCAAGTTCAAAATGGAGTAAGCAGTACAACTTCGACCAGAAACATGTCGCCTGCAAGCAATGCGGTAACTGTAACGACACCGGTCACACCGCAGGTTTATTTGAGCGATCTTACCTGGGTATCTGCGACAGCGGGCTTTGGTACTGTGCAAAAGGATAAGAGCGTGGACGGAAAGACATTAAAACTGAACGGAACAACTTATTCTCAAGGTCTCGGAACACACGCCACAAGCAACATTACTTATAATCTGAACGGACAATACACATGGTTCCAATCGTTTATAGGCGTTGATGATGAGGTAAGTTCAAATGCGACCGTAGTCTTCCAAGTATGGGCGGACGGCAACGCCAGACGATGACTCCAACGAGTGCAACGAAATCCGTTGATGTTAGTGTAGCAGGTGTAAATCAATTGGTGCTAACTGTAACCGACGCAGGAGACGGAATAAACAACGATCATGCCGATTGGGCGAATGCGAAGTTATCCAGGTAATCATATATACAGAAACGGGACGGAGCAGTCGTCATACCTGCTTCGTCCCGTTTTTTAACTTTTCGATGCTTAGCCTTGAATCGAATTCTGTTGGGAGACAATTAAGTTTTGAAGTACTTTTTACAAAGCATATACCCTCAGTTCGCAAAAGTCTTTTAAATTATCGTTCAGGCTGCACAATTAAGTCGCAAACATAATCATGTAGAGTCTGGTTTACTGGAGCAGATTTTTACAGAAAATTTTGTGCAGTGTGTGACTTGTCAACCGGAGCAGGATCCCGTATTAGGCGCTATGATCTGGCAACAATGATCTGGAAAGTAAAGACAACGTTTGTTTGTATACCGCATGGGCCGATTGTACATTTCCTAAGTGTCCACCCATGTAAAGATGAATAACGCCATGGAGTGAGGCCCAGACGATACGTACAACGGATTCCGTGTCATACTGGCCGGGAATCAACCCTTGCTCTTGCGCATTGCTGACCACGGTCAATAATTGCCGCATGGCTGTTACGGTGCCATGCATACTTTCCTCGTCCGGTTTGAAATCTGCGAAGGCTCCTCCGAACATCAGCTTATAATAGCTGGAGTAACGCTGCCCGAATTGCCAGAAGGTTTCACCTAGATTCAGCAAATGCTGCGCCGGATCAGCTGCTTGCGGCGTCCCCTCGAATTCGTTAGCGAGAAGCTTACAACCTTCCAGATACAACTGCTGAGCCAAGCCCTCTTTATTGACAAATAAGCTATAAATGATTTTTGTCGAGCAATCCATTTTCTGCGCTACTTTACGCACCGTAACGGCTTCTGGACCCTCTTCTTGCAAGAGCGTTGCCGCGGCATCAACAACAAGTTTGCGGAGATTTTCAATATTTTGTAAGCGAGCCTCTTGGTAGGTTTTCAGCACTCGTGTGTTTGTATGAACAGAGTTATCCTGGTCGCTCATAATCATCTTCCTTCAGTTATCATGTTTTCGTTAGGAAACAAAGTTTCTTAATTTCTTATCAAAAATTTTATACAGTTGATGGGTAGTTGTCAATGAGACATGGGATGTTTCTAAGATCGTATTGACTTTCTTAAAAAGCGTAGTTACAATGATATTAATTAGAAACACTGTTACCAATCATGTGGTGACTCTTATTTTTTTGGGGAACTGAGGATTCCTTTAACTACATGGTAACAGCGTTTCATTATTATAACATAGTATCTAAAAGGAGAGTAGCACTATGAAAATTCAAGGAAAATGGGCGCTCGTCACTGGAGCTTCTTCCGGTATTGGAGAGCAATTCGCAAGACAACTAGCCAAACAAGGCAGTCACTTGGTACTCGTGGCTCGATCAACGAGTAAACTTGAGAGCCTGGCAGATGAGCTTAGAAAGAAGTATGGCATCAAAGCCGAGGTTATCTCTATGGATCTTGCGAAAGAGGGCGCACCCAGCGAGTTATATCGGCAATGTGAACTTTTGAAAGTGGATATCGAACTGCTAATCAATAATGCAGGCTTTGCTACACATGGTTTGTTCGAGCAAGTGTCAGGTGAGCGTCAACATGAAGAAGTTATGCTCAATGTCGCTGCTGTTGTAGATATGACGCACTTGTTCTTGCCAAACATGTTGCGCAAAAACTCAGGAGCAGTTATTAATGTGGCTTCAACCGCCGGATTTCAACCGCTTCCCTTTATGGCCGTATATGGGGCGACGAAAGCTTTTGTCTTGTCGTTTACTCAAGCATTATGGTGGGAAAATCGCGACCGCGGCGTGAAATTCTTCGTACTTTGCCCTGGTTCGACGGACACCAGCTTCTTTAATGTTGTAGGAACGGAAGAAGCCTCTGTCGGAAAGAAAGATACGCCGGAAAGAGTCGTAGAGGTTGCACTTCGCGCGTTGAAGGAAGGGAAAATATACGTCGTTCCGGGTGTGCAGAATTATATCGGGGCGCAGTTATCGCGATTCATAACACGCAAGCAAGGTCTTCGACTTGTTGGAGGCATGCTTCGTCCGCGCGGAGGATCCGGCAATAATAATAATTATAAGAATGCAGGTAATCAATCTGATCTTGCTGGGAGGACAATTCAATGAAAGCTATACAACTGACAAACGGCTTCGGCTTTGAGGAATTAAACTTAACGGAACTCGACATACCAACGCCAGGCCCCCATGAGGTGCTGATCCACATGAGGGCAGCTTCTCTCAATTACCGGGATCTAGTGATCCTCAGCGGATTAATGCCGATTGAAATTAAATTTCCTTTCATTCCATTATCAGACGGAGCGGGAGAAATTGCAGCCGTTGGCCAAGGAGTAACAAGGTTTCAGGTAGGAAATAGAGTAGCGGGTAATTTGCAACAGCGATTCATGGCTGGCAGTCCAAGAGCAGAAGTATTAAGAGACAGTCTAGGAGGTCCGTTGAACGGAGTGGCGGCCGAGTATGTCGTTCTACATGAAGACGGAATCGTTCATATTCCCGATCACCTCACTTGGGAGGAGGCTGCCACCTTACCGATCGCGGCATTAACCGCATGGAGCATGCTAATCGAATACGGTGGATTGCAAGCGGGTGATACCGTGCTGCTGCAAGGAACAGGCGGGGTTTCCATCTTCGGGCTTCAATTCTCTCTCATGGCTGGTGCACGAGCGATCGTTACATCGAGCAGCAACGACAAGCTGGTACGAGCAAAAGCTCTCGGTGCCTGGCAAACGATCAACTATTCGGAAGTTCCCGATTGGGATCAAGCCGTGTTAGAGATGACTGGCGGCGTCGATCATGTTCTGGATGTTGGAGGAGCGGCAACGATGGTCAAATCCATAAATGCACTTCGCATTGGAGGGACCTTGAGTATGGTCGGGTTCTTATCGGGCTTGACCATTCCGGAATATGATGTCACGGGCATCTTGCAGAAAGCAGCAACTATTCGCGGCAGTCAAGTCGGCAACCGGAATCACTTTGAAAAGATGAATCGAGCGATTGTCCATCATCGCTTACATCCCGTCATCGACCGTGTATTCCCTCTGGAGCGAATTGGAGAAGCCTTCGCGCTCTTGGCTGAAGGGAAGCAATATTTTGGGAAAATCGTAGTCCAAATTTAAATCTCACTTAAAAGACATAGGAGGCACTCTAATGCCAAATGCACAAGTTCGTTCCGTTAAATCTACTGAAGGTGTGAATCGCCCTAAACGCTCAACACGTATAGTGCGCAGAGCAGGGCTATCGCTGCTTACGGTGCTCCTTCTTGGAGTCATCGTTTTCTTACTAGTTCCTTCACCTATCGAACCGGTAAAATGGCTGGCGCCGACGGCTCCCTCTTTTCAAGAAGCAGGCCCATGGAAACAGAACAACAAACTTAGCGCTGCTCAGCTAGTCACAGATGCTCCACAATTCCCGGAATTCATAACATTTGATAAAGATGGCCAGCTATATACAGGAGATTCGGACGGAAAAATTTACAAGGTTCCTTTCGATGCAGAAGGCAATCCACAAAAGGCCCAGGTGTTTGCAGATACCAAAGGAACGCCTAATGGCCTTAAATTCGATGCCAAAGGCGATTTGATCGTTACGGATATCAAGAGGGGACTGCTGTCTATAAACCCATCCGGGAGCATAGAGGTATTGGCTGATCAAGTGGACGGCAAGCCGATCTATTTAGCTAATGAGCTTGATATTGCCCGGGACGGCTCCATTTATTTTTCGGATACCTCGAACTATGGACGTGTGACATTCAGAGAAATTGCCGAGAACAAGCCGCATGGACGCTTGCTGAAGTACGATCCAATGACCAAACAGACGACCGTCTTGCTAGAAGGCCTTTATTTTGCAAACGGGGTTGCCTTATCTGCGGATGAAGATTTCGTGCTTGTGGCGGAATCGTATCATTATCAGTTGACCAGATACTGGCTCAAGGGTCCAAAGAAGGGGACATCTGATATTTTTGTGGACAATCTCGCAGGCTTTCCAGACAACATTACTCGTGATGAGCAAGGTCATTTCTGGGTCGGGATCTTTACGACTCGCCTTTCTTTTGCTGATCAGATGCATCGCAGCCCGTGGTTGGCCGGTTTCATGGCCAAATTGCCGGAGTCGCTGCTTAGCGGCGCAAGCGCACCGGCGAAGCATGGGCTTGTCGCGGAGCTCGGCCCGCAGGGAGAGCTTATCGGAAGCTGGCATGATCCGGATGGTTCGCTAAATGGCATAACTACGGCTGCAAGCCATAACGGATATTTATATATAGGAACGGCACCAGGAGGCAGCAAGGGCGTTCATCGCGTGCATTTAACAAGATAATGTTGGAATCCGTGCTAGTGAGATAGCATCCATGTCAATGACTATCTTTTAAGGTGGTACTTACATGGATGTTTCTTTCTAAATGCTAATCCAATACTTTAGTATCCCTGACCTTTTCGAATCTATGTATAAGATCCACTGGGAGATTTTATTTTCTTCCAAATCTTTTTCGATTTCAGTGTTCTTCCCCGTCAGGCTTTCGGATGACGTTAATAATATCCAGTATCTACCACTAACTGCATAACTCATGAAGCTAAATATATATCAAATTTAAAATATAGCAACACCGCCGATTGAGAGTTCTACCTCTCAATCGGCGGTGTTCTAAAACTCAAACTCTATATTGAAATTAATCTATCAAATTAGATTTTTTCAATAATCTTTCAACAATAACAGCAATCTCTGCTCTTGTGATATTTTGATTTGGTGCTACTGTTGAATTTGTTTTTCCGTTAACAATACCAGCATTTACGCAAGTGGCTACAGCAGATTGTGCATAGTTTGCTATATCATTTGCGTCAGCGAATTTCGCAAGAGAAGAAACGTTACTATCTCCGTTTAGTTTTGTAATGTTCATCACTCTTGCAATCATCACCATTGCGTCTTGCCGTGTAATGTTTCCGTTAGGGTTGTATTTGTTTTGTCCAACGCCTTGTACAACGCCATACTCATAAGCTGTTTGTACATAACCTGTAAACCAATCATTTGTTGTATGATCAGCAAATGAAGAAGCGTTGGCAGATGGTTTTAGTCCAAGTGCATTGACGATAATAGCAGCAAATTCTGCACGAGTCATATCTTTGCTAGGGTCGTACAAGTTATTTCCAACTCCGCCTACAACCATTTTAGAACCCATATTATTGATTGAAGATTTTGCCCAGTTGTTTGCAACGTCGCTAAATGCAACAGGGTGTGATACAACAGCATATGTGCTGTTTGTTAAGCTTTTAATTTTTGCAAAGTGTTTGCCATCTATTGTTGCTACAGTCGTTGGAACATGGCGTACTGCACCGTTTGGATCGATGACAACACCTGTACTAACCTTGCTAGGGTCAACACCATCAGGAAGCGCAATCGTACGCTCAACAAAGGAACTAAACTTGCTAATATCTACTGTTTGACTATTGTATGTGCTTGAGATATCAAAGTTAATCGGTGCTGTCAAGACAGTCATATTGTTTTTTGCAGCTGCATTTGAAACAAGCTGAGCTTGCTCGCTTGTAGCATTAGAGATTGAAACATTAAAATTGATGTCTGAAAGAGTTACATTTTTGCCAAGAGCATTTGAAACTGCACTGATGTTGATTTGTGAAGCAGGTAGGGAATATGACGCAACTGGTGTTTGGATAACAAGGGTTGCTGATTTGCCCTCCATATTTTTAAAATCCTGTCCACCAAGTTGTACACTCATAATGTCTGATGTTTGTGTGAACGGGATCGTGAATGTTGAACCGTTTGCACTACTATTTAATTGAGCTGTCAAACTTGCTGAGTCAACTGCGAAAGAAGTATTTGTTCTACCATCGCTTGTTTTGTTTTGAGTAACTTTACCTGATAGGGTACCGTTGATTGTTGTTGGAGTAGTGCCACCAGTGTTTTCTCCGCCAGTGTCGCCTCCACCAGTGTTGCCTCCACCAGTATTGCCTCCACCAGTGTTGCCTCCACCAGTATTGCCTCCACCAGTGTTGCCTCCACCAGTATTGCCTCCACCAGTGTTGCCTCCACCAGTATTGCCTCCGCCAGTGTTGCCTCCACCAGTGTTGCCTCCGCCAGGAGTGGTAGTAGTCAAATAAAGTGCACGTATTACGTTATTTCCCGTATCACCTATATAAATACCGCCATCAGGTCCAACAGAAATTCGGGTAGGTTGGTTAAGCTTGGCAGATGTAGCAACATCTCCATCGCCGCTATAACCTGCTTTACCGTTTCCTGCAACTGTTGTAATAACACCTGTTGTTTTGTTCACCATGCGGATGGCATGGTTTCCTTGATCTACAATATACATATTGTCTGCCGAGTCAAAGGCAACGGACGAAGGATTAGTAAGCTGGGCAAATACGGCGCTACCCCCGTCGCCACTATAGCCTTTCAAACCATTTCCTGCAACGGTTGTAATAATACCTGTCTTTTCATTCACCATGCGTATTCTGTTGTTGCTATAGTCTGCAATATACAAATTCCCTGCCGAGTCAAGCGCAACCCCTTCAGGGTTATAAAGTCGAGCATCTGTAGCAGCGCCGTCGTCGCCGCTATATCCGGATCCTTGTCTACCTCCTGCAACTGTTGTAATAACGCCCGATGTATCCACCTTACGTATGGCATGGTTACTGCCATCTGCAATGTACATGTTTCCTTTAGCGTCGAATACCATTCCATAAGGATAATTAAGGTTAGCGAATGTAGCCTGACCATAGTCGCCGCTATAACCTGGATAACCATTTTTTCCACCTTGATCGTATTTACCAAGTCCTGCGACTGTATTGAGAATATTTGTTGTTTTATCCACCTTACGTATGACATGATTTTGCCAATCTGCAATATACAGATTTCCAGAAGGGTCGAAGGCAACTTCCGTAGGAAAATTAAATCTGCCCGCACTCGCATCCATTTCGTCCCCATAGTAACGGGATATACCAAGCGGTCCTCCTGTCACTGTTGCAATATTTCCGGTTTTGTCCACTTTGCGTATTGCGTTGTTTCCGGAATCCGCGATATACATATTTCCTTTAGAGTCAAATGTAACGTTGCCGGGTAGAGATATTTGGGCAGATGTAGCTGGTCCTCCGTCACCGCCGTACTTCGAGGTATGATCTCCGACTACTGTTTGGATGTAGTAAGTCGGCGGTTTTGCATTAGGGCCAGCAGTTACTGCATTGGGAGCAGCGATACTCGCAGTCCCGCTGTATCTTCCAGTGCCTGTCGCGACGGCATACAAATATTTGCCAACATCGGCTGAACTCGGAATGTAGGAAGCCAATGTGGCCCCCGGAATAGCCGTACCGTAAGTCGTGCCTGAAACTGTATTCGTGTACCATTGATATGTCGCTGTAACGTCAGTCGGCAACGCAGTCGCAGTTATCGGTGTTCCGGATTGCGGGCTGTCGGAGTCGAGTTTTGCATCGGTGAAGAAAGTAGGTATATAAAGTGTATATACCGTGCTATAGATTGAGCTGGCTGCATATATATTACCTTTCTTATCAATGGCAAGGCTGTAGAAATTTGCCGAAGACTTGGTCGCTTCCGGCCCATATCCTGAACCATTCCCGGCAATTGTGTGAATCTTGCCCGTTGGATCCACCATGCGCAATCTCTTGTCGGCAATATATAAATTTCCTGTGGCGTCAAAGATAAGAGCAGTAGGGCCATAAAGCTTAGCCTGTGTCGCTGGTGTTCCGTCGCCGCTATAGCCTTGTGTACCGTTTCCGGCAATTGTCGTAATTTTCCCAGATGCATCTACCTTACGAATGACATAATTATTAGTATCTGCAATAAATATATTTCCATTTGAGTCACAGGCAATTGCGCTAGGCTGATTAAGCTTAGCCTGTATCGCCGCTCCTCCGTCTCCCTCATAGCCTGGTGTACCATCCCCGGCAATTGTCGTAATTTTCCCGGATGTATCCACCTTGCGTATGACATTGTTACCGGTATCCGCAATATACATATCTCCTTCCAAGTCAAAGGCGAACCCTTTAGGCTTATTAAGAAGATTGCCGGTATTCACAGGTAACCAATTTCCCATATATATCTCATTGGAATTGGTCGGTATAAAATACAAATTATCTTGCGGGTCAACGGCAATTGCATGAGGATAATTTTTGTAAGTAAAATTAACTGGCAGTGTTGAAATTGTGTCAGATGTATCTACCTTGCGTATGACAAAATTTATTGAATCCGCAATATACAGGTTTCCTGACGAGTCGACGGCAACTCCCTTCGGTTGATTAAGAAGGGCGGATGCCGCCGGTCCGCCATCTCCACTATAGCCCTGAGACCCTTGCCCGGCAAAGTTTCTGATGTAGTAGTTCGGCGCAGTGTTACTGCCAACGGTTACTGCGTTTGCAGTAACTGCACTTGCACTTCCAGCATAAAGACCTGTTGCCGTTGCAACTACATATAAATATTTGCCGACATCACTCGCAGTTGGGTCGTAGCTAGCCGATGTGGCGCCCGGAATAGCCGTACCGTAAGTAGCACTTGAAACTGTGTTCGTGTACCACTGATAACTAACCGTCGCATTAGATGGTTCAATTGAAGCGTTTAATGCTGTTCCTGTTTGCGGGCTGTCGGAGCCGAGTGTTGTACCTGTAAGAAAAGTAGGTATATAAAGCTCATACACGACATTATTTCTCCAATCGCAAACAAATACATTGCCGTTAGGTCCAACTGTAATTCCGTAAGGGGAATTCAGCCCGGCTATCATTGTCGAAATATTGCCGGATGTATCCACTTTGCGTACTCTTTGATTACCAGTATCTGAAATATATAGATTTCCGACAGCGTCGCTGGCAATCCCCTGAGGTTTATTAATCTCAGCAGATGTCGCCGCTCCTCCATCACCCTTAAAGCCTGCAGTGCCATCCCCGACAATTGTTGTAATCTTGCCGTTTGTATCTACCTTGCGTATGGCATGATTGCCATAGTCGGCGATATACAGATTTCCGGCTGAGTCAGCGGCAACTCCATAAGGCTCATTCAGCATGGCAGATGTAGCAGTTGCTCCATCCCCGCTATATCCTTTTGTACCACTTCCAGCAACTACAGAGATATTCCCTGAATTATCCACTTTGCGTATGACATTGTGTTGCGCATCTGCAATATACATATTATCATTCGAGTCAAAGGTGATTCCGCGAGGAGTATCAAGAACACCCTTTGTAGATGTTACCGCCGAAAAAATTCCATCATTCCCCATATTACTTACGACATTATTGAAAGTATCTGAAACATATAGATTTCCTTTTGAGTCCGTAGCGATGCCTTGAGGAAGGTTAAAACCAGAACTTACTTTTGAAATAGTACCGGATGAATCCACCTTACGTACCATAAAATTGGTAGAGTCTGCAATATACATATTTCCAGATCGGTCAAAGGCAACTCCGGTAGGGTTTCCAAGGACAGCGGATGTAGCGGGGCCTCCATCACCATTTCTAGGCGGAATAGCACCTCCGTGTCCCCCAGCAACTATTCTGGCGTAGTATTGCGGTGCATCATCTGCTGCATAAGCTTTGCTGAAATTAAAACCTCCGAACAGGCTAAAAACCAGTGCAATAACTAGACAGAAGCTAATGATCCTGTTTTGTTTCGTATAAATAATAATCACCTCATTTAAATTTTGACCCATCTTCCGTTAGTCTTTTAGTGCAGAAAATAGGGAGAGGAGTGGTCGAACCGTTTCTTGGATAAAACTGTTAATCCTGAATCTGTTTGATATTTACGAGCAAACCAACGCCAAGGAATCATTTTTTCATTCAATCAATCGCTACGCTGCCTCAAAAATTCTCCCTTCGTTAGTATCATAACATTATGACAACGACTACTAAGCTCCCTAATTCGACATTCTTCACATCGAATCTGAACCTAATTTGAGGATCACACCACATTCTATCAAAACGTTCTCTCAAAATTCTCACAAACTTCGCCGAATTATGTCGAAACGGCCGGGCTACTCATCTCCTTTGGCGGTTGTAGGCTTCATTTCGTGACGATAGGCATTCTCACGTAAGTTGGAAAATTGCTCCTTGTTATGCTGTTTGAACAATGATCCAGCAAAGTCTGATTCATTTCCTCATGCAGGAATACACGGATAGGTACTCTTCAAACACACGCTCCGCCTTTTTCCATCCCCCCCGACCAAATCCTGCCAGTTCTCAAAAAGCAAAACTAAAAGGCATGAGCCCGGTACGGTACCGGACTCATGCCCTAGAAGCTGCCTAACAATATACTGTCTAACTTTTTGGGGTCACTTCATCACTAATAGTGTGACAAAGCTCCTTTTTGATTTTGTGGATTTAGCTCCTGATCAAGCCCATAATGCAGTTCAGTGGTACTAGCTTGATATCTTTAAGCGTCAATCCGTGCTTTTCCAATCACTAAATTAACTTGGATTTTTGTAAAAGCCTTTGAATAATAGTTGCAACCTCCGCCCGAGAGATGTTATCATTCGGCGCCAACCGGCCGCCGTTTCTGCCTGACACAACTCCTGCCTGCAAGCAATCCGCAATCCCGCTTTTCGCCCACTCCGATGCTAGCTTCGCATCTGCGAATGACATCAGCAGCTTCTCTGTATCTGCTGACGAAAATTTGTCTTTAAGTCCGGTTAGCGTCATCGCTCTTGCGATGATGGCCATCGCCTGTTCCCGGGTAATGCTGTCATTCGGACGGAATGTGCCATCTTCGAATCCGCTGACCAGATTATACGCGTAGGCAGTTTGCACCACACTGCTGTACCAGTCTGATGACTTTACGTCTGTAAATCGCGCGGCGCCATCCCCCTGTTTAATGCCTAATCCTCGTACCATAATCGCCGCAAACTCCGCACGCGTAATCACTTGATCGGGAGCAAACAGGCCTTTGCCCGTACCATTAATAACCATGCGGGAGCCCATATCGTTTACAGCATTTTTCGCCCAGTGGTTCTCTACATCATTAAATGCCAGAGGGTGCCAGATCACGGAATACGTGCTGTTCGTCAAACTATTAATTTTGGCATAGTAGGTACCGTCAATCTTGCTAACTGCCGTCGGTACATGACGAACGGTTCCGTCCTTTTCTACGACAACGCCTGTTGTGATTCGATTCGGATCTACCCCAGCAGGAATGGCAATGGTTCGTTCCACATAAGCGTTGAACTTGGAAATTTCAATCGTCTTATCCCCATATACGCCAGTAACTGTGAAATTGTACGTTGGAGCAATGATCGTAAATTGTCCTTGTGCTGCCGAGTTTTCCACGAGTTGCGCAGTTTCTGCTGTAGATTTGGAAATCTCAATCCTTATTTTAATATCTTGCAGGTTCACGCTCTTGCCTAATTGCCCCGATATGGCGTCGATGTTCATCTGTTGTGCAGGCAGCGTATACGATGCTTGCTCTGTTTGGATGACGACCAGCGCCTGCTTTTGCTCCATGTTCTTGACCATCTGTCCGGTCAATTCTCCGATCAAAACGGCAGAGCTCGTCTTCACCGGAATGGTAATCACCGCATGCTGACCTTCCGCTGCCAGCCTGTCGTCCAGCTTCTTCGCATCAACCGCAACCGTTGTAACGGATCGGCCATTGACTATAGTTGTGGTGGCGATGCCTGCATGTTCAACTTTCCCGTTCACATAAACTTCAACCACGTTGGCAGGTGTAGCAGGTGTAGCTGTACTGCTTCCCCCGCCGCCTCCGCGGTCTCCTCCGCTCTCGCTAGGAGAGGCTGATTTTACGGTTACCAGGCTCGTTGCTGTCTTGCCGCCGTCTTCCGTTGTAACGGTTATCGTCGCCGTTCCTGCTGCCTTTGGCGTCACCACACCCTTCACATCAACAGCTGCGACGTTTGCATTACTGCTGCTCCATGTGACTTTCTTATTGGTCGCGTTACTCGGATACACCGTTGCCGTGACGGTTGCCGCGCTTCCTCCCGCCGCCAAGCTCAACGTTGAAGGATCCAGCACTACGCTTGTTACGGCTATGGTTGCTGCCTGCACCGTCACCTCACTCGTTGCTGTCTTGCCGCCGTCTTCCGTCGTGACGGTTATCGTCGCCGCTCCCGCTGTCTTTGGTGTCACCACGCCCGTTGCATCAACGGTTGCCACGCTTTCATTACTGCTGCTCCATGTGACTTTCTTATTGGTCGCGTTACTCGGATTCACCGTTGCCGTGAGACTTCCTGTTGCTCCTCCAGCTGTTAGAGTCATTGTTTCCTTATCCAGCGTCACATTCGTGACCGCAGGAAGAAACGCCATAACCGTGGCTTTATATCCTTTCGCTTCATCCGAATACACTACATACGGTATTCCGTTCGCGTCAATCGCAAGCGAAAGAGCAAGAGCTGTAGCTTCCGAGAAGCCTTCGGTTCCTATCGTCTCCCAACTTGCCCCACTATACTTCATTACCGTTGCTTTTAGATCTTTCTCCACATCAATGTACGCTACGTAGGGTGTTCCATCCTTTGCAAGTGCAAGCGAAAGGTAATCTATTTGACTTGCTGAAAAATCGGCATTCCCTACGACTTCCCAATCAGATGTAAACTTCATAACAGTTGCTTTGCCATTATCCCGAAAAGCGATGTACGGTGTTCCATCCCGTGCAATCTTAAACGATTCAGCAGACGTACCTGTAAAACCTGCACGTCCCACGTACTCCCAGCTTATCCCATTGAACTTCATGACTGATTCTTCAAAATCTTTTTCTATATCCTGATAGGCTACGTAAGGTGTTCCATCAGGAGCAATCGCCAGCGATATCGCATAATTCAGACTTTCGTTGAATCCTGTTTTTTCAAATGCCTGCCAACTTAAACCATCGAACTTCTTAACCATTACTGCGTTATGACCGTTTCCATCCTGATACGCTACGTATGGCGTTCCATCAGGAGCAATCGCAAGCGAAACGTCACTAGCCACGCCTGTAGAGATGCCTCCTGCAGCTCCTACTGGCTCCCATTGCGCCCCATTAAGCTTCATCACCATTGCTTTTCCGCCGTTTAGGAGATCTTGATAGGCAACATACGGCGTTCCATCCGGTGCAATCGCAAGCGAAACGTACAGAGGCGAGCCAGTCAAACTTGCATTCCCTGCCAACTCCCAGCTTGATAACGTCTTGTTAAACTTCATAACAATAACTTTTTCTGTATAGTTCTCCGGATACGCTACGTACGGCGTTCCATCAGGAGCAATCGCAATCGAAGCATTGGGAATAATTTCTTTTGAAAAGCCGGCATTCCCTACTAATTTCCAAAATGAACTTGCATACGCGATACTCTTGGACGAACTCCAAGCAAAGGTAGACAAGACGAGGAAAATTGAAAGTAAACATATAGAGACTGATTTCATTTTAAGCATAAAGTTTTATGTCCCCCCTGAGATTAATGTACAGCTTCGAATTTTTGAATAGCCCATTATGCCAATAAGGATGAATCCCGAGCCGTGGCTTGGTAGATTCACAGTTCGCTGTTGCAATGGCTGGCGAGTGTCCCCCTCGGCTGCTCATTTCCCTCATCTTAAAACTGCGATATTTCGATACATGTGTTCCCTAATTCGACATCATACACATCTTATCCGAAGTACATTCTATCAAACGACTCTCACAAAATTCTCACAAAACCGTGAATAACTGTCGAAAAAAAGCAAAAAAGCAGAGATAATGACTCTCCGCTTTAAGTCCTTGTGCCTATTAGCCGCTTCTCTCAAATAGGATGCCAATTACGAGGCTACTCATTCAACTATGGTATTCGTTAGCTGAACGCTCAAGGATATTACCCAACCGTACATAATCTAGTCCAATCTCATTCCTCTATAACACCAGCACTTCAAAACTCCGGCTAATCATCCTTGCTGGGATGCCTCTGCAACAATTCTCTCTCGATCACCTTTCTTAAGCCATTTTTAACTCAGCAGAGCTGCCAGTGAGGCACTGCATTTACTTTTGGAACGGGTAGCGGAAAACCCGCCCGATTTGTGCTTTTTTTTTGCCCGCGCTTTCGTGATTGCCCGTACAATACCAGCCCAAGATGCGAGGTGATCGGCCGTCGAAAATTGATCCATTTGGGACACCAAAAACAAAGGAGTTAAGCACATACAGGCTACTTAACTCCTTTGTTCATTCAAATATTCACTTTTTTAACTAGCGCATTGTCATTGGTGGGTTAGATCAGTTCTGAATTTTTAAGCAATCGATGGATGATCGCTGCAACTTCGGCTCTGGTCATATACGCCTTTGGTGCGAGTTCTGTTTCGTTTCTTCCCGTTACAATGCCCGCCTCTATCGTTTCGGCAAAACTGCTTTGCGCCCAACTTGAGATATCGGCAAAGTCTGCGTATTGATGAGCGGTTTGGTTTGTCGATGGCAGAGAAAGCTTGGCTTTCAGATTGGTGATTGCCATTGCTTTGGTGATAATGACCATCGCTTGCTCGCGAGTGATTTTGTCCATCGGGCGGAATGAACCGTCCTCGAAACCGCTGATCAATCGATAGGCATGAGCTGTGTTAATCGCGCCGCTGAACCAATCCGATGCTGTGACATCCGAGAATGCTGTTGCTCCGCTCTCCAGCTTAATGCCTAGCGCGCGAACGATAATTGCTGCAAATTCAGCACGAGTGATGTCTTTGTCCGGGTTAAATATACCGTTACCTGTTCCCTCAATTACCATTCGTGAAGCCAAATCGTTGATGTCATTTTTGGCCCAATGGGTTGCTACATCGCCAAATTCAAGCGGATGCCATATCACAGAGTAGGTACCGTTGGTCAAACTGTTGATTATGGCGTAATGCTGTCCTTCAGATCTAATGACCTTTGTAGGCACATGTCGAACCGTTCCGTCCGGATCGATGACAACACCCGTTGTAATCTTGTTCGGATCAACATCGGCTGGTATGACCATCTGTCTTTCCACGTAAGCTTTGAATCGGGACAATTCAATCTGTTTATTTCCAAAAGTAAAGGTGGCTGTGAATGAAAGCGGTGGAACAACTATGGCAAATTGCCCTTTTGCAGCAGAATCTTCTATCAATTTCACAACATCTGCTGTTGGTTTGGCAATTTCGAAATGAACTTGAATGTTTTGGAGGTCCATTGACGTATCCATCTGAGCGAATGCGGAATTCAGGTTGATTAGCTGCGTAGGCAGCTTATACGTCGCGCGATCTGTCTTGATTTCCAAAACCGCTTGTTTGTTTTCCATAGTTCTCATCATTTGACCGTTTAGTTCCATGATACTCACATCAGACTTGATGTTCATCGGAATCGTTACTACTGCGCCTTGACCTTCTATCGCAAGTTTTTCTTCCAGCTTTTTCTTATCAACAGCAACGACCGTGACCGTTCGATTATTTACGTTCGTTGTCGTTGCCGTTCCGATATTTTCGACCTTGCCATTCACGAAGATTTCAACACCTGTTTGGATTGGAGATGTTGTTGTTACAGGTCCAGAGCCGCTGCCATTGCTGCTGTCGTTGCTGCTGGTGTCGGCGTTATTGGGCGGTCTAGGCACGACCGAATTGGAAGTGGTGGAAGAGGCGCTTTTGCCCACACTATTTATTGCTTTCACTGTAAAAGTATAGCTCGTGCCGTTTGTTAAACCTGTTACCGTAATCGGACTGCTTGTTCCATTTAAGACAATGTTCCCTGGCGAGGCTGTCACTTCATACCCCGTAATGACGCTTCCGCTGTTGATCGCTGGGACAGTAAAGGTAATGGTGGCCTGTCCATTGCCAGCAACTGCCTCTACATTCGTAGGAGGGGCTGGAACCGTTGCCGGTGTCGCATTCGCTGAATTTGATTCTGCGCTCAATCCTCCCGGGTTCCCAGCTTTTACGACAAAATAATAGGTCGTTCCATTGATCAGATTCTGAACGTTGTACGTTGTGTATGTCACGGTTGTAACTGCAGCGTTGTTAAATTGACCTGAAACGGTTGTTAAATAAATGCTGTAATAAGTTGCTCCGGTTACTGTTTGCCAGGTTAGTGCAACTTGACTGTCTCCTCCGACGGCTGTAAGGTTTTGCGGAGTTAAAGGAGCGTTCACTACCGCGTTCACTGTTACCGCCGCTGCGCTGGTTGTCACCGTTGCCGTATGCGCGCCGCTCACGGCGTTATTTGTGTTCGTCACGACGGCATAGTAGTACGTCGTGCCTACGCTTCCCGTCGGCGCGGCGTACGAAGCGCTCGTCGCACCGCTGATGGAACTGCCGCCGCTGTTGCTGTTCGTGGCGTTGCTGTACCACTGGTAGCTGAGCGTACCGCTGTCGCTCACCGTCGCCGCCACGCTCAGTGAGGGGCTGGACGCGCCCTGATTGACCGTCGCTCCTGAAGGCTGCGTTCCGATACTCGGAGTCGCCGCGTTTACCAGCGCGTTCACCATGACCGCCGCCGCGCTGCTCGTGGCTGTTGCCGTGGGTGCGCCACTCACGGCGTTGTTCGTGTTCGTCACGACGGCATAGTAGTACGTCGTGCCTACGCTTCCCGTCGGCGCGGCGTACGAATCGCTCGTCGCACCGCTAATGGCGCTGCCGCCGCTGTTGCTGTTGGTAGCGTTGCTGTACCACTGGTAGCTGAGCGTGCCGCTGTCGCTCACTGTCGCCGCCACGCTCAGCGAAGGGCTGGACGCTCCCTGGTTGACCGTCGCTCCCGAAGGCTGCGTTCCGATGCTCGGGGTCGCCGCGTTTACCAGCGCGTTCACTGTTACCGCCGCTGCGCTGGTTGTCACCGTTGCCGTATGCGCGCCGCTCACGGCGTTGTTCGTGTTCGTCACGACGGCATAGTAGTACGTCGTGCCTACGCTTCCCGTCGGCGCGGCGTACGAAGCGCTCGTCGCACCGCTTATGGAGCTGCCGCCGCTGTTGCTGTTCGTGGCGTTGCTGTACCACTGGTAGCTGAGCGTACCGCTGTCGCTCACCGTCGCCGCCACGGTCATCGACGGGCTTGACGCTCCCAGGTTGACCGTCGCTCCTGAAGGCTGCGTGCCGATGCTCGGGGTTGCCGCGTTTACCAGTGCATTCACCGTGACCGCCGCCGCGCTGCTCGTGGCTGTTGCCGTGGACGCACCACTCACGGCGTTGTTCGTGTTCGTCACGACGACGTAGTAGTACGTCGTGCCTACGCTTCCCGTCGGCGCGGCATACGAAGCGCTCGTCGCACCGCTAATGGAGCTGCCGCCGCTGTTGTTGTTCGTGGCGTTGCTGTACCACTGGTAGCTGAGCGTGCCGCTGTCGCTCACTGTCGCCGCCACGCTCAGCGAAGGGCTTGACGCTCCCTGGTTGACCGTCGCTCCTAAAGGCTGCGTTCCGATGCTCGGGGTCGCCGCGTTTACCAGCGCGTTCACTGTTACCGCTGCTGCGCTGGTTGTCACCGTTGCCGTATGCGCGCCGTTCACGGCGTTGTTCGTGTTCGTCACGACGGCGTAGTAGTACGTCGTGCCTACGCTTCCCGTCGGCGCGGCATACGAAGCGCTCGTCGCACCGCTTATGGCGCTGCCGCCGCTGTTGCTGTTGGTAGCGTTGCTGTACCACTGGTAGCTGAGCGTGCCGCTGTCGCTCACCGTCGCCGCCACGCTCAGCGAAGGGCTTGACGCGCCCTGATTGACCGTCGCTCCCGAAGGCTGCGTTCCGATGCTCGGGGACGCCGCGTTTACCAGCGCGTTCACTGTTACCGCTGCTGCGCTGGTTGTCACCGTTGCCGTATGCGCGCCGTTCACGGCGTTGTTCGTGTTCGTCACGACGGCGTAGTAGTACGTCGTGCCTACGCTTCCCGTCGGCGCGGCATACGAATCGCTCGTCGCACCGCTTATGGCGCTGCCGCCGCTGTTGTTGTTCGTGGCGTTGCTGTACCACTGGTAGCTGAGCGTGCCGCTATCACTCACCGTCGCCGCCACGCTCAGCGACGGGCTTGACGCGCCCTGGTTGACCGTCGCCCCTGAAGGCTGCGTGCCGATGCTCGGGGTTGCCGCGTTTACCAGCGCGTTCACTGTTACCGCCGCTGCGCTGGTTGTCACCGTTGCCGTATGCGCGCCGCTCACGGCGTTGTTCGTGTTCGTCACGACGGCGTAGTAGTACGTCGTGCCTACGCTTCCCGTCGGTGCGGCATACGAAGCGCTCGTCGCACCGCTTATGGAGCTGCCGCCGCTGTTGCTGTTGGTAGCGTTGCTGTACCATTGGTAGCTGAGCGTGCCGCTATCACTCACCGTCGCCGCCACGCTCAGTGAGGGGCTTGACGCGCCCTGATTGACCGTCGCTCCCGAAGGCTGCGTTCCGATGCTCGGGGTCGCCGCGTTTACCAGCGCGTTCACCGTTACCGCTGCTGCGCTGGTTGTCACCGTTGCCGTATGCGCGCCGTTCACGGCGTTGTTCGTGTTCGTCACGACGGCGTAGTAGTACGTCGTGCCTACGCTTCCCGTCGGCGCGGCATACGAAGCGCTCGTCGCACCGCTAATGGCGCTGCCGCCGCTGTTGCTGTTGGTAGCGTTGCTGTACCATTGGTAGCTGAGCGTGCCGCTATCGCTCACCGTCGCCGCTACGCTCAGCGAAGGGCTTGACGCTCCCTGGTTGACCGTCGCTCCCGAAGGCTGCGTGCCGATGCTCGGGGACGCCGCGTTCACAACGGGGTCTCCAATTTGGATATTGTTGAGCGCAATCCACATTTGGTTACCACTCTGCGGAGTGATGCGTACTTCATCAACGTTTTGAAAAATAGAAGCTGTTAACCCATTGCTTTGGTTGAATGTAAATTCATAAGGATTCGTATTAGTGTTGAAAGTTACTGAACCTGTTGATTGACCATTGTCATAGCCGGTTACAGTTATTGGACTCCCACCATAATCAGCTACAAAAAAGGATTTCAAATTAAAGTTAACCGATGTAGAAGCGCTTTTAATGGTAATTAAAGTGGATGGAGCGCCGCCGTTACAACAATAAGCAGCCGCAATTGCACCTCCCGTATAAGGAGTTTCATACGTCCACGAGTATCCGTCACCACTTATAATTTGAAGTGTAATCCCTGGAATAGCAGTAGACCCTCCCTGTCCGGCAGTAATTGTGCTCCCGCTAAAACCCGAGCCATTTGTAAAAGTGACTGTGCCTGTTGCTCCATAGGATGCAAGAGGCAGTCCTGTGAACATAACGAGAGCAAACCCTAATAGAATGAATAACCTTGCTATTGGTTTCATAAATGTGTGCCCATCTCCTACTTTATGAGGAATAATTGACTTATATATGAATCAACTAAACTTTCGACTTGACCTCCTCGTTTATGGTTCTTGTTCTATGTTCAATAATTCGACAAATGTATTTTTTATCCTGCAAATTCATATCCGCATACCCAAACCGAGCACGAGACAAAAAAGCCCCACAAGCACAGTGGGGAATGGGACTATTAGGGGTAGGGCCAACATGCCCATCAAGCTAAGAAATATCTCCACCCCCAAAACGATAAAAAATTAGCTATTTATTATTTCGAGGACATTTTCCCCTGTTTGGGGCCTGTATTTTTTTTAGTATCAAATGCTTTTCCAGCGGTCCCCCTGAAACGGACAGATGGAAATTCCTGGACTGGCAACAAATGAAGTTTTACAGTGCTTTAACTTTGTTAACGACGTTCTCGACGGTGAAGCCGTACTCTTTAATCAATCTATCGCCTGGAGCTGAAGCCCCAAACTTGTCGATGCCAAGGATGGCGCCTTTCTCACCGACATAGCGCTCCCAGCCGAACGGGGACGCCATTTTAATAGCCAGACGCGCTTTAACGTCAGGAAGTAGAACGGAATCCTTGTACGATTGCGGCTGCGCTTCGAACAGATCCCAGCTCGGCATACTGATTACACGAACCTGGATGCCTTCGGCAGCGAGCATTTGCTGAGCCGTAAATGAAACAAACGAAAGCGAATGAACCAGTAAATCGAGAAAGAGCATAAGAGTTATTTACTTTTAGACGCCATACTTCCTAATAGCAAGGAAACCAATATGATCATTAAAGCAAACCATGTATTTGAATCGATCTGGTCTCCTAATAAAACTGTACCGAGAATAACTCCAATCACTGGAACAAAATAATTGGTTAGTGATGCAAAAGCCGCTCCTGATTTTTTAATGAGCTGATTAAACATCATGTATACAATTCCTGCATGGAAAATTCCTAGAATGACAAGAGATAATATCTCAATGAAAGTAAGTTTAATGCTCAACGGACTTTCTAACAGAAAGCTAACTGGAATCAGAACAATTGATGCTATAATTAGAACATTTCTCATCGCCAACACAGAGGACATTGGCGGTAACTTTTCAATTAACACCAATGATAACGCAAAGCTTATTGAAGCTAAAACAAAAGCTGACATTCCCCACAAACTTTGAATCGCGAAGTCAATGGTTAGTGAGGGTAAGATCAACAGGAGAATACCGACAAAGCCAACTCCAATACTTATAAAGTGCATCATCCGCAATCGGTTAATTCTAAAGATAAACAAGATAAGCAGCGTGAAAATTGGAATCGTCCCCATAATAATGGAAGCAATGCTGCTGGATACCCGTTGCTGCCCCCACCCGATTAAGAAAAAAGGAATGATCGCTTCAAAAAAAGCAATGGCAACATAAAGAGCTCTCAACTTCTTTTTTGGAGCAGTGGAAACGGGTTGGATTTTCTCTTTCTTTGTAAAGAAAATATAGATCAATGCTAATGTAATAGCTCCAACCATTGCTTTTACAGCTGCAAGTGTAACTGGGGGCACGCCAGAGATAACGATATCCACAAAGAAAAACTGTGAACCCCATATTAAACTTATTCCAATTAGAAATAAGATGCTTTTTATTTTCATAAAACAGACTCCCTTATTTGCCAACGTTCACTAGTTATAACAGCAAGTTGGCATGTATGCCGCTTATAATTCATTCTCTACTTTTTTCAAAAAAGAAAGTACAGCAGCATTCATCTGCTCTAACCCCGGCTGTTCAATCGGAAAATGACCAGCACCCTTTAAAATTACACATTCTTTTTTGCTTTTTATGTTGTCAAAAAACGGTCTACTGAAACTATATGGAGTCATAGGGTCTAGTTCAGGATGAACGAGTAATACCGGACAAACATCAAAATTCTCAGGTTTTATTACCGGTTTCATATTTAAGAACGTTCTTAATAAGCGTAAAGGGATTTTCGTACCTGCCGCATGAGCGTCTTTCATAATGAGTTTGGTCATTTCAGAGTTATTCGTAATCAAATGCATTCGAGAAACATGATTAACAGAGATATGCAAGGAATCTAATAAACGAGGAAATTTGTCCAATAAAAGTTTCCCTAACCGACTAATGAGTTTGTTAGGAGCTAATTGATCACGAAATTCCGCATTACTCGTATCAACAAATGTCGTTGCAATTAACCCTTTAACTTGCTTACTCTGTGCAGCGGCATGATATGCTAACATTCCTCCTATACTGGTGCCTAGCAAGATGATTGGTTTGCCGTCCCGTTTCAATTCCCGGTCGATCAATTCAGTAAGTATGTCAATCCAAAGCTGATATTCCAACGATTTTACTGAATTCGCATGACTTAAACCATAAGGCGGCAGATCCGGCGCCACTACTTCATAACCGTATTTTTGCAGCATTCGTGCATAGGGGGCTAACAATCTACCATTGCCCCCAGCACCATGAATGAAAATAATTTTTAATCTTGAATGCAAAACAGGCATACGATCCAAATGAATATGAGCATTGTTCCAAGTCATCCATTCTTCTATTGGTAAATTACTATCATTTACCTGCATTTCTGTAGGAAAAAACTTTTGATATTGTTTCCAATATACTACCGAATCATTATATGTTGAAATCTCATTCATTATTTTGCAGATCCTACTATATACTTATCCAAAAAGCGATCTACTCTTTGAAAATATTCAGTGGGGTAATGATTGATAGCATCGATGTGCTCCGTATTTTGCGGGTACCACACTTCTGCATCTGGGTTATCTTTTAATGACTCAAAAATTACTTCTGTATTTTTATAACTAATTTGCTGATCTCCAGTACCATGAATCAGCATAACTGGCTTATTTTGCATCTTTTTTGCTGCATCCATAGGGGATACGGAATCAAGATCGACCTTCATGACCCATTTTCCCACCCATATCGATGTATAACTGAATGGAAACGAAGGTAAACCTGAAAAGAAGGGCAAACCCTCTCTCAGAAACATACCTGCATTACGAAAAGGACTATCTGCAATTACAGCTTTGATGTCATCACTTTCACTTGCGGCTAGCAAAGAAGTAGCAGCACCCATTGAAAAGCCAATTACTCCAATTTTATCACCAGCATGGTCTCTGGATTTTAAATAGCTCACAGCTCCAAGCAAATCGTATTTTTCATTGAGGCCAAGTGTAATCAAATTACCATCGGATTTACCTTGCGAGCTGAGGTCAAATGCCAATACATTGTAGCCTTTCGGAACGAAATGCTCTACTAACTTTTTGGTCCGCCCTTTGACTAAACGATTGCTTGTATATCCGTGGACGACAATAATCGTCTGATCACTTGCCTTATTGGAAAGACCATTTGCAGGAAAGAAGGAACCTCTAATCGTATTATCATTTTTCAAGCTCTTAAACTCAACCTCTTCGTAGGGAGTTTGATCGGTATTCAATTCGTAGCTGACATTAGTGTCTCTAGGATGGTGCAACAAGGTGTCCATCACTTTATAGGATATAAAAAATACAAGAACCATCACAAGCAAAAGGACGATCCCTAGGCTTAATAAAATTTTCCTCCGTTTTTTCGAACGAACGTTTACTGTCAGATTGGGTTGTAATGATGTTTGACTCATTTAGACTCCTCCAGTTTTTCTATAGGTTGTATGGGTGCGAACAAATATAAGGCATGCCCCTTCAAATTTTCCCACTCGGGGTGATGAATACTTTCTCCAAGAGTTAATGCTATCCCATTTAAGAAAGAGATATAGGCACGAGAGATCATTGCTGGAGAAAAATTTTTGTTGAATTCCCCCATTAACTGTCCCTTGGCATAGACACATTCGATAGTATCTGTTATTACTTTAGTACTTTCAAGAATCTTCAGTGTAAGTTCAGGAAATCTTATCCGTTGTCCTAAGACAAATTGAACAAGCCGCAATTCACTTGTATAGAAGTAGATATGATTGAATTGTTCTTCTACCAAGTTCTTAATTAATACGCCCGGCGTCCCCTCTTGTTTTAGACAAGCGAGCGATTTCACCTGAATATCAGCAAGTGGCTCAAGGACAGCGGCGTTGAATAAGGCTTCTTTGCTTGGGAAATATTGAAAAATGGTTCCAGGAGTCACTCCCACACTCTGCGCAATGAGAGCCGTTGTGGTATTAGAATATCCATTTTCTGCGAATAGGACAACAGCTTCCTTTAGGATACGATTACGCCGCTCCTGTCTTTTTTCTACATTGATTGGTCTTGCCAAATGTATTCCTCCTATCTTTGAACTGAATTTCTTTATTAATTAAATAATTGATCATTTAATTAATAATATATCTTTAATTACGAATAATAGCAAGAGTGAATTTCATCTTACTCATGATTAGGATGAAACTTAGCAAATAAAAACAAGCCGGACGCTAAGCAACATGCGCTCCGGCTTGTTTATTTCAGGTTACTTTGGATACACTAATGGAAACTGTGTTACTCCTTCACAGACTTTCAGAAAGTCTACCGCTTGGCCAAGGCCAATATTTCATCCGCAACGAGATCAGGGCGATATTGATGAATATAATGCTCGGTATCCTTAAGCACTAATTGCTTCGCTTGCACGGACCAGGAAGTAAATTCCTTTTCGTATTTGTTCCAAACGTCATTGGTAACCCCTA
>NZ_JBYLHY010000070.1:0-5071 GCF_057749925.1 Paenibacillus sp. sgz302191
GCGAGCAGGTGAAGCTGCATCTGAGCGTGGACCGCGAGCAGTCGAAGGACAAGGCGCACTGGTTCCCGTTCGCACCGGCGACCGGCAGCGCCATGTACAGCATGCCGAAGGCGGGGACTCGCGCGAGCCTGTACATACCCGATGCCGAGGGACGGCAGGCGATCGTCGTAGGGGCGGTGCGCACCAATGGCGGCAGCTGCGCCAAAACAGGCGACCCGAGCAAACGCTACTTCGGGACGGAGCACGGTAGCGAACTGGAGCTGACACCGACAGCGATCAACCTGACGGGCGGGAGCAAAGAGCCGCTGAAGCTGAGCTTCGACGACGCGGTGGGCGTGATGATGACGAGCCACAAGAAGCTGACGCTAAACGCGAAGGCGGACATCTCGCTTTACACGCCCAAGCGTGTGGTCATCTACGCGCAGAGTCAGCTCATGGCGAAGAAGCTGAGCGCGCAAAGCGGCTTCTCGATCGAGAGCGAGTACCACTTTCTCGGAGCCAACGTAAGGGCGGAAGGAAGAGACCGCACCTCGTATGCGCCGTTTGACGACGAGCCGAAGCAAGGGACGCCACCTCCACCGCCCCCGCCGCCGGAGAAAAAGAAGTTTAGCTGGGGGAAGCTGGCGGGCAACGTGTTGGGCGCACTCGCTGTTGTGGCCGTGGTAGCGGTAGTTGCGGCAGTCACCGTAGCGACGTTAGGAGCTGGCGCGGTGGTAATCGGAGCCGTGGCAGCCGGCGTGATGGCAGCGGGAGCCGTCGCAGTAGGAGCGAAAGCAGCCTCGGATGTCCAGCGAGGGGAAGTGAGCGACTTTAGCGATTATTCCCCCGCCGATGCGTTCCGGGAATTGATGAGCGGTGCGACATCCGGTGCGCTGTTCGGACCCATTAAGAAAGCATGGGAAGCGTACAAGGAATTTGATCCGATGAGCGCTGGCATCCTGGCAGGCATCGGCACGGTTGTAGAGGAAACCGTTCTGGGGTTGGCAGACTTGTTATATAAGGAATTGGATTTTGCCGTAAAGAATCCTCTGGAGGCCTTGGAGTTTGTCGCGAACCCAATCGTTTATACAGGCAAATACTACGCCAACAAGGAGCATCGAGATGAGCTGCTGAGAACACTGGCGGGAGTCTGGGAAGGCGTAAAGCGGGATTTCAAGGATGACGTCATCAATGGAGATACCTATAGTCGAAGCAAATATGGCACGGAATTGGTACTTACCATAGCATCCTTTTTCGTCGGTGGCGAGGCAGGAGCAGCATCCAGGGCGATGCAAGCTGAAAAGTTGGCGCTGAGTGGCACGAAGTCGGTGCAGGTGACAGAGATTGCAAATATAAGCGCAAAATCCGATCAGTTTGCACAATTGCTGAGTAAAGAGGGCACAACCCTAGGTAAAAGTTACGCAAAGCTTACCCAGGCTATGAATAAGATTTTGGATGCAGAATTTATTAACCCGTTTGCGCCGCAGAAGGCAGGAATGCTTGGAGGTATACCTGAAACAACAACGTTAAGGGAACTCTTCCAGGAAGCAACGGGGAAAATATCGAATTATATGAAAAGCGAAGGCGATGCCGTCGGCCATGGAAAGGGTGGAGGTGGTTCAGGCTCTAAGGGGACGGGTAAAGGTAATATCAACTATCAATTGAAACCAATTGATTTGGATTGGAGAGGAACGGGTAAAACATTACAAAATGCTGTTGATGAAGCTTTCAAGAGAACAGGTTTTGATAAAAATTTGTTTGAAGTAAGCAAATGGGCCAAAAATGAATTTGGAAAATCTATCCCTGTAGAATGGAAAGGAAAAAAGGGTACAGAGGCTCAGTATGCAGAAGTTAATATTGATTATCCTCACGACCCCAAGTGGGATGAAAATGGACAATGGGCAAGTGGTCCAGATGCTCCCCATGTTGGATGGCAAGTAGGCAAAAAGCAAAGTAAACTAGTAGGACATATACTTATTGATGAAGTGCCTTATGGTCGATCCAAGGTGAAACTAGAAGGAGACTAATAGTAATCGTAAAATAAGGGGAGTGATTAGCATGGATGATATGAGGAGTATTTTAACATCAATATCCGGACTAAGGGAACTTTCGGAGACAGATAGTGAATTGATACGCAAACGAGTTTTTCATATTCATGCTAAAGAGGAAGGGGGATGGCCAATAACAGGAAAATTGAAAAAATATGAGTTCATCATTAATCCCGATTCATGGAGATACATAGAGAATTATATTGGTTCTAGTGGGACGGTTTTATTTTTTGATCCAGAGATTGAATTAGGAGTGTATAAAGTATCTTCAGGAAAGCAAGTAACAGAAACATTCGAGAAGTTTTTAAACAATAGTAATCCGTTCTTAAATTTTTATGCAACAGATATGGAAGCAAGTTATTTAATTGCTTACTCTAAGGGCAATACTGTATTCTACGCGAGTGGAGAAGCAAGACAATGGCTTAAACAATATAAAAGCTTGCAATATGATGAAAGTCTAAGGACATTAGTTAATGTATTTGAGATTTTAAATTTCAGAGCAAACGAATTGTCTAGTATTGAACATCAGGTTTTACTTCAAGAGATTATGAGTAAATATGGTGATTGCGAAGAGGTTGAATGGCCGCTTTATGAACATATTGCTTCAACTTCTGTTTCAATTAGAAATGATGATGCCTGGATGTGGATTGAGGAATATGTAGGAAATAAAGAGGTAGTATTGTTTTTTGATCTTGAAGAATGCGATGTAAGAGGATTTGTATTTTCTGGGGGTCAACAATTGATGGAGTATTTAAATGTTGCACCTTGGGACGATGTTTATGTGACGGATAGGGGGACAAACTATCTGTTATCTTTTAATGGATACAAGCATTTACAAGCTTGGGGAGATGCTAAAGGGTGGTTGAAGAAATACAAGGAATCAGATGATCGGATCTAATTCCTAGGCTTAATGGCTGCCCATCGTACAGCGATTTTGTGTTTAATCGAATATTTGGCAATGGGCATACCAACGAGGTAATGCAGGAAACCGATCCAAAACCTTTCCCTGTCCTGGCCTTGCTGAATCTGCATTTGGTGATAAAAATACAGCTCTGTAACCGGTGCCGAACCAATAACACACTTAACCCATGTAATACCCGTATATAGACTTTGCCAATTCGTTTGTACGCACATCAATGTTTGAATTTTATATATCGCTCCTGCGTTACATCGAGCAGGTCAATTATGGTCAAATACCATCATAATTGGCCTTTCTTTTGTTAGCTGTGTTTTCCCACGGGTTTTTCAAAATCTTTCGCAACTGTAAAATACGCACCCCGATAGGGAGGGCGAAGGGCTAATTCCGCCTCCAAAGCTGCTGAGAACACTGGCGGGAGTCTGGGAAGGCGTAAAGCGGGATTTCAAGGATGACGTCATCAATGGAGATACCTATAGTCGAAGCAAATATGGCACGGAATTGGTACTTACCATAGCCTCCTTTTTCGTCGGTGGCGAGGCAGGAGCAGCATCCAGGGCGATGCAAGCTGAAAAGTTGGTGCTGAGTGGCACGAAGTCGGTGCAGGTGACAGAGATTGCAAATATAAGCGCAAAATCCGATCAGTTTGCACAATTGCTGAGTAAAGAGGGCACAACCCTAGGTAAAAGTTACGCAAAGCTTACCCAGGCTATGAATAAGATTTTGGATGCAGAATTTATTAACCCGTTTGCGCCGCAGAAGGCAGGAATGCTTGGAGGTATACCTGAAACAACAACGTTAAGGGAACTCTTCCAGGAAGCAACGGGGAAAATATCGAATTATATGAAAAGCGAAGGCGATGCCGTCGGCCATGGAAAGGGTGGAGGTGGTTCAGGCTCTAAGGGGACGGGTAATGTTCCACCTATTAAACCTATCGAACCACGGGGCGAACCAATAAAATTTATCCCTAGTTTCAAGCAGGAAGAGATTGCGTTAAAAACATATGAGAAATTAAGAGCATCAGGATTAGATATGCAGGAGATAGAAAAGTTCGCCGGAAATACCGGTTTAAGTTTAGAAGAAGCGGTACAATTAAAGAAACATATGATATTGACTGAGCACATTAACTTAGTAGACACAATTAATGGGAAGTATTATTATAAAGGTTATTTTGATCCCGTAATTGACGTTGCTTATGGATGGGAGCAGGCATTAGTAAGAGAGTTGAATGAAGCGGAAAAAGCGTGGTTTAGGAAACTAGCTGACCATGAGCTAGCAGAAAGTAAAATGATGAAAGATGGATTACCTTACCGCGATATAAATGAATTTAATGGTGGTACGAAGAACGAAAGTACAAAGGGTGCTCACGAGTTGGCACCACCACAGCCTGAAGGTTTCCCAGGTTTCAAACCAAAAATTTGAGGTGATAGAAATGAATGTTAATTTTGAAAAGGCAAAGAAAAGGGTGCAAAGTATTAATTGGGAAATAAGGGATTATGATAAGCCTTCCCACGCTGTTTTAGTAACTGAGTTTATTAGAAGGGGTAATATTTTTTTAGATTCTAATTCCATAGGTGATAACAGGCGTGCAATTTTTAATGCAGTTGAAATTGTTCAGTTTGATGTACCAAGTCATATAAAGGAGAATTATATTGAACAAGACAATTCTAATATTGACTGGGTTGTTGAATACCTTTGTACTTACTATATTGACTGGGCATATGCAGTTGACCAAGAATTACCTATTGCATTGAAATTTCATGATTTATATGATCCAATAATTAAACTTTTTGAGAGGGGCGGAAGAATCGGCTACCACCATAATGAATTAGTATGCGGTACACGTGGATGGCCGCGAAACTCTGGGGCAATTACTAGAGAACTACTGCCACAAGACATAAGCGATGAGGCCCTTAACGCTCTTGATGCGAACAGTTAGGTTCTATAATACGATTAATTTAGTTATTATCCTAAGTTACCATTAGTTCAGTTTATAAAATAATGGTTCTTCCCAGTTTAGCATGACAATAAGCCGTCAATCCTTGTAATAGAACCCCGAAGGGAGATATCTGGGATGACGGAAAACGATATTTTTAATAGAGCTTTGAATTTAGGGACAGGTTGGGAA
>NZ_JBYLHY010000071.1:0-4026 GCF_057749925.1 Paenibacillus sp. sgz302191
AGTCGCTCACTTCCCCTCGCTGGACATCCGAGGCTGCTTTCGCTCCTACTGCGACGGCTCCCGCTGCCATCACGCCGGCTGCCACGGCTCCGATTACCACCGCGCCAGCTCCTAACGTCGCTACGGTAACTGCCGCAACTACCGCTACTACGGCCACAACCGCCAGTGCGCCCAACACGTTGCCCGCCAGCTTCCCCCAGCTAAACTTCTTTTTCTCCGGCGGCGGGGGCGGAGGCGGAGGCGTTCCTTGCTTCGGCTCGTCGTCAAATGGCGCATACGAGGTGCGGTCTCATAGACTCAGCCGCCCTACTCATTCGGTAATGGGTGGGGTATATTCATCAACAACCGAGACAGGGCCAAGCGCCAAAAAACCTCTATACGACGGTTAACTCCTTTGTAGCATTATTGGTCATTTTGTACAATCTTGTTGTTGGGCTTGTAAATAGGTTCACACAAAAACCTTGACAGACCCATGTAGAATGCTCAATTAACAACTTATAGTGATATTTTCAAAAGATTTAATCTTTTGGTCCAAATTTTTATTTTTTACATTTATTTTATAAATATGCGGTTTATAATACTTGTATTGCTTATTCTCTTCATCGTAAGGAGCTTCTTTCTCAATTATTTCAACTTCTTCTGCACCAATAAAGCATGAAATAACATCAGCAAATAAAGATAGTATCTCAACATGTGAGAGATTACGTAAATTCCCCTCATATACAACATTTCCAAAAGTATCACTTGTTGTATATGTACCTTTTGTATTTTCATCAATAAACATTATCTCTTCATCGTTAACAAAAATTGATGTTTGATTTCCATTGAAACTAATAAACAAATCTTGTTTCTCTCCATCAAAACATATAAATTGAATTGATGTACTTGAGGTTATTTCAATCTCTCTATCATCATCAGACAATGTTCTTATAGCTACAGCTGGATTATTTTCAAATTTAGTTATAAGATGTTTCCAAAGTTCTTCATTAGAAAATTGCATAGACACCTTTGAACCATAATTCACTTCTTCTTGCATTAATCAAACACCGTCCCTTTTATAAACTGATTTACTGGAAACTTTGTCTGGCATCTAGTACATACTGCAAAACTTCTCCTGTCCTTGGTCTAATTGCAGAAGTCATTATAATATTCGCATTACTAGGCGGAATAAACTTACTAATTACTAAATCCTCTGCACAGATAGCATGCCCTTTATATATTATACTATTTTTAGAACCTACTATTACTTCTCCTGTTCTTAAATCCACACCTGCAACTACTGTTGTAAACTTACTTTGCTGGGTTTTACTTAATGCTTGTATTCTTGCTACCTCAGCATCTCTAGCCGCTGTAGCTTTAGCAAGATAATTATCAATTTTTTGATAGTACTCATCTGGTAAAAACGGCTCTTTAGCAAAATCATCGATTTTACCCGTCCCCTCAGTCGCCTTACCCGAACGAGGTTCACCATTACCGGGGTCCTTCCACGCACTGCGGGTCGCAGCCTTTGCCGCAGCTTGCGCTGCTTCGCTCTCGATCTTCATGACGCCCGATGCAATGGCTTTTTCCGTTTGACTGGCAATTTCTCGGAAACCCTCGTGAAAGGTCACCAAGGGCAAAAGCATCTTCCCTACAGATGAATCGCTGCTTTATCCTGAGCGTATCCAGGGGCTTGAGGCGGAGGTGCAGGCCTGGTAGGCTGATGTCGGGAGCGAAAAAGGCCCTTGGGCCACTTCGCCCATCGCGGGGAGCATCAGGCCCGCCAGAGGTTCCGGGTCAAGCCGCGACACTATCGTTTGCTAGTTTTGAAAATACTCAGTTGACTTCTGGCAAAGTAAATATCGGTGCATCCCTGACAATAGTTGCGAATGATTTCAAAAAACTGCAAGAAAACGAAGCTAATAAAAAGCAGGTCAATCATGGTGTACCTGACCATAATCAACCTGCGCCTTGTATCGCAATAGCGTTATTTAGGTTACAAATTCAAGCGTTGATGTGCGTACAAACAAAATAGAGAAATCTTTATACGGGTATTGCATGGGTTAGATGTCTTCATGGTTAAATGATAGGTTCATTCGGCACTGGTACGGTCGTTGTAAATGTACTTACATAAATATAAATTTTTACAGCCCCGTAATTAATTCTGTGTCTATTTCTTGACTGAGGTCAATTACTAGTGTATTGACACTAGTTTGTAATCCCTGTTTGTAATCAATAATTTATAATCCTGCCTATCCCAAAACCCGTCTTCATTGTTAATACTTAAAATACCATTAATTCTATATAAACATTCATTATCATTAAACAAAAACAATACATTAACTTTTGTTAAGTCAATAATACTAAATACCAATACAAGAATGTTTGTAATTGCCTTAACACTATCGTAATCATTCCCTAATCGAAGGTTTAGATTTTGTTTATAGTAAAAATCATCAGAAAGAAACTCTGACTCATACCCAAATGGGTTACTTGATGTATCAATCAACGAAAGTGAAAAACCAAGTATATTTAATATCTCATCTACTCGAAATCCTTTTGACAAATTAGTTACTTTTGTACAAGTGACGCCCATTTCCTCTAGTTGGTTCAAAATTATCTCTTTAGTTAAAAACGCTTCTTCTAACTTTAAAGAACATTCAATTGCCAATATATAGTCCCCCTCATATCATGGATATATGTGAATTATGTTTCCATCTTTTATTGCTATTATTTCTTCAAGTCCCTCAGCAGGCCAGTCTAAAAATTGTTTTTTTAATGCTTCAACATCTCCAACCCAATCATCTAAATTTAATACAAATCGATTTGCTTGTCCTTCAGCTAATTTTTCTTCCACTATTTTTGACCATATATTTCTCGGCGACTTTTTCCCTTTCGGTGAAAAACAGTCAAACACATTCCCCTCAATTAAATAATCTGGGTTTTTAGTCTGTCCAGGTATCTTAGGGCTTTGCTCAATGTCATATCCATTTTCCGCTAAGGTTTTTGCTGCTTCATTTTCTCGTGTACGTCCTCTTACAGTTTCTAAATCGTCCTGAGGTCGAATTTTTGCTGGATTTCCCTTTGGAACAGCATTCGGATCTGGAGAATTATTAGGTTTAGCTAGTCTAGCCCCATTAGTACTCGAACCAACATCACCCGTCCCCCTAGAGCCTGAACCACCTCCACCCTTTCCAGGGCCGACTGAATCTCCCTCGCTCTTCATATAATTCGATATTTTCCCCGTTGCTTCCTGGAAGAGTTCCCTTAACGTTGTTGTTTCAGGTATACCTCCAAGCACTCCTGCCTTCTGCGGCGCAAACGGGTTAATAAATTCTGCATCCAAAATCTTATTCATATCCTGGGTAAGCTTTGCGTAACTTTTACCTAGGGTTGTGCCCTCTTTACTCAGCAATTGTGCAAACTGATCGGATTTTGCGCTTATGCTTGCAATCTCTGTCACCTGCACCGACTTCGTGCCACTCAGCGCCAACTTTTCAGCTTGCATCGCCCTGGATGCTGCTCCTGCCTCGCCACCGACGAAAAAGGAAGCTATGGTAAGTACCAATTCCGTTCCATATTTGCTTCGACTATAGGTATCTCCATTGATGACGTCTTCCTTGAAATCCCGCTTTACGCCTTCCCAGACTCCCGCCAGTGTTCTCAGCAGCTCATCTCGATGCTCCTTGTTGGAATAGTATTTGCCTACATAAACGATGGGGTTCGCGACAAACTCCAAGGCCTCCAGAGGATTCTTTACGGCAAAATCCAATTCCTTATATAACAAGTCTGCCAATCCCAGAACGGTTTCCTCTACAACCGTGCCGATTCCTGCCAGGATGCCAGCGCTCATCGGATCAAATTCCTTGTACGCTTCCCATGCTTTCTTAATGGGTCCGAAAAGCGCACCGGATGCCGCGCCGCTCATCAATTCCCGGAACGCATCGGCGGGGGAATAATCGCTAAAGTCGCTCACTTCCCCTCGCTGGACATCCGAGGCTGCTTTCGCTCCTACTGCGACGGCTCCCGCTGCCATCACGCCGGCTG
>NZ_JBYLHY010000072.1:0-3545 GCF_057749925.1 Paenibacillus sp. sgz302191
CAACGCCTGCGGCGCGCAGCGTGCGGGCCAACCGGTTCGCCCGCTCGTCCAGCTCGCCGTAAGTCATCACGGCGTCTTCGAAACGCACCGCCGGCTTATCCGGCGTGCGCGCAGCGTGCTCTTCGAATAGCGCGTGAATCGTCGCAAAGCTCGGATACACCGCCGCCGTGTCGTTAAACTCCAGCAAAATTTGCTCCCGCTCCCGGGCCGTCATAATTTCGATTTCATCGATAGGAGCACCCGGATTCGCCAGCGCTCCGGTGAGCAATTGCTGAATATGAACGGCCAACTGCTCGACAGCTTCCCGCCCGTAAAGACCTTCGTTGTAGATCAGGTTCAACTGCACGCCGGCTTCGTCCATGCCAAACGCAAACTCAAGATCGGAAACGACCGATCCCGGTTCGTAAAACGTATGTAAATGGCGGAAAGAAAACATCGTATGAATAATCGGAGCTCCGCCGGGCTCGTATTGCATATTCAAATCGCCGGCCATTTTTTGCAGCGTCATATTTTGATGGGCGATCGATTCGCTGACCGTCGCGCTCAGTTGGGACAATAGCGATTTATACGACTCCTGCCCGTTCACTTCGGCTTTCAGCAAAATGAAATCGTTCAAAAGCGGCGCATCGGACGTTTTGACCGGAGGCATAGCAAGAATGACATTCGCTTCATTCGTATATTTGTAAAGCAGACAACTTACGCCCGCAAGCAGCAGGTTGGATAATGCGATCGTAGAACCGCCGGCAATCGCGCTCAGCCTTTCGGTCATTCGGGCAGGCAGCGCGCAAGGCACAATGCCGGTTGATTGGGCTTGGCGCTTCAAGTCTCTGCTGCTGGTCGCCGCGCTGTAAGGAACCATGGAGATCGTATCTTCGGCGGCAAATCTGTTCGTCCAAAATGCCCGTTGCTTTTTCATCAAAAGAATCCCCCCGGTTCATTTCAAAAAGGATGTTGCAGAGTGCATGCCTCCACGCACGCACTCTGCAATGGGCTGCTCATAACCGGCAGCTGTTAAAAAGAGTACTCAACCGGCTCCATGCTCGGGCCGTCTGTCAGCTCAATGTCGCCTAAACGGATATGCGGCGTTTGCGTGACGATGTTCAGCATCGCGGTAAAGTCGCCGGCAAATTTCCCGGCTGTCGCCGCCCTGAACAGCTTCGTGCAAAATTCCAGACTGCAGACGATGTTGTCCGCTTCCTCCATCACGTATAGCGTCAAGTCGAACTTCGCAATGTTGTAATCCATTTGCTGCGAAGCAAAGCGGAGCGATGCGACGTCCAATTCCTGCTGCTCGTTGTTCTGCATGACCAGCATCGTATCGAACAGCGGATTGCGGCCGGCATTCCTGCTCGCGCCCAGCTGCTCTACGAGCTCCTCAAACGGATACTGCTGGTGCTCGTACGCGTTTAGCGCCTGGTCCTTGACTTCCTGCAAGAAGTCTGCAAACGTTTTGTGTTCCGCCGGATAGTTCCTGATCGCCAGTGTATTAACGAACATCCCGATCACCGGCTCCAGCTCGGGCAGCGGCCTTCCTGCGACCGGCGTGCCGACGATCACGTCCTCCTGACCGCTGTAGTAAGCCAGCAGAACGTTGTAAACCGCAAGCAAAACCATGAACAAGGTGGCGCCGCTCGCTTCGGCCAACTGATTCAACGCTTTGGACAGCTCCGCATCCAGTTCAAAGTCGACGCGGTCGCCTTCGAAGCTGCGTACCGCCGGACGCGGATAATCGGTCGGAAGATCCAGCTCGGGCAGCTCGCCGGACAGTGCTTCTAGCCAGTAGAAAGCGAGCTGTTCGTGCTGCTGTCCTTCCGTTTTGTGCTGCCAGACCGCATAGTCCTTATATTGGATGCGCAGCTCGGGCAGTTCCTCGCCGCCGTACAATTTCACGAATTCTTGCGTCAAAATGCCCATCGACGCTCCGTCCGAAACGATGTGATGCATATCGAACTGCAGGATGTGACGGTTCGCTTCCAGTTCAATCAGCTCTACGCGCATAAGCGGCGGCTTGCTCAGATCGAAGGCGCGGACGAAGTGATGCATGATGGATTCGGCTTCCTCTTCGCTTGCCCGGACAACCTCCACCGCAAAATCCACCTCATCGTAAATGCGCTGCATCGGCTCCCCGTTCACCATTTCAAACCCGGTGCGCAGCGACTCATGACGGCGGATTAACCGGCGGAACGCCTCTTCCACCCGCTGCTTGTCAAGCGGGCCTTCAACCGTAAGGACATTCGGCATATTGTAGCTGATGTCGGCGCCATCCAGTTGGCTTAAAATGTACAGGCGCTTCTGGGCCGACGTCAGCGGATAATACTCGCTGATGTCCGCAGGGACGATAGCCGCTTGAACAGCCGGTGCCGCTTCTTCAAACAGAACGGCCAGTTGCTCAATCGTCGGGCGTTCGAATACGCCACGCAAAGGCACATGCGCCCCGAGTTCTTTTTGCGCGCGGGCCATCATCGTCGTCGCCCGCAAGGAATGGCCGCCGATCTCAAAGAAGTTGTCTTTCACGCCGACGCGTTCAAGGCCCAAAACTTCCCGCCAAATGTGCGCGAGCTTTATTTCCGTCTGCGTGCGCGGTGCCGCGTAATCCGACTCCGACCGTACGCTCGCTTCCGGAGCAGGCAGCGCCTTGCGGTCGATTTTGCCGTTCGGGCTGAGCGGCATCCGCTCCAACTGGATCAAATAAGTCGGCACCATGTAGGCCGGCAGCGTCTCCGCCAGCCTGCTGCGCAGCTCGCTGGCCGGCAGCTCCGTCTCCGCCACGTAGTACGCGCACAGCAGCTTCTGGCCGCTCTCGTCCGCACGGGCGACGACGACCGCTTCATTCACGTGCTCCACGTTCAGCAGCTGCGACTCCACCTCGCCCAGCTCGATCCGGTAGCCGCGGATTTTTACCTGGTGGTCGATCCGGCCCAGGTATTCGATGTTGCCGTCCGGCAGCCAGCGCGCCAAGTCCCCGGTCCGGTACATCCGCCCCCCGTCCGCGAACGGATCGGCCACGAACTTCTCCGCCGTCAGCTCCGGACGGTTCAGGTACCCCCGCGCCACGCCGACGCCGCCGATGCACAGCTCCCCGGCCACGCCGACAGGCTGCAATTGCAGCGTGCCTTCTTTCACGATGTACAGCCGCGTATTGTGGATCGGCTTCCCGATCGGGATGACCGGATAACGGACATCCGGCTCGCAGTCGAAGTACGACACGTCCACCGTTGCTTCCGTCGGGCCGTACAGGTTGATCAGCCGCGCGCGGTTCACCCACGCTACCGCCTGCTGGAACCGGGCCACATGCTGCGGCGGCAATGCTTCGCCGCTGGCGAACACCTGGCGCAGCGTGCCCAGCTGTCCGGCCAGCTTCGCTCCCGGCTGCTGCTCCGCGTAATCGAGGAACGCGTGCAGCATCGCAGGCACGAAATGCATCGTCGTCACGCCGCTGCGCTCGATCGTTTCCAAAATCCGCTCGGGGCTCTTCTCGCCCCCGACGGACAGCAAGCACATGCTGGAGCCGACCATCGCCCACCAGAACAGCTCCCACACCGACA
>NZ_JBYLHY010000073.1:0-2710 GCF_057749925.1 Paenibacillus sp. sgz302191
GATGACAATAGGTAAGGCTCACCCTCGGCATATTCCGTTAGGGTTGCCTTTTCCCTTGTCTCACACCGTACGTGCCACTTTCGCGGCATACGGCGTTCCATCTTTACGTAACGATACTTATTATCAGCTTTTCTCTAAAATCTGTGATCTTTCTCCAAACCTTAGTACCTAGATGGGAGTAGTCTTCGGTACTGTGAATAAGTGGGTGCAAATCTTTGTGTATGATCGCAAGGTTTCTCACTTTATTAACTTGGTCTATTGGTAAGTTAGGGCTGATATGGTGAATGTGAACTTCGTGAGGAAAGAGTTTTTGTCTACTGATTCTGCACTTTCCTTTATCTCTGTTATAAGCATAGGCACGATTCATATAGTATTCAAAGTTGTATATGCCAGCTGTCAGGCCTTTTGCAATTAGTCCCGAGAGATGTATGCTTAGTAATTCGTCAGCCCTTACCATTAGTGGCTTCTTGCCTGTTATTTCGGCGTTTAGTTGTCTTCCTTCTGGAGTGTATGGCGTTTCTTCTTGTTTTTTCAGACGTGTCTTTTCCCATTTACAGAAGGATAAATTAGTTATCCCAATTGTGCTTCCTTGGTATATCATAGCTGGGATCTTCGTTGTATACTGCGAATGGATAGATGTTAAGTTATTTACTTGATTTGCCGGCAACCATTTTACTCCATATTTTTTCAGACTTGCGTAGCAGACCCAGTTTAATTTAAATGCGAACCTTGCGAGCTCAAAGTTTACCCATGTTGCTGATTTGTAGTAATTAATTATCCCACGAATAGTGCTATTGATAAGGTTGATGTGATGGATTAATTGTTCCATCGTTGGTTGTCTTTTCAAATCTTTTACCTTTTTCAAAAGCGTTTTGACCTTGGAATTAATCTTTTCGGTGTTTGGTTTTGTTCGTGAGATAAATCCCCTTTTTGAATTTCCTTTGACAACTTTGTATTCGAATCCCAGAAATTTTACTTTATGTCGGGTTATATGGGTTATGGTTGTTTTCTCATCGGACAGTGAGAGTTTTAATTCGTTTTTCAAGAATTGGGTAATACGTTCTTTCCATTTCAGGGCTTCGTCCTTAGATTGCGTTACAAGAACCCAATCATCGGCATACCGAATGAGGTAAGCTGGACGAATTTTCGTTCGTCTAAGTGAAGCCAGTTTGTTGTTTTGTTTCGCGTGTTTGTATTTTGTCGGCTTATCCACCCACTGGTATGTAACCCACTGGTCAAAAATATCTAGGTATACATTGGCTAGAAGAGGGGACAGGATACCGCCTTGCGGCGTTCCTAAATCGGTTACAGAAGTTTCTTTCATGATGCCTGTTTCCAGCATTACTTTGATGATTTGAAGTAATCTTCTGTCCCTGATACCCATTTCCCATAGGCGGTGTAGCAATCGTCTATGATTTACCGTATCAAAGAATTTACTATATCTCCCTCAACAATCCAATGATACCCAGTCTTATGCACAACATCTGTTAGTCTTTCAAGGGCCTGATGAGCATTTCGCATGGGTCTAAATCCGTAGGAGTGTTCGAAGAATTGCGCTTCCATGATTGGTTCGATCACCAATCGAATGCATTCTTGAAGAATTCTATCCATTATGGTAGGTATCCCCAATGGGCGCAATTCCTTCTTTCCAGCCTTTGGTATCCATACCCTGCGGATTGGATTTGGTTTATAATGACTTGTGTATTTGCGAATATCTTCGATTGTTTGAGAGTAGCTTTGTTGAAGATATTTCATGATGACTTCCTCATCCGTTCCTGCGGTTTTACTGCCCTTGTTAGATTTGATGTTGTGAATTGCTGTAATGATAGTGGCTTCCGATGTGATGATTTCCATTAACCCTTTAAACGCTGGTCTGGTTCGTGATTCTTTTGCTCTCTTGGAGAGGGCAAACATGTTGTCTTGGATAGTTCGGAGTTGTTGTTCAGATTTCGGATAGTCAAATTGTTGAGCCAACGTCACCACCTCCTTATGGGTGCGGCTTTGCTGGGTTTAGTCAGGTGCGCTTCAGCTTCCTTGACAGTTGACATTTCATATCGTGTACGTAAAGACTATGCCCCTTCGCCATGTAACAGGCTTTCCCTGTCTCAAACTACTACGGGCTGCTGTCCTACGGATTCAACAGTCATTTCTTACTGTTTAGAGGCTTTCGAAATACCATTCGTTTCCATCCTCTTCCGTAGTTCCGTTGTTCCTCATATCTTAGCTTTACATGTGTGTCCTTAGCTGCCTTCTCTAGCCCGTCCATCATTCTTTTATCCATGATTGGTGGATTCAGAACTCCATTCCTTTATGGGAATGGGGTAGACATTATACTACCCAGTATTTTGTCCACGATGGACTCCCTTACAGGAGCAACAACCTTCTGCTTCGGTTATTTCTGGTTTTCGAGCTGTACATTCGAAGGTTTGTCAGGCATTGAGCCATTCTCAGCATAGCCACTTTGTAGCCCTCCGACTACTTCGTTCCATCACAGGAATGGTTTTCGCCGTCTTTACCGAGCTTCATACAAAGAGAATGGTATTCCTTTTTGCATGTCGGAGTCTCAAGGAACGTTAGCCAATCTTCTAACGTGATGGGGATTTCCCCCATCCATTCAGATATGAAGTTAGGTCTCTTTAGAAACCCCCTAGTTTTGTTGTTCATTTCTGAGCAGGTTGTCTAGGAACAACGCGCACGGGTAGTACCAGCG
>NZ_JBYLHY010000074.1:0-2530 GCF_057749925.1 Paenibacillus sp. sgz302191
AATCATATTGTCACTGCTGCTCATTGAGGTCCACATTAGTCATCCCGCCCTATTAATCGTCTTACTGGACAGTATTGACTATTTTTCTATTACACAGACATTAGCCATGAACTATAGCGATGAAGCAAAATTATTTACATCAACGAACTCCAACTGAATACCTTCAAATTTAAGATAATTTTCAGTAATCCAGATTTCTCTTATGGCTTTAATCCACTGCAAATCATCAGGAGGATAAATCTACCTCAGCAACTTGCTTTGAAAAGAAATCCAAATCGCCAAAAAGTTCTTTTATGTTACTTAACAAACAATATCCCTCCTATGAGCGTAGAGAACCAAATTAGTGATTATTTAATATAGGGGGACCGCCAGCAAAACGCAGATTTACACCGTTAAGAGGATTTGAACATTAAAATAACCAGTTTTCACCCCGTTAAGGGGTAACCGTTAGAAACGAAGACACATACAATTTTTTTTGAAAAATTAGTAACTATACAATTTAACGTGTTAAGACATGTACATTCTACTAATGAGATATAGCACCGGGGTGCAACCAATGAGAGGTTTCTCTTTGATTCAAATGATCTCGATTTATAAAAAAGAAGGAGCACTTCGCTCCTTCTTCTTCTTTGGATATTTCCGCTACCAAGTACTAACAATATTGAACGTTTAAGCCATGTTAATACCGGAATGAGGTCTTGCTCAGATACCTTACACCTACCTCAATAACGCTATTGAGAATATGCTGAATTATTTGTGATTTATAAATTGGGCTCCCGTTTTGCAAACTCTTGTAACATCCCTCTTATTTGTTCTACCAATAAAGCAGGCGCTTTCTTTGGGGAACCCGTGTCAAACGGAGGCTGAGGATCGTATTCCAAAATCAGCTGGACTCCTTTACTCATATCTTCTCCCAATTCCCATGCTATTAATTGAAGTGCCATATCGATACCAGAGGAGACACCCGCTGCTGTAACGATTTTGCCCTGACGAACCACTCTTTCATCTGTTGGAATTGTTCCAAGAGATTGAAGCAGGTCGAAGGATCCCCAATGACTGGTGGCTGCGGTTCCATTTAACAAGCCTGCGGCGCTCAAAATCAGAGAGCCGTTACAAACCGACGTGGTCCATTTCGTAGTTTCATGTATTTGGCGAATCCAATTTAACGTTTCTTCGTCATTCATTGGAGTTTTATAATTTGGCGGACTGCAACCTGGAACAACGAGAATATCAGCTGAAGTAACTTCAGAAAAACTGTAATCGGCATGCAAATAACCCATATTTGAGTCCAGTTTGATTAACCCTTTTTTCTTAGCGACAAACTTCACTTCACATTTCAGTGTAGCAGCAAATACATCGTATGGACCAATTGCATCTAATGCTGTGATTCCATCGAAAAGCATGATTGCGATTTTCAAGATGATCTCTCCTTTGGAGTGGGATTCTATTCTTACAAACAAACTATAACATACTCATACGGGGTATGGGTATGTCGATATTGTGAAAACACTGCTCGGCGTTCTGGTCATGAACGGTATCGCCCACAACCAGAAAGTGACCTTTGGAAGTAATAATACGCTTACCAGTGTAAAACCCTCATGCCGCCAACCAAGGTATTTTAATTTCAAACATCTCTTTCCACAAATATTGATTGAGAAATGCTCATGTAAACCTTTAATAGTACGTAACATGTCAAAAAACATACTTAATGACATGTTGGAAAACAGGCAATATTCTATGGCCCAAAAATCAAAATAGCGGCTGCAAAGGACGAGAAATAATGTCCTAGACAGCCGTTGTTTTAATTGAACTATCGTTCTCCGTTAGCGTAATCAAGTTATCTTTTTTCTGGAAGTCAAGCACTGATTCTTAGGTTGAGCCGTTTTTATTTGCTAAGTTTTATCCTACTCATGAGTAAGATGAATTCACTCTTGCTATAATTCGTAATTAAAGATATATTTTTAATTAAATGCCGGATCATTTAATTAATAAAAAATTCAGTTTAAAGATAGGAGGATTCATTTGGCAAGACCAATCAATGTAGAAAAAAGACAGGAGCGGCGTAATCGTTCAGGAGTGAATCCTGGAACCATTGTAATTTCCGTTGGACATGCACACAAAATCACTTTATCATCCTCAAGATCAACAATAACGTTATCGTTCACCGAAAATAAATCATAAGTTTCCTTAGTCACTTTTAGGTTCCCATAACCAATTAACTTAACATATTGACATCCAGGGGAGTGTGAGAGATGAAAAAATGGCGTAAAAGATTATGGAAGACGGTTGTTATCGGGTTCGTGGCTATTCTTGTTTTTCTGGGATCAGGCGCGATATATGAACAGGTGAGCGTCCGGAATGATTTGAAAACTTATACCCCTAGCGGCAAGCTGTACAAAGTGAATGGGAAAAATATGCATTTATATACCGGCGGTCAAGGGGATGTAACGGTTGTATTCGCTTCCGGTTGGGGCACGGCCAATCCGTATATTGATTTTTACCCGCTGTATGAGAAGCTCGCGCCACATGT
>NZ_JBYLHY010000075.1:0-2452 GCF_057749925.1 Paenibacillus sp. sgz302191
CAACTTGTGGAGGTCCTATTCTTTGCGACGATCAGGAGGAGAACAATCTAGCGATTTGAGCTGAATACGATTCCCTTGTCCGAGTTTTATAGATTTATATTACCCATGTGAAACTGCGAATAGCCAAAAAGTACTTATAATATCCTTTTTTTAGAAGATTTAAAATTCAAATAATTTCTTGAAAATAGCTTTCTCCATTCCTAAGTCACATGTTGAGCCCTCCCAATATCTTCAAAAGAGTATTCACTATTATATAGATAACTTGCACCTTTCTCCATAAATTTAATTGTTGAATCATGTCGAATTCAGTGGTTTTATTGTAAAAAAACACCTCTGCCTGCTTGACCGACAAAGGTGCCTGTGTTCTCTGATTCATTTTGATATTTTGGGTAGCTACTGCAATTCATTAATCTTCTCTATATATCCCTACCACGCACTCCACATGCCTTGTGCGTAAAAGGGATATATGTTCCCGCACTCAACTCCACTCGCATTTTTTGAATGCAGGAACATATTTACTTTTGATCGCAAACCCTTTTACATCAATGCTTCTTATCGCGATATATCCTTACCACGCACTCCACATGTGTGGAGACGGTGAAAGGGATATAGTGCAACTCCACTCGCATTTTTTTAATGCAGGAATATATTTACTTTTGATCGCGAACCCTTGTACATCAATGCTTCTCATCGCGATTTATCCTTACCACGTACTCCACATGTGACGAGGTGACAGGGAGTACAACTGGAACATGGAATGACATTTGCTCACTTACTAAAAGAATACACCCGAACCGGATTTAATCATCTCTTTAAGAGACTCATCTTGTTGCCTTTGTTCATTCTTTATTTTCTCTAGTAAGTTCATCGCCCCTTCTAACCCATTTAAAAAGTATTTAGCCAAAGTAGGTAAAGCATCGGTGATAATTGGATTTGTAATGATTATTTCAAGAAATTCAACTTGTTCATTTGTTTCATCATCTTTGAGATTATAGGTTATATCTACTTTATCTTGCAAACTCAAGTATAATTTGGAAATGAATTCTTTCTCTTCTTGACTTTTTTCGTGCTTCTCATATTCCCCGTAAATACCAACAATTTTAATAATACCTGAAATCGAGTAAGCAAACTTATCTTTATAGAGGTATCTTAAATTTCCTTCCTTTGAAAAACTAATCTTCTCAAACGATAAGGACAAAAAACGCATAAGATACTCTTGAACCGACGATGAATTGTAGCCTATCTTTTTTTTGATATCCTCCAAAACAGGAATGATGAAACTCTCCTCTAGTGTTGTTTTATCCATTGCGTATAAAAATTCAAAAACTTTATCGTTTCTTATTTTATAGTGTATCTCCTTTAAAATACTCTTTTGGATCTTCTGTTTAGAGTCAATAATAAATAATGCTGTAAAATACTCTTGGAAAGTCCTATGGCTGAACGTGTAAAACAAACCATCCTTTGTTAGGATGCAAACCGATTTTAATAAATCCTTTAATAGTGCATCCTCATCATATTCAATTCTTGTTACATCCTTGGCAGACTTCAAAAACTCAACTGTCTTTTTGTAATCAAAACTTGAGTTGCCTTTTAAATAGCTCAGGGCACTAAAAGCACTTAATGCCTTTTTAAAATCATCTATAGGCAACTTTGTAAACCTATCTCTAGTATAAACAGCTTTAGTCGCATCATGTTTGTTAAACAAAGTTTCAAACGCTTGCTCATAAAAGATATGTATCTTACTTGGAACTTCAGCATATTGACTGAAAGTCATTAACATGATTGTTAATAACAATGGATTTGATACGAACTCTTGATGATCCTTATATAGAACCTTATCTATTTCCTCTAAAAACTTTTTTTTAACAATTTCTTCATACTTTATTTTTGAAATTAGTAACATAGACTGCTCTTTACTCATAGGTAAAACATCAATAACAGAAAAGTTGTTCCATCTAATAAATTCGTCTTCATCAGGTCTAGATGAGACGAGAAAATAGCTATTGCTAAAAGTCTCACTAGTACTAATAATTTCTTTCGTTATTGTGTCTCTTATATCTCTGTCAATTTCATCATAACCGTCTAAAAATAGGACAATTTTACCTTCATCGAGTAGCTTAGTCACAATATCATTGGTATCACTGGTATTCATTCCCAATAGTGTCTGTGATATGTATTGGAAAACACCAATCTTCAAGTCATTTATATTACGAAGTTCAACAAATAATGGTATATAATCTCCATCTTCAAGCGTTCGCATAAATAAACTTTTAAATAATGTTGATTTACCCGAACCTGCTGTTGCTGATATAACTAAGCAATTATGCTTCATCGCTATAGTTCATGGCTAATGTCTGTGTAATAGAAAAATAGTCAATACTGTCCAGTAAGACGATTAATAGGGCGGGATGACTAATGTGGACCTCAATGAGCAGCAGTGACAATATGATTT
>NZ_JBYLHY010000076.1:0-2439 GCF_057749925.1 Paenibacillus sp. sgz302191
GAACACAAAGGTTCCATCCGCTTGTCGAACATCACAGCGGGCCATAACGGCGTTGTAACGGTTAATGCCTACATCGCAACGTCCGGTGCGAACAGCACGGCTACGAAGTCCTACACGGTCGGCAACGCACGTATCCCGGATCACTTGAAAGTCGTCACTGAGCCGGCTAAGCAAATCGTACCTGGCGGTTACACAAGCTTTGTCGTCCAAGCAATTGATCAATACGGCAAAAGCCAGGATTCCTACCTGTTGACGGACGGTCAAGGCAATGCGACAACAAACGCCAATACGTCCGGCTCCGGCAGCGTATATTACTACACGAAAATGACGCCGGTGAACACAACAACAGGCGTACAAGCGATCACAGCGGACAATGATACTGCATCCAGCGCCGTAACAGCTGCGTTCACAACGGCAAACAGCTTCAAAAACCTTCAAGCTGTGAGCGGCACTACAGGCATGGTTGAGAATACAGCGTTCAACCAAATGAACGATACGTACCGCTTGGCAACCGGATCAAGCGCGGCGGGAACGTTCGGCGTGAAAGTGGAACTGATCAAAGTAGACGCATCGGGCAAAGAGAGCGTAGTTGACACCGTGACTCGCAACGTAGACGTAGCGACATCGACTGACAGCCTGAGCTACAGCCTGAACAGCGTACCGGCTTTGTTCAACGCTATCGATAGCGGAGTGATCATCGACGGAGCGCAGTACGACACAAGCGGCACACTGAGCGCAGCGGACCAAAAAGCGGCTAACACAAGTAAACTGGCTCGCGAAGTAACCGTATCTGCAACGAATGCGGCCGGCGACACGGTATCGCTGCCGAAACAAATTACCGCCATCACCTCTTCCAACACATCGGTAGCCCAAGTGGTCCTCACAGGTGGCAAAGGGTATGTGATTGGTAACAAAGCGGGAACGGCAACGATCAACGTGAGCTTCAAAACGAACGACGGCAAAGTGAAAACAGCAACAACTGCAGTAACTGTGAAGAGCGATGCGCTTGCAGTGGATCAAGTGAGCTTCGACGATACAAGCAAAATGATCGGACTCAGCGGATTCAACGCATTCACAGGCATCAACGTCATCGACAACTACGGCATCAAGTACGAAGACGGCGACGCGAAAATGTACAACTACTTGATGGGTGTAACATTCTCGGTCGACCATGTTGTGGGCGGTACTGTAACGGTGGACCAATACGGCAACGTAGCAGCAACACCAACAAGCCCATCGACATCCGTAAGCTTCGACCTGACAGCTACAACACCAAGCGGCAAGTCGGCAAGCATCGCATTGACGGCTCAATAATCAAGCGATCAAAGAAGACCCTTCGGGGTCTTTTTTTGTTTTAAGGTGGGCCTTTTTTCCAGTCTTAAATTTATGGAAAATTCCGGTCTGCCGATCCTGAAAATCCCATGAAATCGGGCGATTTCAGCTTATTTTAAGCTAACTTTTATGCTGATTTCAGCTTTTAGTCTTAGTTTCTTCACAAACCGGCTGTACCCTTGTATTTGTAGGAATCAGATAGGAGGGTGGTCACCTAAATGAATTTAAAAAAGCTAGCCGGGATTTGTGTGGTCATCCCCGTTTTATTAAGCGGCTGCGGCAACCAGCCGGCGGCACAAAGCGCTTCTGCCGCAGTCAGCACCGCGCAGCCACAACAGCAAAGCCAGAGTCAAACGACGGATCAAAAGGAATCCAACCCAAATCGGCCTGCGATGAGTCAGCAGCAGCGGCAAATGTTTTCCACATTCCAAACGCTGCTTATGATGGACAAAGCCGATGGACTTTCAATTACGAAAGAAGAAGCGCAAGCGATGCTGCCAACAGCTCAAGATATCGTCGCCAAAGGCGAGATTACCGACGACAGCAAGGCCAAGCTGCTTGAAAATCTGACGGATGCCCAAAAGAAATTTGTGGACGATGCGGCCGCGCGCATGGCTAACCGCGGTAACGGCAAGAAAAATGCGGATGCCGGGAATGCAGCGAAAAGTACGGATTCCTCCGGCAATGCGGATGCATCCAAGGCGCCAAGCACAAATCAGGGCCAGACGAAAGACCAAGGTACGAACGGGTCCAAGGGCCAAGATGGCAAAGGCGGCGGTAATCGACCTGCAGGTGAAATGAAAGATCCGGGCAAGCAATTGATTGAATTATTGCAAAGCAAAGTCGGCTAAAACAAATCCGTGACGATGAATTAGCTGGAAAATTCTTATCAATGACTGAGTGAATAACAGATAGTATACTGTTTTTGTAGATTAGGTGATAGACAAAAATCTACACAAAAGTGATGTAAAGATCGCTGTACACTCCCATCGGTTATAAGATTTTATAACAAAAAACTTCAAATACTTAGGAGGAAAGAAACTCTATGAAGAAAAGTCTAACCGTCGTTCTTTCAACAGCAATGGCTTTATCCGTATTTTCTTCAGT
>NZ_JBYLHY010000077.1:0-1777 GCF_057749925.1 Paenibacillus sp. sgz302191
ACGGCTCCCACCTATCCTGTACAGATCGTACCAAAGTCCAATATCAAGCTGCAGTAAAGCTCCATGGGGTCTTTCCGTCTTGTCGCGGGTAACCTGCATCTTCACAGGTATTAAAATTTCACCGGATCTCTCGTTGAGACAGCGCCCAAGTCGTTACGCCATTCGTGCGGGTCAGAATTTACCTGACAAGGAATTTCGCTACCTTAGGACCGTTATAGTTACGGCCGCCGTTTACTGGGGCTTCGGTTCACAGCTTCGGATTGCTCCTAACCGCTCCCCTTAACCTTCCAGCACCGGGCAGGCGTCAGCCCGTATACTTCGCCTTGCGGCTTCGCACAGACCTGTGTTTTTGCTAAACAGTCGCTTGGGCCTTTTCACTGCGGCCCCCTCGGGCTATTCACCCTACCGAGGCACCCCTTCTCCCGAAGTTACGGGGTCATTTTGCCGAGTTCCTTAACGAGAGTTCTTCCGCGCGCCTTAGAATTCTCTTCTCGCCCACCTGTGTCGGTTTGCGGTACGGGCACCTTCGCCTGGCTAGAAGCTTTTCTCGGCAGTGTGAAATCATGACCTTCGGTACTAAAGATTTCCCTCCCCATCACAGCCCAGCCTTATGGTGTGCGGATTTGCCTACACACCAGCCTCACTGCTTGGACGAGCATCCATCAGCTCGCGTCACTATCCTTCTGCGTCACTCCATCGCTCATAACGGCTACGGTGGTACAGGAATTTCCACCTGTTGTCCATCGACTACGCCTTTCGGCCTCGCCTTAGGTCCCGACTTACCCTGAGCGGACGAACCTTCCTCAGGAACCCTTAGGCTTTCGGCGGATCAGATTCTCACTGATCTTTTCGTTACTTATACCGGCATTCTCACTTGTGTGCAGTCCACCTGTCCTTCCGGTCAGACTTCAACCCGCACACAACGCTCCCCTACCCAAGTACTTTCGTACATGCCATAGCTTCGGTGGCGTATTTAGCCCCGTTACATTTTCGGCGCAGAGTCACTCGACCAGTGAGCTATTACGCACTCTTTCAATGGTGGCTGCTTCTAAGCCAACATCCTGGTTGTCTGTGCAACTCCACATCCTTTCCCACTTAACACGCACTGGGGGACCTTAGCTGATGGTCTGGGCTGTTTCCCTTTTGACAATGGATCTTAGCACTCACTGTCTGACTCCCGGACTACAGTTTGTGGCATTCAGAGTTTGACTGGACTTGGTAACCCTTGGCGGGCCCCGCACCCAATCAGTGCTTTACCTCCACAACTGAACATCCGAGGCTAGCCCTAAAGCTATTTCGGGGAGAACCAGCTATCTCCGAGTTCGATTGGAATTTCTCCGCTACCCCCACCTCATCCCCGAATTTTTCAACATTCGTGGGTTCGGGCCTCCAGTGAGTGTTACCTCACCTTCACCCTGGACAGGGGTAGATCACACGGTTTCGGGTCTACGCCTGCATACTCATTCGCCCTATTCAGACTCGCTTTCGCTGCGGCTCCGCCTCTTCAGCTTAACCTCGCATGCAAACGTAACTCGCCGGTTCATTCTACAAAAGGCACGCCATCACACATAAAAAGTGCTCTGACTTCTTGTAAGCACACGGTTTCAGGTTCTATTTCACTCCGCTTCCGCGGTGCTTTTCACCTTTCCCTCACGGTACTGCTTCACTATCGGTCGCTAGGTAGTATTTAGCCTTGGCAGATGGTCCTGCCGGATTCCGACGGGGTTTCACGTGTCCCGCCGTACTCAGGATCCCTCTAGAGGTTTCGTTCGATTTT
>NZ_JBYLHY010000078.1:0-1648 GCF_057749925.1 Paenibacillus sp. sgz302191
CCTGCAAAAACCCCATGACGTCGTGGACGTCACCCCACAGAATGAAAATAATTCAGGTCTACAGCTCCAGTTTCAAGCTTGAAAAGCGTAAGAACTGGAAACGATGAAACTAACAAACCAAAGGACGTAAGCACATTGGGGCTCGACCCTGTTGCAAAAACCGTTCTACTGCGTACCTCGAGCACTGCCCAATGCACCCCAAGTGCGCGTATAAAGTTTCAACGATCAGGTCGCATGGTTTGTGAGTATGGATGAAAGAAAGAAGGTAGACTCATGGATGCAGTAAGAGAATGCTGTGCGGGTTTAGATGTTCACCAAGAAGTCGTGGTAGCCTGTATCCTCTATGGGGATCTGGAGAGTAAACCGAAGACGATCATCAAAAGCTTCGGTACGACCACGAAAGAATTGTTTTGTTTACAAGATTGGCTGGCCTCCCACACATGTAGCGAAGTAGCGATGGAAAGCACAGGGGTATTATGGAAACCCATATGGAACATATTGGAGTCCACCTGCAACCTCGTATTGGCGAATGCGAAACGAATCAAGAACACCCCTGGGCGCAAGACAGACAAAAAAGACGCAGAGTGGATCGCGCAACTGCACCGGTGTGGCCTGATCGAACCTAGCGTCGTCTTACCCCAGCATATGCGGGATCTCCGGGATCTAACGCGATACCGTGTGCGGATGGTGGGAACGGTGACGCAAGAGAAAAATCGAATCCATAAGATTCTGCAGGACGCGAACATCAAGTTGACGACGTTTATGACGGATCTATTTGGTGTATCGGGGCGTTTGCTGCTTGAGAAATTGCTCAACGGAGAAGTGCTGGAGGCAGACGAAATACGTAGATTGGTCAAAACGAAGCTGAAAGCCAAGGTGCCGCAACTCATCGAGGCGATCAACGGAAATCTGAGAAAGCATCATCGAGAAATGATTCAGATGCATTGGGATCATTTGCATTTTGCGGAGGCGCAAATCGGGAAACTGGAGGCGGCAATTGATCGTCAACTGGAGCCGTACAGAACTGAAATCGAATGTCTGGATTCCATTCCGGGGATCGATTTCCATACGGCAGCAGCGATCTTTGCGGAGATGGGACCCGATGTAACCGAACGCTTTCCCACCGTGGAACAGTTTACCTCATGGGCAGGGGTAGCTCCCGGAAATCATGAAAGCGCGGGTCGGAAAAAGAACAAAAAATGTCTGGAAGGAAATAAGTATCTCAAACGAGCGTTAACCCAATCCGCATGGTCGAACAACAAGTCAAAAAATCGAATCGGGGATCACTACAGACGCATTCGAAAACGACGAGGGGAAAACAAAGCATGCGTAGCAACGGGCCATCTCCTGATTCGAATCATCTATGGGATCATGAAAGAAAAAACAGCATACAAAGAAATAGACATGCACACAGGCATGTCCCAAAAAAACACCGTTGATTTTTACTTGAAAAAACTACATGAGATGGGCTACATCGTTCAAGTAACGGAAAACGCAGCAGGTTAATTTTTTTTGAAGATAAAGCTAAAATTCGGGCAGTGGGCTTTTTTTTTGCTTTTTTAGAGATAAGTATGTCCAAACCCAGCCGTTTTCAAACGCGTTCTGCCATCATACGAGGCTAGAGTTACTTTTTATTTTCGTATAAAGT
>NZ_JBYLHY010000079.1:0-1584 GCF_057749925.1 Paenibacillus sp. sgz302191
CACTAGCTTTGCAAACAAATGTAACAAACCATATTTTTTAAATGTTATTTAACAAAAAAGGTAAATTAATGTTGAAATTTTGCATAAAAAAACCTATTCTAATGGTCAGATCATCTAGGCGTGTTACCCAAATCCATTAAAATAGGAGCTCAATATGGGTAATAGTCTACCATCAAATACCGTTTTTGAAAAGTGTTTAAGCTTACTGGATTTACAAAACTTTCGGTGCCCCTTTAGCGACTCGTACGCCAAGAAGCTGCTTACGGGTACAACCCTGTTGTTGCTGATCGATGCCCAGCTTCGCGGATTGGAAAGTTTGTCCGACATCGAAATCGGTTTGCGCGCAAACCCCATCCTTCAACAGTTTATTGGACTAGCGTCTGTCCACGCATCTTCCGTTTACCGGAAAATGGAGCAATTGCCGCTGGAGACCGTGCAGCGTCTCTGCTTCCATGTCCTTGAGCAGGTCAGACAGCTACATGAGGACAAGAAGGGGATAGCGAATCTCGGCCGATTAAACCTCATCGACGCCACTGAAATCACGTTGCCCGAAAAAGCCGGCGAGTGGGCGTACTTTTCGAAAGACAAGAACGGCGTGAAACTGCATTTGCGTTACGTGGTGGCCGATCGCGACAGCATGCATCCCGATGGAATGGTGCTATCCACAAGTGCGGTGTCCGACCAAGCGGGGGCGCTTTCCTTAGTGGTGGAGGACGATGCGATCTATGTGTTCGACCGAGGCTATCTCAATTACCACTTGTACCATGAATGGTCGAAGCGAAACATCTCGTTTGTCGCTCGAGTGAAGGCAAATTCCAGCTTCCGCGTTTTGGAAGACTTTCCGGTTCCAGCGAACTCGAATATCCTCAAAGATGCGCTTGTGGAAGTCAAAGACTTGAAGAGCGGAGAATGTTTCCAGCTTCGGCTGGTGGAATACACGGACGACAAACAGCGAGTCTACCGGGTAGTGACAAGTCTTTGGAAGCATACCGCGGAAGAGATTGCTGAGATGTACAAAAGCCGCTGGTTCATCGAACTGTTTTTCAAGTGGATCAAAAGCCATTTGAAGATCAAAAAGTTATTCAACCACAAACCGGAAGCAGTATGGAGCCAGATTTACATCGCACTTATCGCATACGGGTTAAGCGAGCTCGTCAAACAAGAAGCGCAAACCAAAGAAACGACATGGACGGTTCTCAAAACGATGCGGCATTATTGGTTCCACACGTGGGATGTATTCGTACAGGCTCTCAACCGGGAGCCGGAGCGCTTGTCGGCAGGACGACGAAAAAAGGCCAAACGAGGACGCACCCGAAAACATCCTAAAAAGTTAAAGGCCCAACAGATTGTGATCAAATAAGCAGCAATTAAACATAAAAGGTATATTATGGGTATTGTCTAGACTTAGGCGGACGTTGACTTTTTTCGATACTTCCAAGAAAAGTGGAATGGTAAAATTTATATATATATCGAATTATAGTAAATTGCAACCAAACGACACTCAACTACATGCGTGCCATCTCATCACGAATACCTTTATATGGATTTCATCCCACAGTTAGGGTTTTGTTTGCAAAGCCAGTG